>NZ_JAIMBW010000001.1:319444-638888 GCF_019195455.1 Gymnodinialimonas phycosphaerae | reverse complement strand
ACCTCGGGTGTGCCGGTGCCGGGCGCGAAGGCGGGGTCGACGAAATCGATGTCGAAGGACACGTAGGTGGGTGCGTCGCCCACGACTTCGCGGGCGACCTGCATGACGCTGCCCCAGCCCCGCTCCATGCATTCCTCGATCGGCAGGATCCGAACGCCCTTTTGCGCGCCGTAGTCGAAGTCCGAGGTGTTGTAGGACGTCCCCCGCATCCCCGCCATGACGCAGCGGGTCGGGTCAAGGCACCCCTCCTCGATCGCTTGGCGAAACGGGTTGCCGTGGGTCAGGGTCTTGCCGCCGAAGTACGGCGGATAAAGATCCGTATGACTGTCCAATAACACCAACCCAAACGCCTCGCCGCGTGCCGCACGCAATTCCCTTAACACCGTTAACGTACACAGATGATCGCCGCCCACCATGAAAGGCAGGATGTCTTGCCCCAGGACCCCGCGCACAAACGCCTGCGCGCTTTCCAACGCCTCGTCCTGATCTACCGGCGACATCGCCACATCGCCCAGGTCCGCGATATTCGCGGCCTGGAACGGCAATTGCCCGGTCGCGCGGTTCATTTCCCGGATCATCGTCGAGGCGTCGCGCAACGCGCGCGGTCCATGGCGTGCGCCGGGCCGGTTCGATGTGGCCCCGTCCCAGGGCAGCCCGAAGATGCCGATATCCACCTCGGCCCGCTTGGGGTCATTGGCGGCCAGGTAGGGCAATCGCATGAACGAGGGCACGCCCGCGTAACGC
Source organism: Gymnodinialimonas phycosphaerae (assembly GCF_019195455.1). NCBI lineage: Bacteria > Pseudomonadati > Pseudomonadota > Alphaproteobacteria > Rhodobacterales > Paracoccaceae > Gymnodinialimonas > Gymnodinialimonas phycosphaerae. The sequence continues at coordinate 638,144 of NZ_JAIMBW010000001.1, read as the reverse complement.
GGCAAATCTGTGCCCGAGGGCGGCAGGAAGAACGGATCGGACATGGGAACTCTCCTTGGCAAGACCTTCAGCTACGCTAGCCCTGCGCGTCGGCCCTGTCACCCCGCGCACCGCGCTCCTTCATCTTGCCAAATACAACTCAAATCCCAAAGTCGGCCCCAGTCGCCTAGGCCTCCAATTCGGAATCCCAGTACAGGAAATCCATCCAGCTTTCGTGCAGATAATTGGGAGGGAACCGCCGCCCCTGATTGTGTAACTCAGCCGCCTCCGGCTGTCTCGGTGCGCGGCGCAGCGACAACCCCGACTGCCGCAGGGATTTCGAGCCCTTGCGCAGATTGCACCGCGAACAGGCCGCCACCACGTTTTCCCATGAGGTGATGCCGCCACTGGCCCGTGGCACCACGTGGTCGAAGGTCAGATCGCCCTTCGCCCCGCAGTACTGGCAACTGAAATGATCACGCAGGAACAAGTTGAAGCGCGTGAACGCGACCCGTTTCTGGGGCTTCACGTAGTCGCGCAGGACCACGACAGACGGGATGCGGATCACCGTCGAGGGGGAATGCACGAAGTCATCGTATTCCGCCACGATCTGCACCCGGTCCAGATACACCGCCTTCACCGCTTCCTGCCACGGCCAAAGCGACAGCGGCAGATAGCTGAGCGGGCGGTAGTCCGCGTTCAGGACCAACGCCGGATTGTGTTTCAACGCCCCCGGGGCGCGCACAAACGATGTCTTGAAATCATTTTCGTCGCTGGTCTGCATCACAGTCCTACCCACCCGGTTCGCCCACTCAAGCGCCAGGGCGAGAGCACCCGCCCAAGCCATGACGCCACTATATCTAGGTGCGACCACGGGGCAAGCAAAACGACATGATGTGGTCACACCCGAATCTTAGGGCGCTCATGCAACGATCAGATGACAGCGAAATCGCACGCTACTCCGGCAGTTTGTCCCGCAGGAATGCCAGCGCCACCGATAGGCCATCGGGCGCAATGCCGTGGGCCGTGCCTTGCATGACGTGGGCGTAGACCTCTTCCCACCCGGCGGCTTCCAGGCCTTCGGCGGCCTCGGGCAGCGATTGCGGTGGCACCACGTCGTCGGCATCGCCATGGATCAGCAGAACCGGCGGGCGCACCACGACGTCATCGACCAAAGCCTCCGGGTCCAGCAACCGGCCCGAGAAGCCGACGACGCCCGCGAAGGCCTCATCCCGGCGCGGCGCGACATGCAGAGAGATCATCGTCCCCTGGCTGAAGCCCACCAGCGCCGTTTCCGCCGCCGTCACGCCATGTTCCGCCATCACATGGTCGAGGAACGCATTCAGGTCGATCACCGCGCGGGCCATGCCTTCGGCTGCGGCCGCCTCGCTGGATCCGTCGATCCAGGGGATCGGGAACCACTGAAATCCCGCCGGGTTCATCGCCGAACGCTCGGGCGCGTCGGGGGCCACGAAGACCGTGTTGGGCAAATGCTCTGCCAGCGGATCGGCAAGGCCCAGGAGGTCGCGGCCATCGGCACCGTAGCCATGCAGGAACACCACCAGGGACGTCACATCCCCCGAATGAGACGGCTTGGTCCCATAATCCAACACATCAGTCATATCGCGCCCTCTCGCTTGGTCTTTTCCCGGTAGTAGGCCCAGAGCGCGCGCGCGGCAATGGCCCGAACCGGGGACCATGCCTCGGCCATTGTGCGCATCTCTTTCTCGGACGGGCGTGCGGGCAGGTCGAACAGCAGCTTCGCCCCCTCCTGCAACGCCAGATCCCCCGCCGCGAATACATCGGCGTGGCCCAGCGCGAACTTGGCGTAGATCTCCGCCGTCCAGCGCCCGATGCCGGGCACGGTGATCAGCGTTTGAACGACGTCCGACGCCGAGGCACCGCGCAACGCGCCGTAGTCCAGCCGCACCTCGGCCAGCGCGCGGGCGTAGCGCACTTTGGGACGCGACAGTCCACAGCGCTTCAAGTCCTCGTCCGTGCTTTGAAACACGGCCTCTTCACGGTCGAACCCCGCCGCTTGCAACCGGCTCCAGATTGCGGCCGCCGACGCGGTGGAGACCTGCTGGCCGACGATCGCATTCATCAAGGCCCCGAACCCGTCCGGCCGCCTGCGCAACGGCAAAGGCCCTGATATCATGGTGAATTTCGGCTCCATCTCGCAGAGCTGCGCAAACCCTCTGGCCAGGTCTTCTTCGGTCTCGATCCGCATTGCGCTTCCCTTGTCCCGGCCCCGATCGACCGCCGTCCCCAAATGTGACATCCGCTCATCTGGACGCCCGTTTGCAAACCCTATACCGCTCTCACCATGACCGACAGCACCCCCCTTTTATCGCACCCAGACGATACCGCGGCCAAGCGCAATGTGATTGTTCTGGTCATGGCACAGGCGCTTCTGGGCGCGCAGATGCCGATGTTGTTCACGATCGGAGGTCTCGCGGGCCTGATGATCGCACCGTCGCCTGCCCTGGCGACGCTTCCGATTTCGTTGATCGTCTTCGGCTCCATGACGACGGCACCATGGATTTCGCCGCTGATGCAAAAATATGGCCGTCAAATCGGCTTCTATGTGGGCGCCCTGGGCGGCGGTCTGGGGGCCGCGATCGCGGGATATGGCCTGTGGATCGACAGTTTCCCGGTCTTTCTTCTGGGCTCGTACTTCAGCGGCATCTACATGTCGGCACAGGGCTTTTACCGCTTCGCCGCGACGGATACCGCCTCGTCCGCGTTTCGCCCCAAGGCGATTTCCTACGTGATGGCCGGGGGGCTTATATCGGCGCTGATTGGCCCGCAATTGGTCAAGGCCTCCAGCGAGGCGACGGTGATCCCCTTCGTCGGCACCTATGCCTTTATCTTTGCAATCAACCTCATAGGGTCCGGTCTGTTTGCGTTCCTGCAATTGCCCAAGCCCAAGGCCGCCCATGCCGATGATCCACGGGGGCGCACGCGGGCCGAGTTGCTGCGCGATCCCAAGATCATCGTGGCGATGATCTGCGGGGCCGTCACCTATTCGCTGATGAACCTGATGATGACGTCAACGCCGCTGGCCGTCGTGGGCTGTGGCTTCACGACCGGCAATGCGGCCGATGTGGTTTCGGCGCACGTCATTGCCATGTTCGCGCCCTCGTTCTTCACCGGCCACCTGATCGCACGGTTCGGGACCACGAAAATCGTCGCCACGGGCCTTTTGCTGCTTGCCGCTGCGGGCGTCGTGGCCATGACCGGGGTCGAGCTGTTCCAGTTCTTCGGCGCCCTCATTCTTTTGGGTGTCGGCTGGAATTTCGGTTTCATCGGCGCCACTGCCATGTTGACCGCCTCCCATGCGCCGGAAGAGCGGGGCACAGTTCAGGGCATGAACGATTTCGTCGTCTTTGGGTCGGTCTTCATCGCTTCGCTCAGTTCCGGCGTGCTGATGTATTCGGGCGGCGAGGATGTCGTGGCCGGCTGGACGTCGGTGAACCTTGCGATGGCCCCGTTCCTTGCCTTGGCGGGTGCGGCACTGATCTGGCTGGCGATGCAGCCGCGCCAGCGCGTGGCCTGACACCGCTCGTGTCACCAGCCACCTGACGCGTTCCAAGTGGCGCTATGACGCCTAGAGCCGCCGCAAGAAGGCCGCCGCAAGAAGGCTGAGTTTCTCGCGACCGGGCGGCAGGTCCAGCCGCCCCTCGGCCACGGCCAGGGGATCGGCCACGGCGCGCTTCAGGATCGCCTTTGCGCCCGCCACCTCGAACAGCGCCGCCTGCGCAGGCATCGCCACATCAATACGCCCCGGCCACGCACGCAACGCGTCTTGCGCCAGCGAGGATATTGCCGCCGCCCGCCCATCAAGCAGCGGCACTCGCCCACGGGCTTCAAGCGCAGGCACCGCCACCAGATACCGCGCCAAGCCAGCGGCATAGCCGATGGCGTCCGTGGCGGGCGTTGGCGTGCCGCCCAAGGCTCGCAGGGCGGTGTCGATCAACCCGCCAGAGGTGCGTTGCAGATACTGCGAAAACGCTGCCTCGTCCTCGAACGGATCCTTGTAGATGTCCCAACGCCGGGCCGCGATCACCTGATCCAGCGTCGCCGCGCCCTGCGCGTCCAGAAACCCCAGCGCATCGACCACCTCGTGCCGCCGTGCCCGCCCATCGGAGATCTCTTCAAGGGCATCGCGCCACCATTGCAGGCGCATCTCGGCGATCATCGGCTCTTGCGTCACCCACGGCGCGCGGCTGACCTCGATGTTGAACGCATAAAGCGGCAGCAGCACCTCGCGCGCCGCCAAGGGCGCGGCCATCGCGGCGCGAAACCGGCGCGGATCGCCGCGCGCAACCAGATCTGCACAGGCCTGAACGCTCACAGCGGCCTCACCACGGACAGAAGATAGCCCGTTTCGGTGCGGTTGGCGCGCCAGGCGGCGATCTCGGCTTCGGCCTCGTCCAGGGCGGCGTGCATGCGGGTGTCGGCCGTGCGGCGCAGCTCTGCGATCCGTGCCTCCATCGGACGATAATAGCTTTCCCACGCTACATCCGACAGCTTGCGCGTGGCCAGCGTCTCGTACCCCGCCAGGCGCACCTGCGCGGCGATGCCCTGCGCATCGGTCAGGCGCGGGTAGTCTTCCCAAAGGGCCTTCACCACATCCGAGGGCGGCCCATCGGTGAACACGCACGGCTCCGAGAAGGCAATCGCGCCCCCTTCGGCCAAGGCCGGACGCCAGAGCGGCAGAAGCTCTGCGATGCCATGGAAATAGACCGCGCCTGCGGACCAGATGAAATCAAACGGGCCGGTGATCCCGGTGTAATCGCCCGCGACCAGATCAACCCGCCCATCCGCGCCCCAGCGCGCCTTCGCCGCGTCAATGAACGGGGCGTGGGCATCAATCGCCGTCACATGGGCGTCCTTGGCGGCGCGCAGCAACGCGCCGATATCGCCCCCCGGCCCCGAGCCTGCATCGCAGATGCGCGCGCCCGGCACGAGGTCAGCAACCTCCGCCGCCCAAGCCACATCCGCCGTCTCCCCCGGCCCTTCGCGGGGCAGGTCGGCGTGGATGGTAAAGAAGCTTTCGCGGTCCCAAGTGCTCATGGCCAATCTCCACAGGGGTCGGCAAATATGGGATGATCCGCGTCGACCTGCACCAGCGTACGGTCGAAGAACTCCCGGGTGTCATTCATTCCGAAAGCCGCGATGACCTCGAAAATCGGGTTGTCCGGCCCCGTGCCCACCCAACGCCCGCCCGTGCCGTCGGCAAAGCGTACATCCAGCATATCGAAAAGCGTATCGGCACCCGGCATGGTGTCCATCGTCATGGGCAGGCCCGCCAATCCGGGCGACAGCCGCGCCCAGGTCTGCACGAAACGCCCCGGCTCACGCAGGGTCACCAGATCACCACCGCCGTCTTCCTGGCCGAGGCCCACGATCACACGGTCATCTGCCAGGACGATTTCCACGACCGGGCTGCCATTTCCGTAAGAGGCGACGTTGCACAGGCGCACCGGTTCCGACGCCGCAAGCTGCGTGGCGCTGAGGCACAGGGCAACAGAAAGCGTCGATTTCATTGAACCTCTGCCCCCTCATGGACCAGCTTCCATGTCACCGCATCCAGCAGTGCTTCGAAACTGGCATCCACGATGTTGGGCGACACGCCCACGGTCGACCAGCGCCGCCCATTGCTGTCTTCGCTGTCGATGATCACGCGGGTCACGGCCTCGGTCCCGCCCTGGGTGATGCGCACCTTGAAGTCGACCAGATGGATATCTTCGATCAACCCCTGATAGGGCCCCAGATCCTTTGCCAGCGCCTTGGCCAATGCGTTCACCGGCCCCCGGTCGCTGCCCGTCGCATCCATGCTTTCACTGACCGACAGCTTCTTTTCGCCGCCGACCTTCACGACGACCATCGCCTCGGACAGGCTGACCATCTGGTTGTACTTGTTCTTGCGCCGCTCGATCGTGACCTTGTAGCGCTTGACCTCGAAGTACTCGGGCAAGAGGCCAAGGGCACGGCGGGCCAACAGCTCGAAAGAGGCCTGAGCCGTGTCGAAGCTGTATCCCTGATCTTCGCGTTCCTTGATCGTATCAAGAATTTGCGCCAGCGCCGGGTCGCTCTTTTCGACCGATAGCCCCGCCTCGGCCAGCCGTTTGCGCAGGTTCGATTGGCCCGCTTGGTTGGACATCGGGATGATGCGGGTGTTGCCGACCGTTTCGGGGTCGATATGCTCGTAGGTGGTGGGGTTCTTGACGATGGCACTGGCGTGCAGACCCGCCTTGTGGGCGAAGGCGCTGGCGCCGACGTAGGGGGCCTGGCGCTGGGGCACACGGTTGAGAATGTCGTCGAGCATCCGCGAAAGCCGGGTGAGACCCAATAGCTTCTCGACGGCGATTCCGGTCGTGTAGCGGCTTTTGTAGGGCTCCTTGAGCAGCAGCGTCGGGATCAGCGTGGTGAGGTTGGCGTTACCGCACCGCTCCCCCAGGCCATTCAGCGTGCCTTGGATCTGGCGCGCGCCGGCCTCCACCGCTGCAAGGCTACCGGCCACGGCGGTTTCCGTATCGTTGTGGGTGTGGATGCCGACGTGCGTGCCGGGGATGCCGGAGGCGATGACTTTAGCGGTGATGTCAGCGATTTCCGAGGGCAATGTGCCGCCGTTGGTGTCGCACAGAACAACCCAGCGCGCGCCCGCAGTGTGGGCGGCATGGACGCATTCGAGCGCGTAATCGGGATTGGCCTTGTAGCCGTCAAAGAAATGCTCGGCGTCGAACAGCGCCTCGCGACCCTGCGCCACCAGGTGCGCGATGGAGGCGCGGATATTCTCGACATTCTCGGGCAAGGTGATGCCAAGGGCCTCGGTCACGTGGAAATCGTGGGACTTGCCGACGAGGCAGACGGTCCCGGTGTTCGCGTTCAGGACGGCGGCCAGAACGTCGTCATTTTCGGCCGAGCGCCCTGCCCGTTTGGTCATGCCGAAGGCAGTCATCCTGGCTTGCGTGGCGGGAGCGTCATCGAAGAAGGCGGAATCCGTGGGGTTCGCGCCGGGCCAGCCGCCTTCGATATAATCGAGGCCGAGGGCATCGAGGGCGTTTGCGATGCGGATCTTCTCGGGGGTGGAGAATTGCACGCCTTGCGTCTGCTGACCGTCGCGCAGGGTGGTGTCGTAAAGGTGGAGGCGGGTTTTGGTCATTGGGGGCCTCCGGCGGGGGTGCTCAAGCTTGAGCATTTATGTAAGCTGTTGTTTTCGCTGCTTTTTGATTTGTACGTTAACGCATCTTTAGCCATTTCAGAGCCACTTCGGGCGGGTCGCTTGCGGCCCGTCCAGCCCCTGACCGCCCCGTCGCACCATAGGTGAGCCCCTACGGGGCGACGCGGGGGCTTCACCCCCACCCGCGGTCCGGGGCTGGACTTGTGTTCTGTGCAAGACATTAGAGGCCCTCCAGTTTGGAGGGGTCGAAATCGGGGCCGGGTAGGAGCTCTACGCCCTCTTTGGACATGCGGACTTCGATGCCAGCGGCAGTGAGGGCCGTCTTGAGCGCATCCACGACGGAGAAATCTTTGCTTTGCATCGCTTTCTCCCGCGCGTCCGAAAGACATTCGACAAAGGCAGATAGATCCACCCCATCCTCTTGCGCCCACTCCGGCACCGCGCCGCTCCACAGGCCCATCACCGACAGCGACGCTCCAAGTTCGGCGCCGTCAAGTTTGTGCATCTCGGCCAAGGCCTGATGGGTGTTGAGGTCATCGGCAAGGGCGGCGACAACTGCCTTGGGCACCGCGTCTCCGGCCTCTGCCAGCCCATACCACTTGCGCAGCGTCTTCTCGGCCTCTGCCCGCTTCTTCTCGGTCCAGTCCATCGGCTTGCCGTAGTGAGTACCAAGGAAGACCATGCGGATCACCTCGCCCGGCACACCACTGTCCAACAAATCGCGCACGGTGAAGAAGTTGCCAAGGCTCTTGGACATCTTCTTGCCCTCGACCTGCAACATCTCGTTGTGCATCCAGATGTTCGCGAACTTGTGGCCTGCCGCGCAGGACTGCGCGACCTCGTTTTCGTGGTGCGGGAACATCAGGTCTGCGCCGCCGCCGTGGATGTCGAATTGCTCTCCCAAGATCGCGTGGGCCATGGCGGAGCATTCGATGTGCCAGCCGGGGCGGCCCCTGCCCCATGGACTCTCCCACCCCGGAATGTCATCGGCCGACGGCTTCCACAGCACGAAATCCATCGGGTCCTCTTTGTAAGGGGCCACTTCGACGCGCGCGCCCGCGATCATGTCATCGACCGAGCGGCCCGAGAGCTTGCCGTAATCCTCGAACGAGCGCACCCGAAACAGAACATGGCCGTCGCGGGCATAGGCGAAGCCCTTGGCGATCAGATCCTCGATAAAGGCAACCATTTCAGCGATGTAGCCCGTCGCGCGCGGCATATGCGTCGGGTCAAGCACGCCCAAAGCGCGCGTGTCGTCCAGATACCATAGCGCCGTCTCGGCGGTCAGATCCGCGATCTCGCGCCCCTCCTCGGCCGCGCGGGCGTTGATCTTGTCGTCCACGTCGGTGAAATTGCGCACGAAGGTGACGTTGTCCTTGCCATAGACATGGCGCAGCAGGCGAAACAACTGGTCGAACACCACCGCCGAGCGCGCGTTGCCGATGTGAGCGCGGTCATAGACCGTGGGCCCGCAGACATACATCGAGACCTTCCCGGGCACGATTGGGTCCAGCACCTCTACACGGCGGGTCTTGGAGTTTTTCAGGCGGATATCGACCATGGGGCAAGCTTTCGGCAGGCGGAAAAAGGGCGCGCGACCGGGCTAGCAGATAGGAAGAACCATTAAAACCACACGTGCCCGGACCGCTTGAATTAGCGGGGAATACAGATCGTCGTACAGGGCAATGTGTAAAACATGGGGCACGGGCTAGCACATTTGTATCTGCGATAACAAGCCGCAGGTACTTGCACCTGCAATAATTTCAACGCGCCACTATCTTGCGACCATGCAGGAGCTCTTCGTCGACATATACGCCAAAGGCCTGTTGGGCACCGCCCGTACGACGCCCTTCGGCGAGGGCATGGTGATCTGGACCGTGCATGGCCATATGTTCGCCGCCTACACAACCGGCGGCGAGGGCCTGTCCCTGCGCATTGGCAGCGACCTGATGGCGCAAATGCTGGTGGGACAAAAGCGCGCTGTGACCTCTGCGTACCTGAAGGGCACGGGCTGGGTTCTGTTTCCGTGGAACACCCCGCCGACCGAGCTGCGCGACTGGATCGGCCGGAGCTACCGATTGGTGCTGAGTGACCGCAACGCGGGCGCGCCGTAGGGGGCCGTAGGGGGTTGCGCCCGCGCGCCGGTGCACGCACCTTCGCGCCACCACACCCCTCGATCCCGGAGCGCCGCCCATGCCGACCTATTCCAACCGCCTCATGGGGCTGACCGGTGGCGGCGACGATGGCTGGGGGCTGTTCTACCGCGCCCGTGCCCTGAAGGACGCCGGAGAGCCGGTGCTGGAGCTGACCATCGGCGAGCATGACACCCGCACGGCCCCCGACATCCTGGACGCGATGGATGCCTCGGCACGGGGCGGACACACCGGCTATGCGGCCGTTCCGGGCACGCGATCCCTGCGCGACGCCGTGGCCAAGCGTTTGTCATCATTCAGCGAATTGACCTATGGCCCCGAAAACATCCTGATCACCCCCGGCGGACAATCCGGCCTTTTCGCAGCCCACAGCCTGGCCTGCGACCCCGGCGATACGGCGCTTCTGATCGATCCCTATTACGCCACCTACCCCGGCACGATCCGGGGCGTCGGCGCGGTGCCAAAGCCCGTGGCGACCCACCCCGAGGATGGCTTTCAGCCGCGTGAGGCGGATCTGATGGCAGCCAGCCTGGGTGCCAAGAGCCTTCTGATCAACACGCCCAACAACCCCACCGGCGCGGTCTATTCCGACGCTACGCTGGAGGGCATCGCGCGGGTGGCCGGGGCGCGGGACCTTTGGGTGATTTCGGACGAGGTCTACGACAGCCAGATCTGGGAGGGCACGCACCGCCCCTTCGCCAGCCTGCCCGACATGTTCGAGCGGACCTTGACGGTGGGGTCCCTGTCGAAAAGCCACGCGATGACGGGGTCTCGGTTGGGGTGGGTCGCAGGGCCCGCGGGAGCGGTGGCGCAGATGATCAACCTGGCCACCCACACGACCTATGGCGTGCCGGGCTTCATCCAGGACGCCGGGTGCTATGCCCTGTCGCTGGGGGTGGAGGCGGAAGCGGCGGTGGCCGCGCCGTTCCTGCGCCGGCGCAACATGGTGCTGGAACGCCTGGCACAGCAACAGGCGAGCAACTCCTTGCAGATCAGGGCCATTCCCCCGTCCGGGGCGATGTACGTGATGCTGGATATCCGCGCCACGGGCCTGAGCGGAAACGACTTCGGCGAGGCGTTGTTGGAGGAGGAACGCGTGGCGGTGATGCCGGGCGAAAGCTTCGGCGTGGCGGCGGCGGGCCATATCCGCGTGGCGCTGACGCTGCCCGATGAGGTGTTCGCCACGGCGCTTGACCGTTTGTTCGCCTTCGCCGCCCGCCAGATGGACGGACGCTGCGCGGCGACAGCTTAACGCCGTTAACGATTGGGACCTAGAAGTTGAACGTTGCCGTCAGGCTGACCGTATTCAGGTCAATATCCGTGTTGGGCAGCGGAAAGTCGGTGAAGCGGTGCTGGATGATCTCGGCACCGAGGGTGATGTCATCGTTCAGGGCGTAATCAACGCCGACGCCAAAGAAATAGCCAAGGCCCGAGGCGTCGAAGTTGGGCAGAATGACCGGCTCTTCGAAGCGTGCGGTGGAAACACCGGCCGTGGCATAGGGCAGGAAGACGCCGGCATCATAGCCAACCTCCAGACCGCCGCTGAACAGCCTGCTCATCTCCCGCGTGGGCACGCCGGGGGCCTCGATGGCGCCGTTGGTCCACTCCACCTCGACGCCGATGACAAGATCGCCCAGATCCTGGCGGTAGCCCGCCACAAGCCCGTAGTGCAGGCCGTCGATCTCGGGCTGTCCGGTGGGCGTGCCTTGGCCGTAGATGACATTGGCGCCCGCATAGAAACCGGTCCACGTCATCTCGACCGGCGGATCAATCATCAAGGGGGGCCGAGCGGGATCTGTCACACCGCCTGCGAAGACAGGGGCCGCAACGAATAGCGATATCAGGGTCAACGCAGTACGCATGGGTGCCTCAGGGGTTTTTTTTAGCTTCTTTTCCTGTCTGATAGCCTGACCGGCATCCCTGCGACAAGCGCCGCGACGGCCCTGCGTGTGGAGTTATCCACAGCCGTTGCCGAATTGTCGGCCCGTTGTCAGGGGCGCCAGGAAAGGCCCGCGCCCCTCCTGTGAAGGGCGCGGGCCGTTGTCTGAAATCATTGTCTGGGAATCGTTGTCTGCAAATCCCGGATCAGAAGCGGAAGGCCGCGCTGACGCCGAAGGTCGTGGCCGAGATGTCGAGGCCGGAGTTGTCGAAATCCTCAAACTCGTGCTGCAGCACTTCAGCACCCAGGATGATCTGGTCGGTGACGAGATAATCGACGCCAGCGCCGAAGAAATAGCCGTTGTCTTGCAGATCCGCGCCCCCCACGGTGGCGGATGCCTGCGCCACACCGACGGTACCGTAAAGCAGCGCCGGGCCGGCATCATAGCCAACCTCTGCGCCCAGACGGTGCACGGAATCAAGCGAGCCGATCGTGGTGCCCACGGGATCGTCCAGATCGATATCGGCCCAGTTCAGGTCCAGTTCCGCACCCACGACAATGTTGCCCAGGTCGTAGCGGTAGCCGCCAAAAACGCCGTAAAGCACACCATCGCCATCGGCGGCGTCCGCACCGGCAAGGGTGTTGGCATCGACATCGCCATACTCAAGCTGGATACCGCCATAGAAGCCGGACCAATCATAGCCGACCGGTGCAGGGGCCGCGGCGACAGGGGCGACGGGCGCCGGATCTGCCGGGGCCACGTAGCCCCCTGCAAAAGCCGCCACGGGGCTCAGGAGAACCGCAAGCGTGCCTGTGAATACTGCGTATTTCATTATAAGATATCCTCTTGTTCGTGTCAGGGTCCGGAGCGCATCCGGGTCTCCAACGCATTGATCGCGCGTTGGTTCCTGCTGACACCTACGAGGATCGTGCGAGATTTCACCTCACACCCGCGTGAGGGCGCGGCGACGGCCAGAACCTGCTGATCGGCCCCTTCCGGATCAGCAAATCGCCGCCACGTCCGTCCTGTTTTCGGCTATCGCGGAAGGGCGGCCGCCTCGCGGGCCAAACGCTCGATCTCGGCCCAATCGCCCGCTTCCACGGCGGACTTGGGCGCAACCCAGGACCCGCCCGCGCAGACCACGTTGGGCAACGACAGGTAATTGTTCACATTGGCCATGGTCACGCCGCCGGTGGGACAGAAGGAGACCTGCGGGATCGGCGCGCCGATGGCCTTGAGTGCAGGCGCACCGCCATTGGCCTCGGCCGGAAAAAACTTCAGCAGGTCATAGCCTTGCTCGAACAGGAACATGACTTCGGACGCGGTGGCGGCACCGGGCAGAAGCGGCAGTTCATTGGCGGTACACGCGTCGATCAGATGCGCCGTGGCGCCGGGCGAGACACCGAAGGTGGCGCCTGCGGCCTTGGCGTTTTCCACGTCCTGGGGCGTCAGCAGCGTGCCCGCGCCCACAACGCCGCCTTTGACCTTCGCCATCTCGGTGATGACCTCCAACGCGCAAGGGGTGCGCAGCGTGACTTCCAGCGCCGGCAACCCGCCCTTGACCAGCGCCGTGGCCAGCGGTGCGGCATGGGCCACGTCATTGACGACGAGGACAGGGATGATCGGGGCCAGGGCTGCGATGCGGTGGGCGGCGAGGGATTGGGCTTGGGGGGTCATGGCAGGCTTTCAGGGTCAGGCCGGGGTGTGTGGGGCGAGGACGGGAGCCTCCGGCGGGGATATTTTAAGAACGGGGAAATGGGGGATCGCGCTTGCGGGTGGATTGGAGGGGGACGGGTTGGAGGAGGTCGGGTTGGAGGTTGGCGGGTTGGAGGTTGGCGGGACGGCTGGCTTAAACCACAACGCCCGCGCCAGTGGTAGCCGGACCTGCGGTTTGGCGGAAGATTTCGAACAACTCACGCCCCACGCCGTGGGAATTGGCCGACAGGTCGGGGGTGGCGTGGGGGCGGGCCTCGACACCTTCGGTGAGGACATCGAGGGTGCCATTGGTGGCGTCGACGCGGATCATGTCGCCGTCTTGCAGCTTGCCGATAAGGCCGCCGTCAAGCGCCTCGGGCGCGACGTGGATCGCGGAGGGGACTTTGCCGGATGCGCCCGACATGCGGCCATCAGTGACGAGGGCGACGCGATGGCCCCTGCCCTGAAGGATGGAGAGGAGCGGCGTCAGCGAGTGGAGTTCCGGCATGCCGTTGGCCTTGGGGCCCTGAAAGCGGACGACAACGACCACGTCGCGGTCCAGTTCCTTGTTTTTGAACGCTTCTTTCACCGCCTCCTGGGAATGGAAAATGGCGGCGGGTGCCTCGATGCAGTGCCTCTCGGGATCAACGGCCGAGACTTTCATCACGCCAATGCCAAGGTTGCCTGAAAGCTCTGCCAGGCCGCCGGTTTTGGCGAAGGGGTCCGCGGCGGGGCGCAGGATCTTGTCGTTGAGGGTGGTCGTGGGGCCGGGGCGGTAGTGGAAGGCGCCGTTGTCGAGCGCGGGTTCTTGCGTGTAGAGGGACAGGCCGTCGCCTGCGGCGGTCTTCACGTCGTCGTGCATCAGGCCCGCGTCCAGCAGTTGGCCGATCATATAGCCAAGGCCACCGGCGGCGTGGAAATGGTTCACGTCGGCCAACCCGTTGGGGTAGACCCGCGCCATGAGCGGCGTGGCGGCCGATATGTCGTTGAAATCGCTGCATTCCAGGATGATGCCCGCCGCCCGCGCCATGGCGATGAGGTGGATGACGAGGTTGGTGGAGCCGCCCGTGGCCATGAGGCCCACGAGGCCGTTCACGAAGGCTTTCTCGTCAAGAATATCGCACACGGGCGTATAGGCATTGCCAAGCGCGGTAATGGCCGCCGCGCGTTCGGTTGCGGCCACGGTAAGCGCGTCGCGCAGGGGGGTGCCGGGATTGACAAAGGACGCGCCGGGCAGGTGCAACCCCATGAATTCCATCAACATCTGGTTGGAGTTCGCGGTGCCGTAGAAGGTGCAGGTGCCGGGCCCGTGGTAGGAGGCCATCTCGGCCTCCATCAGCTTGTCGCGGCCCACTTCGCCGTTGGCGAATTGGTTGCGGACGCGGGCTTTCTCGTCGTTGGGCAGGCCCGAGACCATGGGGCCTGCGGGGACGAACAGCGCGGGGATATAGCCGAAGGTGGCCGCCGCGATGACGAGGCCGGGGACGATCTTGTCACAAACGCCGAGGTAGAGGGCGGCGTCGAAGGTGTTGTGGCTTAGCGCCACCCCGGCGGCCATGGCGATCACGTCGCGGGAAAACAGGCTGAGTTCCATGCCGACCTGGCCTTGCGTGACACCATCGCACATGGCCGGCACGCCGCCGGCGACCTGGGCCGTGGCCCCTGCCCCGCGCGCGGCGTCCTTGATCTTTTGCGGATAGGTTTCAAAGGGTTGGTGGGCGGAGAGCATATCGTTGTAGGCCGTCACGATCCCGATATTGGGCGCACGCGCCGCCACCAGAGCCCCCTTGTCGTCGCCCATTGCGGCATAGGCATGGGCCTGGTTGCCGCAGGTCAGATGGGCGCGGCGCGGGCCGTCCTCGGCCAACTTGCGCATGCGGTCGAGGTAGGGCTCCCGCGTGGGGCGGGACCGCTCGATGATGCGGTCGGTGATGGCGGCGATACGGGGATCAACATGAGATGCGGCGGACATGGGCTTGCTTCCTTGAATCTGTTGCCGGGCACATATCATGTTAGCGCTAACATGTCTAGAGGCGAACAGACGGGGCGCGACGGCGTGCGTGGGCGAAAAAACTACGACCCGCGCAGGATCTTTTCCATCTTTCGTCCCTTCGCCAGTTCATCGACCAATTTGTCTAGATACCGGACCCGCTGGACCAGTTGATCATCGATGTCTTCGACGCGAACGCCGCAGATGACGCCGGTGATGCCACTGGCGTTGGGGTTGATTTCCGCGCGGTCAAAGAAGGTCTCGAAGGTGGCGTCCGCGTCGAGGTAGTGTTGCAGCGCCCCGTCATCGAAGCCAGTCAACCAGTTGATAACGCGGTGCAATTCGTCCCGCGTACGGCCCTTCTTCTCGACCTTGGCAAGATACATCGGGTAGACCTTTGCGAAGGACATCTTCGCGAAGGTTTCATGGGCTGATTTCGGATTTCCCATTGTGACCTCGGGCAATTTGGACCGCCCGAACTATAACATACGTCTCGCAGTAGGCTGAACCGTCCTGTGTCACGTGCAGTCCCCTGCCCGCCTCAGTGCGGCTGCACACCCGGCAAAAACACGTCTTCGTCGCGGTAGAGCAGCGACACGCCGTCCTTGAACACATGCACCTTGTCCGGCGTGGCGTTCAGCTTCACCGAGGTGCCGCGCAGGGACTTGTGGATGCCTGCAAGCTTGCCGATGACGGGCTCATGATCCGGGTGCGCGCGCTCGAAATAAAGCAGGGTGACTTCACCAAGCGCCTCGGTAATCTCCACCTTGGCCTGGAAGGCGAAATCGTCGGCGTTGGTTTCCACCATATCCTCGGGGCGGATGCCGACCTCGACCACCGCGCCCATATCCTCGGGATTGGAGGGGTAGTTGGAGGTGATCGTGCCCCCGCCCTCGTTCATTTCCAGCGTCGTCACCTCGCCAGTGCCGACGATCTTGCCGCCCAGAAGGTTCATCGCGGGCGAGCCGATGAACTTGGCCACGAAAGTGGAATTGGGCCGTTCATAAAGTTGCAGGGGGCTGCCCACCTGCGCCACGCCGCCGCCCGCCAGCACGACGATGCGCGAGGCCAGCGTCATCGCTTCCACCTGGTCGTGGGTGACGTAGATCATCGTGCTTTCGGGCATCTCTTCCTTGAGTTGCGCGATCTGGATGCGGGTGGCGACGCGAAGCGAGGCGTCGAGGTTGGAGAGCGGTTCGTCAAACAGATAGACCTTCGGGTCCCGCACGATGGAGCGCCCGATGGCGACACGCTGGCGCTGGCCGCCCGAAAGCGCCTTGGGCAGGCGGTCGAGGAAGTTTTCAAGCTGCAACTTCTCGGCCGCCGCGTTGACCTTGCGGTCGATCTCTTCCTTGCTGTCGCCCGCGATTTTCAGGGCAAAGGCCATGTTGTCGCGCACGGTCATGTGGGGATAAAGCGCGTAGGACTGGAACACCATCGCGATGCCCCTTTCGGACGGCGGCACGTCGTTGACGACCTGGCCGTCAATTTGCAGCTCGCCGCCGGTGATCTTTTCAAGGCCCGCGATCATGCGCAAAAGCGTGGACTTGCCGCAGCCAGAGGGGCCGACGAACACGATCAACTCGCCCTTTTCGATATCCAGGTTGATATCGCGCAACACCTGAACGGTGCCGCCATAAGTCTTTTCGACATCGGTGAGTTTGAGATTTGCCATCTGCGTCGCTCCCTATTGATTTACGCGCAGCGCAAGGGCTGGCTGCCATGGGCCGAGGTGTAGTTTTCCATCCGGCGCAAGGCCAGTCGATCCGAGTTCTTGTCCGACTTGCACCCAGTGCCCCGCAGGCGCGTCAAGCGCGGCAGGCTCGCCCGAGAGGTTGATGGCGACAAACAGCGTCTCGTCGCCCTGGGTGCGGGTGAAATGCAGCACGTCGCCGGTGGCCGTAACATCCGCGTGGGTGCCTTTCACCAGCGCCTTATGGGTGTGACGGAAGGCAATTGCGCGGCGATAATGGTGCAGAAGCGATCCGGGATCAGCCTCTTGCGCGGCGACGGAATAGGCCAGGTGTTCGTGGCTGACCGGCAACCACGGCTGCCCGTTGGAAAAGCCGCCGTTCTGGTTCGACGGTTCCCACACCATGGGCGTGCGGCACCCATCGCGGCCCTTGAACTCGGGCCAGAACTCGATGCCATAGGGGTCTTGCAGCGCCTCGAACGGCACATCGGCCTCGTGCAGGCCCAATTCCTCGCCCTGATAGAGGCACAGCGATCCGCGCAGGCACATCATTAACGTCGTTAACGCCCTGCTTGCTGCTGGCGGCAAGTCCCAACGCGTGGCATGGCGCACCACATCATGGTTGGAGAACGCAAGGCAGGCCCACCCATCGGGCGCGGCCTTGTCGATGCGCGTCAGAACATCGGCAAAACGCGCCGCGGTCGGGCGCTCTTTCGCCAGGAATTCGAACGAATAGCACATGTGGACCATGTCATCGCCCGCCGTGTACTGGCCCATGATCTCCAGCCCGAACTGCGCATCCCCGACCTCGCCCACGGCCGTGGCGGCGGGGTATTCATCCAGCACCGCGCGGAAGCGCTTGAGGAAGTCGAGGTTCTCGGGCTGGTTCTTGGAATAGAGGTGCAGCTGGTGGTTGTAGGGGTTCACCGAGGGCGCAATCGTGTCGTCGCGCTTTTCCTTCGGTAGCGCGGGGTTGGAGCGCAACTCGTCATCGTGGAAGTAGAAGTTGATCGTATCGAGCCGGAAGCCATCCACGCCGCGATCCAGCCAGAACCGCACCACGTCCAGAAGCGCGTCCTGCACCTCTGCGCAATGGAAATTCAGGTCGGGCTGGGAGACGAGGAAGTTGTGCAGGTAATACTGCTCGCGCCGGGCGTCCCAATGCCAGGCCGATCCGCCGAAGATCGACAACCAGTTGTTGGGGGGCGTGCCATCCTCTTTCGGGTCCGACCAGACGTACCAATCGGCGCGGGGGTTGTCGCGATCCTCGCGGCTTTCGGCGAACCAGGGGTGCTGGTCCGACGTATGCGACAGCACGAGGTCGATCATCACCTTCAGGCCCAAGGCGTGGGCCGTCTCGATCAAAACGTCGAAATCGCTGAGCGAGCCGAACATCGGGTCCACATCGCAATAATCGCTGACGTCGTAGCCGAAATCCTTCATCGGAGAGGTGAAGAACGGGCTGATCCAGATGGCATCCACCCCAAGGGACTGGATGTGCGACAAACGCGAGGTGATCCCGTTGAGATCCCCGATTCCGTCGCCGTTGCTGTCCTGGTAGCTGCGCGGATAGATCTGATAGATCACCGCACCCCGCCACCAATCGGCATCGGCGGCAAGGATTTGATCTTTCGACAAGGTTTGGTGGGCGGTCATGGGCAAGAACTCTGTGCTTGAGATTTACTTCACGGACCCGGCCAGAAGGCCGCGCACGAGGTAGCGTTGCATGGAGAAGAAGACGATCAGCGGGATCGCGATGGAAACGAAGGCCGCCGTCGCAAGAATGCCCCAGTCCCCCCCGCGTGAGCCCAGAAGATCGTCGGCGATCTTCACGGTCATCACCTGCGCGTCCCCGGTCGAGGGCAGGAAGACCTTGGCCACCAGCAGGTCATTCCAGGTCCACAGGAACTGGAAGATCGCAAAAGAGGCCAGCGCCGGGAAGGACAGCGGCAGGATGATCTTGGTGAAGATCTGGAAGTCTGTCGCGCCGTCGACCTTGGCGGATTCGATGATGTCGCGCGGCAGGCCGACCATGTAGTTGCGCAGCAGGTAAATCGCCAGCGGCAGGCCGAACCCGGTATGGGCCAGCCATATCCCCAGGAACGATTGCCCGATGCCGATCTGGTTGTGCAGGTTCAGCAGCGGCACCAACGCCAGTTGCAGCGGCACCACCAGAAGGCCCACGACACAGGCGATCAGGAAACCACGGCCCGGAAAGTCCATCCACGCCAAGGCATAGGCCGCGAAGGCCGCGATCAGGATCGGGATGATCGTGGCCGGGATCGTCACGGTCAGCGTGTTGATGAAGTTGCGGAAAATCCCCGCCTCTTCGAACAGAAGATCTCCGAATGTCGCGCCCGAAGCGATCTCTTGCGCGCGCTCATCCTCGTCCAGACCGGTCAGGACCTGGGCATAGTTGTCCATGGTGAAATCGGGTGGGCTTTCGGCCAGAAAATAGAGCCTTGGGCCCCGTTCATCGATCGGCTCGGGCGAGGTATAGACATAGCTGCCATCGGCATTGACCACGACCGTCCCGCCGTCGCGGTTGTCGACGGTTTCCCCGGCGGCATAGGCCCCCGGTTCGCGCCCGACCAGACCGAAGGCGGCGATGGAATTCGCGCCCGAGGTGAATTGATCCTGCACCTCTCCGGTCTCGAAGATATTGCCTTGGGCCACGTAAAGATCACCGTCGCGCGTCGGCGTGTCGTCGGCCCTTGTGCGGTACGTCAGCTCCACCGAGAACGGCGCCTCCCACCAGCCCGAGACGCTGATCTGGTCGCGGTCCCGAAACGAGGACACGAAAAGACCCACGGTCGGGATCAGCCACAAGATCACGATGATGAAGACGGCGACGTTGGTGACGATGGAGAGGCCAGACTTGCGCCCTGCAATATTATCCATATCAACGCATCTCCTTGCGGGCTTGTACGATGTTCCAGATCATCACCGGCAGAACCACCAGCATGATCACGAAGGCCACGGCAGTCGCCTGCCCGTCATCGCGGAACATGAAATCCATCATGAAGGACGGCAGGATCTCGGTGCCGTAGTTGCCCCCGGTCATCGTGTAGACGATGTCGAAGACCTTCAGGACGAGGATGGTGATCGTGGTCCAGACCACGACGATGGTGCCGATGATCTGCGGCACCTTGATCTTGAAGAACACCTGGAACGGGTTGGCGCCGTCGATGATCGCGGCCTCGATGGTTTCCTCGGGCACACCGCGCAGGGCGGCGGACAGGATCACCATGGAAAAGCCGGTCTGGATCCAGATCAGGATCACCATCAGAAGGAAGTTGTTCCAAAACGGGATTTGCAGCGGATCGACCGGATCAGCGCCAAAGCTGGTTGCGATGGCGTTGATGATGCCAAGGTCCGGGTCTTGCGCGTAGACGAATTTCCAGATCAGCGAGGCCCCCACGAAGGAGATCGCCATCGGCATGAAGATGATCGATTTGGCGATATTGCCCCACTTCAGGCGGTCGGTGAGTTGCGCGATCAGCAGGCCCATGAAGGTCGTGACCGCAGGCACCACGAGCGCCCAGAGGATGTTGTTGAGGAAGGCCTGCCGGAAATCGGGGTTGTTGAACAGGCGCACGTAGTTGCCCGCGCCCACGAACTCGGTGCCCGCGCGGTCGTACATCGACCGGAAGAACGAGCCCACGACGGGGTACATCAGGTAAAGGCCAAGGGCGAAGATCGCGGGGAACAGGAACACCCAGGGGCGGATCATGTTCGCGCGGTTGATATTACGGCCCGCATTGGTCCCCTTGGCGGGGAACAGCACCTTATCGAGGAACAGGTTGGCGAAGTAGAAGTAGCCCACACACCCGCCGACACCGACGACGATGGTGATGATGCCTTGTAGAACTGGCGACATGCGCGCGCCCTCCCCCCGAGTGCTATGTTTGGCCGGTGACGCGCTTCGGTAGCCGCCCGCCCGCAATCCGGGCCTTGGCCCGGGGTCTTCATCGCAATCCGGGCCTTGGCCCGAGACCTTCATTGCAGACCGGGCCTTGGCCCGGGGTCCGCCCCCCCGTCCGAGACGGAGGGGCGGCTGTTTCAGATCAGAGGCTTACTGGATTTCAGCCCAACGGTCCTGGATGCGGCCCGCCACGGAGGCAGCGTCTTCGCCGCCCACATAGTCGACCATGCCGGACCAGAAGATGCCCTGACCGATCTCGGACGGCATCAGGTCGGACGCATCGAAGCGGAAGGTCGTGGCCCCCAGCAGGATGTCGTTCATCTGACGCAGGGTGTCCGAGGCGAACAGCTCGGAGTTCACACCGCTATGCGGTGTCAGGAAGCCGGATTGCGCCATCCACACTTCGTGGCTGATTTCCGTTTGCAGGAACGCCATGAAGGCTTGAGCGGCCTCACTGTCCTGCGTGATGCCGAACAAGGTGCCTGCGCCCAGAACCGGAGAGCCCAGATCTTCACCTTCGAACGCGGGGAAGTAGAAGAAATCGGCGTCTGCATCTTCGGGGAAGAACGTCGGGATGAACGACGCCTGACGGTGCATGTAGCACTCGGCCGGGAAGGTGAAGAGGCCCAGGGGGCTTTCGCGGAAGTCGGTGGCGGACACGGCTTCCACGCCGCCGTTCACATAGTCGCCGTTGCGGGCGAACACGCCGAAAGTCTCGATCGCGTTGATCACTTCAGGGGCGTTGAACGGGATCTCGTTGGAGACCCAGGCGTCATAGACCTCGGGCGATTGGGTGCGCAGCATGATGTCCTCGACCCAATCGGTCGCGGGCCAGCCCGTCGCGCCGCCCGATCCCAGACCGATGCACCACGGTGTCGCGCCATCGGCCACAATCTGATCGTTGAGCGCCAGAAGGTCTTCCATCGTCTCGGGGATGTCATAGCCGGCTTCGTCAAACGCCTCGGGCGAGTACCAGACCAGCGATTTCAGATCGACTTTGTAGAAGAAGCCGTAGAGGCCTTCGGTGCCATCTGCCCCCACTGCGGTCCCCAGCGACACCCAGCTGTCACCGGCGGCATAGTTGGCACGGATCCAGTCGGCAGTCTCAGGCGCCAGCGGCGTCAGGGCGCCGCGCGAGGCGAGGTCCGTCATCAGGCCGGGCTGCGGGAAAACGGCGATGTTGGGGGCAGAGCCCGCCTGCGTCGCGATCACGATGTCCTGCTCGAAGTTGTCGGAGCCGGAATATTGCACCGTAGCACCCGTCGCGCTTTCGAAATAATCGAGGACCGAGTTCACCAGTTCCGCGTCCGCGCCCGTCCAGGGGCCGGTGATCGTCAGCTCTTGACCGCTAAGGTCGAAGGCATCGGCATAGGCGGTGTAGCTGTCCCAGTTGAAATCGCCCTCGCCCACAGGAAAGATGTGCGCGATGTGGCCATCGGCCAATGCGCCACTAGCGGACAAAGCCAGCGCCGCGGCGCTGGCCAGATAAATCTTCTTCATTGGTGACCTCCCAGTCATTCGCCGCGCGCAGGGGCCAAAGGCGTCGTGCCACGGCAGTCTCGTATCAGGGCCCGGCGCGCGTCTTCCAAAGCGCTTTGGGGTGGCGGCACCCTTGCCCATGCGACGCCCGCTGTCAATCCATCTGTGAAGATTCGCATAAGACACTTGAATTTAACCTATTTTCTTTACTCGCGCAAAAATTGACCCTTTGACATCACCGCCGCCCTTTGCATAACTTTCGCGGACAACTTAAGCGCTTTGGAACTCTTCCACGATGAACCTCCGGGAATTGTCCGAGTCCCTCGGACTCAGCCAGACGACCGTCAGCCGTGCCCTCAACGGCTATCCCGAAGTTCGGGAAGCCACGCGCCTGCGCGTGCAGGAGGCGGCGAAGGCGGCAAACTACTTGCCCAATGCCCGTGCGCGCCGCCTGGCGACGGGCCGCGCCATGTCCATCGGCCACGTTATGGTCTTGAATGGACGCGAAGAATTGGTGAACCCGATCTTCGCCGACTTCATCGCAGGCGCGGGCGAAGTCTACGCCCGCGAGGGATATGACCTGCTGTTGTCGATGGTCCCCGTGGAGGGCGCCGAGGCCGCCTATCGCCAGATGGCGGCCAATGCCTCCGTCGATGCGGTGATGGTGCAGGCCCCCACGCTTGACGACCCGCGCGTGCCCCTTCTGCAAGAATTGGGTCTGCCGTTTCTGGTTCATGGCCGCACCGCTGCACCCGAGGGGTACAGCTGGCTCGACGTCGCCAACGTGCGCGCGTTCCGGCGCGCGACGGACCTGCTGCTGGACCTTGGGCACCGCCGAATCGCCCTGCTCAATGGGCAAGAGAACCTTGACTTCGCCCTGCGCCGCCGCCGTGGCTTTGAAGAAGCGATGGCCGCACGCGGGGCCGCCGTGCACCCGGAATTCATGCACGCCGAGGTGATGACCGAACAATATGGCTACCGCACCGCCTGCGCCCTGCTGGACCGGGACGACGCGCCCACCGCTTTCGTGGTGTCGTCGATCATTCCCGCCATCGGCGTGCGCCGCGCCGCCGGAGAGCGCGGCCTGCGCACCGGTCGCGACGTCTCGATCATCTGCCACGACGATGTGCTCAGCTACCTCGATAACGACGGTATCAACGCGCCCGAAGGGCCCGCCTTCACTGCCACTCGGTCCTCCATCCGTGCGGCGGGGCGGCGCTGTGCCGAGATCCTGCTGTCGCTGATCGATGACCCCGACCAGCCCCCCATCCAGGAGCTTTGGGAAACCGACCTGACCCTGGGCCGATCCACCGGACCCGCACCAAGTTAACGCCGTTAAGGATATTCAATGGACTTCAAACGCTCCGACTTCCCCAAGGGCTTCCGCTTCGGGGTCGCGACCTCTGCCTACCAGATCGAGGGCCACGCAAAGGGCGGCGCGGGCCTGACCCACTGGGACAGTTTCGCCGCAACGCCCGGCAACGTCGTGCGGTTCGAAGACGGCGCTTTGGCCTGCGATCACTACGACCGCATGGACGAGGATCTTGACCTGATCAAAGGCCTGGGCGCGGATGTGTACCGCTTTTCAACCTCCTGGGCGCGGGTGATGCCCGAAGGGCGCGGCCCGGTGAACGCCGAAGGGCTGGACTTCTACGACCGCCTGGTCGACGGGCTGCTTGCGCGCGGGATCGATCCCGCCGTGACGCTTTATCATTGGGAATTGCCGCAACCGCTGGCCGATCAGGGCGGGTGGCGCAACGCCGACATGCCGAACTGGTTCGCCGATTACACCGAAGCCATCATGGGCCGCATCGGCGACCGGACATGGTCCGCCGCCCCCATCAACGAGCCGTGGTGCGTCAGTTGGCTGTCGCATTTCGAGGGGCACCACGCGCCCGGGCTGCGCGACATCCGCGCCACCGCCCGCGCCATGCACCACGTCCTGCTGAGCCATGGGCGCAGCATTCAGGCGATGAAAGCCCTGGGGGTGAAGAACCTGGGCGCCGTGTGCAATTTCGAATGGGCGACGCCCGCCTCGGACAGCGCGGCGGATGCCGCCGCCTGCGCCCACTACGACGCGATCTACAACCGCTTCTTCCTGGGCGGGTTGTTCAAGGGCGCCTACCCGGAAGAGGTGCTGGACGGGCTGGCCCCCCACCTGCCCCACGGCTGGCAGGACGACTTCGCCACGATCCAGTCGCCGCTCGATTGGGTCGGCCTGAACTACTACACCCGCAAACGGATCAGCGCTGTGGACGAGCCCTGGCCCGCCTACGCCTACGCCCCGCCCCAAGGCTCCCTGACCGACATGGAGTGGGAGATTTATCCCGATGGGTTGAAGAATTTCCTGACCCGGACCGCTCGCGAATACACCGGCGACCTGCCGCTATACGTGACGGAAAACGGCATGGCATCCGCCACCACGCCCGACCCGGACCGCATCTCCTACCTCACCGATCACCTGCGCAGCGTGCAGGCCGCCGTCGCCGAGGGCGCGCCCGTCGCGGGCTATTATGTCTGGTCGCTGATGGACAATTACGAATGGGCCCTGGGCTACGAGAAACGCTTCGGCCTTGTCCATGTGGACTTCGAGACCTTGGCAAGGACGCCCAAAGCGTCCTATCACGCACTAGCCGACTGGTGGCGTTAACACCGTTAAGGAATTGAACATGGTCCCCGCAGCCCTCTCGCTGGTCGCCGATATCGGTGGCACCAACACGCGCGTGGCCCTGGCCAATGCCGCCACGGTGCGGGTGGACAGCGTGCGCCGGTATCGCAACGCGGATTTCGACGGCATCGGCTCGGTCATTGCGCAATTCCTGGCCGACAGCGGCCAGGATGATACCTGGATTACAGGGGCTTGCGTCGCCATGGCGGGGCCTGTGCACGACGGTGTGGGCACGCTGACGAACCTCGACTGGCGCATCGACAAGGCAGTTCTCGCCGACGCGCTGAGTGCGGAACGGGTCGCCGTCCTCAACGACCTTCAGGCCCAAGGCCACGCGATCGGCAACATCGCGGCGGCGGATCTGACAGAGGTCTTGCCGCAGCCCCCCGCCGCGGAACTCGCCGCAAAACTGGTCATCGGGCTTGGCACCGGCTTTAACGCCTGTCCGGTGTTCGACACGGCGGCAGGGCGCTTCGTGCCGCCGTCAGAGGCCGGCCATGTGAGCCTTCCGACCTCGATCATCGAGCTGCATCCACTGCTGGAAAACCTGTCGGATTCCGGCGGCTACCCGTCCGTGGAAGAGGTCCTGTCCGGGCGCGGCGTCAGCCATCTGCATGCGGCGCTTCACGGGGAAAAGGTCGATCCCGCCGATGTTCTGGCGCGCATTGGCGACGGGGAGGCCCTGGCCTGCGACACGGGCGCCTTGTTTGTGAAAGTCCTGGGCGACGTCGCTGGCAACCTGGCGTTGTCGCACCTGCCGTTCGGCGGCGTTTTCCTTGTCGGTGGCGTGACCCGCGCCTTCGCGCCCTATCTGGATCAGTTCGGGTTCGTGGAGGCGTTCCGCTCCAAGGGCCGATTCTCGACCTTCATGGAGCAGTTCGGCGTGTCGGTCGTCAGCGACGACTATGCGGCGCTGACCGGGTGCGCGAGCCATCTGGCCCGGGGCTGACGCCCCTTTTCCGGCCGCTCCCTCCTCCGGTTTTCGCCTGTCGGGCGAACACCGTCCTCGCAGCTTCAGGCGACCTCGTGACCAAGGGCGGCGGTGTAGATCTCATACCAGTCCTGACGGTCCAGCGTGACTTTAAGAGCGTCCGACAAGCCGCTGATACGGCTCAGGTTATTTGTGCCCATCACCGGCAGGATCTGGGCCGGGTGACGCAATAGCCACGCCACGGCAACGGCATCCGCACCGACACCATGGTCCGCGCCGATCCGCTCCAGCACGGCACGAACCGCCGCGCCCTCGTTCCCGAACAAGGCCCCTCCCGCCAGCGGCGACCACGCCATGATCGGCTGCCCTTGGCGCTGGTGGAACGCCACGTCGCCGTTGGTGAACGGCGTATGAAACAGGACCGAGGCCTCGATCTGGTTGGTGGCCAGCGGGGTCTGCATCGCGGATTGCAGCAGGTCCCAATCCCAGGGCCGGAAGTTTGATACGCCAACCGCCCGCACCTTGCCCGACGCCACCAACTTGTCCAGACACGCGCCCGTTTCCGCATGATCCATGAGCGGATCAGGCCGATGGATCAGCAGCAAATCGATCACGTCAATATTCATCAATTTCAATGACCTATCGACCGACGTTGAGAAATATTCCGCGCTGGTATCGTAGTATTTCACCCGCTTGTCGGTATGCATTCCGATGGGTGCCACGATATCGCACTTCGTCACGATCTCGATCTGGTCGCGCAGCGCGGGGGCGGCCTTCAGGGCGTTGCCCAAAAGTTCTTCCGCCGCGTAGCCGCCATAAATGTCGGCCTGATCCATCGTGGTGATGCCTTGCGCCAGGCAGGCCTCCACCTTCGCCTGCACGTGGGCGGGCGAGGTGTCCTCGTCATCGCCCAGACGCCACATGCCGTACACAATACGGGACATGTCTATCCCGCCTACATTAACGCGCTTCATCGTCTTTCTCCCACGCCCAAGGGCGTCGCTGGTGCCGAGGCGGGGACGCGCCCGTAAGCCTCTGGCAATGAACATGTTTTCAACTCGGGCATGACCAAACGTCCGAAGTGCTTGCACTCATCCATATGGGGATAGCCCGAGAAGATGAAGGCGCGGATGCCCATCTTCGTGTAGTCTTCGATCTGGGACAGGACCTGATCGGCAGAGCCCACCAAAGCCGCCCCGCAGCCAGACCGCGCACGGCCAATGCCAGTCCACAAATGCGGCTCTACGTAGCCGAATTTATCGGCCAATTCGCGGGCCTTGGCTTGGTGTGAGACACCAAGGGAGCCGCTATCGAGCGCGCGTTCGCGGATCAACTGCCCGTATTCGTCATCAAGCTTGGAGGTCAGGTGCTCTGCATATTCCCGCGCCTCGGCCTCGGTATCGCGCACGATCATGTGGACGCGCAGGCCGTAGTCCAGTGTTCTACCATATTTTTCAGCGACTTGGTGGACGTCCTTCATCCTCTGTGCCAGCGCCTCTTTCGGCTCGGGCCACATCAGGTAGACATCGCAATGTTGGCCGCACAGCTCCAGCGCCGCAGGGGAGTAACCGCCGAAATAAAGCAGCGGCCCGCCGGTCTGATAGGGTTTGGCTGGGTCTGTGGTTAATCCTTTGAAGTCATAGACTTCACCGGTGTAGTTAATCTCATCCTGGGTCCAGGCCTGCTTGAGGATTTCAACCACCTCCCGGGAACGCTGGTAGCGGTATCCACTATCGGCCTTCTCCCCCGGAAAATCGCTGGAGATGATGTTGACCGTTAAACGACCCTCCAGCATGTGGTCGAGGGTTGCGATCGTGCGTGCCAGCATGATCGGCTGCATCTCGCCGCAGCGCACGGCGGCCAACATGTTGATTTTGCTGGTGATTGGCGCGCAGCCCGCGACGAATGACAGGGTGTCCTGGCCGACCTGATAAGACGAAGGGCACAGGATGTTTCGGAAGCCCTGCGCCTCGGCCTCCTTCACCAGACCGCTGCAATGACCCCACGACGACCGTAAGCGCCCGTCAGGCACGCCCAGGAACTCGTAATCGTCCGAGCAGAGCGCCGAGAACCAGCTGACCTCCGCCGCGTCCAGATCTGCCGATGTGACCGGAACAACCGTCATGCGTCGCCTCCCATTTCGTTCAAGCTTGACCGCCCTTGGACCAAGGCGTAGCAATCCAAGGAGGGTATATCAATGGTATATCAATTTCGGACCGCGCACGGGAGGGCGTCATGACCGAGCCCACCACCACCGGCGCGCTTCCAACGTATCTGCGCATCGCCGAGGCGCTGACAATCGACATCGGCGGCGGGCGCTTGTCGCCCGGAGAGAAGCTGCCCCCCGAACGCACCATGGCGGCCGAGCGGGGCGTGGCCGTCGCCACCCTGCGCAAGGCGCTGAAGCTGCTGGTCGAGCGTGGGCTGATCGAACGGCGGCAGGGGTCGGGCAATTACGTACTGGGCGGCGGCAAGAACATCGGGACCTACGCGCTGTTCCGGCTGGAGTTGAAAGACATCGGCGGCGGCCTTCCCACGGCGCGGCTGTTGGACATCAAGAAGACCGCGAAGCCCGAGGGGCTGCCCAATATCGGGCGTACGTTCGACACCGGCATTCGGATGCGGCGGCTGCGGTTTCTGGCCGACTGGCCTGTTGCGGTGGAAGAAATCTGGCTGGACCTGCGCTGGCACGACGACAATGGGTTGAACGCGCGCACCGTCTCGGAATCGCTCTACCGGACCTACGCGGAGCGGCTGCACCTGCATATCCAGCACGCCGAGGACGTGATCAGCGCGGCCCCCCTGCCCGATTGGACGCCGCCGGAGTTGGGTCTGGCGCCGGGCACGCAAGTGGGCTTTATCGAACGGCGCGCCTATGACCAGCATGGGCTGCCCTGCGAGGCGTCGTGGACATGGTTCGACCCGGCGCGCGCGCAATATTTCTCCAAGGTGCCATGACGGCCAACAAGGGACAGACGACATGACAAGATACGGCCTGATCGGGGCGGGCATGATGGGCCAGGAGCACATCCGCAACATCGCGCTTCTGGCGGAGTGCGCCGTGACCGCGTTTTTCGAGCCCGATGATCCGATGGCCGCGAAAAGTGCCGCGCTGGTGCCGGATGCCGTTCGGTGTGACAGCCTCGACGCGCTGTTGGCGCGCGATGATCTGGACGCGCTGGTCATCGCCTCGCCGAACCATTGCCATGTGGGGCAACTCAAGCAGATCGCGGCGACGCGCGCGCTGCCGATCCTGTGTGAAAAGCCGCTTTACACAGCACCCGCCGACGCCGCCGAGATTGCCGCGCTGGAGGGCTACGCCGCGCCGATTTGGGTCGCGATGGAATACCGCTTCATGCCGCCCATCGCCAAATTCCGCGAGATGGTGGCGGAGGCCACGGGCGGGATCAAGATGCTGACGATCCGCGAACATCGGTTTCCGTTCCTGGAAAAGGTCGGCGATTGGAACCGGTTCAACCGCAACTCCGGCGGCACGTTGGTGGAGAAATGTTGCCACTTCTTCGACCTCATGCGGTTGATTCTAGAGGACGAGCCGGTGCGCGTGATGGCCAGCGCCGGGCAATCGGTTAATCATCTTAACGAATCCTATGGCGGCGAGACTCCGGACATCTGGGACAACGGCTATGTCATCGTGGATTTCGCGGGCGGTGCCCGCGCGATGCTGGAGCTGTGCATGTTCGCCGAGGGCAGCGAGTACCAGGAAGAGATCAGCGCCGTCGGCCCGCGCGGCAAGATCGAGGCCCGCGTACCCGGCCCCACGCGCTTCTGGAACCATGACATTGGACCCGCGCCGATGCCCAAGGTCATCGTCAGCCCCCGCATGCCCACCACGGGCCGTGTCGTCCACGAGACGCCGGTGGACAAGGATCTGCTGACGGCGGGGGATCACCACGGGTCGACCTACTATCAGCATGTGCAGTTTCTGAAGGTGGTGCGGGGGCAGGCCCGCCCGCAGGTAACGCTTGGGGACGGCGCGGCGGCGGTGCGCATGGGCATGGCCGCGCAGGAAAGTGCTCGGACGGGTCAGGCCGTGACTCTGTAGAGCCCAAAGCCTTGCCCGTGGCGGGACACGTCCCCGCCTTGGGGCCGGCCCCTGGCGCCCCTAGCCGGTGGTGGGCCCGGTGCCGTCCTTCAGGGGCACGTGGTAGCCCTTGACGAAGCCCTCCACCGCCTTGCGGACGCGGGCCGTGTCGCTGGTGTCGATCGCGGTGCGCAGCTCTTTCATCATCCCGGCCACCTCGATCTGGCTCTGGCAATCCTCCTCGGCGCGCAGGATCTTCTCGTGGGGCGTGGCAACCATGGAGCCCTCGTCGATCAACAGCTCTTCATAAAGCTTTTCACCGGGGCGCAGGCCACTGATCTCGATCGCGATGCCGGGACCATCGGGTTTTTCCTGCACCACCGAGCCAGACATCTCGATCATGCGCTTGGCGATATCAAGGATGCGCATCGGTTTGCCCATATCCAGCACGAAGACATCGCCGCCCTTGGAAAAGGCGCCTGCCAGCAGCACGAGGCGCGCAGCCTCGGGGATGGTCATGAAGAACCGCGTCACCTCGCCATGGGTGACGGTCACAGGCCCGCCGGCACGGATCTGGTCCTGGAACAGCGGCAGCACGGACCCGGACGAGCCCAGAACATTGCCGAAGCGCACCATGGAAAAGCGCGTATTCGTGGGCCGGGAGGCCATGTCCTGAATGACCAGTTCGGCCATGCGCTTGGTCGCGCCCATGATATTCGTCGGCCACACCGCCTTGTCGGTTGAGACAAGGATGAACCGCTCACACCCCGCGGCCTCGGCGGCGGCGGCGACCGTCTGGGTCCCGAGGGTATTGTTGCGCGCGCCCTCCAACTCATTCTCTTCGACCAGCGGCACGTGCTTGTAAGCGGCGGCGTGAAGCACGATTTCCACCGCCTCCTGGGCCATCACATCCTTGACCCGGCGTGCATCCGTGACCGAACCCAAGCGCGCCGTCACATCGATGCCGCGCGCCAAAGCGGCGGCACGCAATTCGCGATCGATCTGGTACAGCGCCAGCTCGGATCGTTCAAAGAAAACGATGCGCGCAGGCTTGCATTCAAGCAACTGGCGGCACAGCTCGGACCCGATGGACCCGCCTGCCCCCGTCACCATGACCGACCGCCCGGCATAAGCCTTGGCGATTTCCGGCACATCCAAGGCGACCTTGTCGCGCCCCAGAAGTGCATCTAGCGACACGGTCTTTAGCCCGGCCCCTTTCCCCGAGATCAGATCCACGTAGGAGGGCAGGACCTGCACCTCGCAGGGCAATTCGGCCAACCCGGCCAGCACCTTATCCAGCTTCGGTTTCGGCAGCGACGGCATCGCCACCAGGATCCGCTCGACTTGGCCCTGCTCGACCATCTGGCGCAACCGCGCCGGGGCGGCCACCGTCAGGCCCGAGATGATCAAGCCCCGCAGCGAAGGGTTGTCGTCAACGAAGATGACGGGATGCACCTCTGCGCTTTGGCGCAGCGCCGAGGCCAATTGAATGCCCGCCGCCCCTGCCCCATAGATTGCCACCGGCACGCCCGCGACCTTGCGCCAAGGACGTTGCAACAGCAGGTAAAGAAGGGTGCGCCCCACGACCGACAGGCCGAAGAACAGGGCGGCGAAGATGATCGGAACGGACCGGGGCGCGCCGAGGCTGAGCAAATAGCTGGCAGCCATGGCCGCCACGCCGAACACCGCCGACGCCGCCGCGATGCGCGACAACTCGGAAATGTCGAGCGCCGTCAATTTGATCCACGGCAGGCGGAACGCCACGATCAAGAGTGGCCCGAATAACGTCATCACCACGAAAAGTGGCAAAGAGCTTATTGCCTGTTCCAGCGGCAACCCGGTGCCGAAACGGAGCGCGAATGCCAAATACAGAGCGATGGGCACCAAGGCACAGTCGAACGCCAAAAACATGAACTTCTTTTGCCGACGCGTCATGGACTTCAGGCTCATCGCGACCTCCGAACGGCGTGCGCATTGCCGGAAGGCAGGGCCCTGCACGCTCAATTTTGGAACCAATAAATTAAAGTTCGACTAAAAATCATTAAGGTTTGGTTAATGCATATTTCTATGCTGCGGCTATTCTACCTGATGGCCCCTGTCAAATATTCCCGCAAGGGTATTGAATGCCCCGACGGCGGCGTTTTGAGCGGCATTTCGCCGACATCGCGGCAGGGTGGTTCAGACCGCCTGACCCACCAGGGCGCCGATTGCCGTGGTCGCCGCCATCGCCAACGCCCCCCAGATCATCACGCGCGCCGCCGCACGCCCACGCGGGGCGCCACCGGCCTGAGCCCCCAGCGCCCCCAGCGAGCCCAAAGCAATCAGCGTGGCCACGGCCACCCACGGCACCACGCTGGTCAGCGGCGCGACCCAGGCCACCGCCAATGGCACCGCCGCCCCCGCCGCAAACGTCATGGCCGACACGACAGCCGCTTGCACCGGGCGCGGCGGCGACAGATCGGTCAGCCCGATCTCGTCGCGCAAATGGGCCGTCAGCGCATCTACCTCGGTCAGTTCCGTGGCGACGCGGGCGGCCAGTTCCGGCTGCAAGCCCCGCTCTTCATAGATCGCCGTCAATTCGGCCAGTTCGGCCTCGGGGTTGGTGGCAAGTTCGGATCGCTCGCGTTCGATATCGGCCTTCTCGACGTCGGCCTGGCTGGAGACCGAGACATATTCCCCTGCCGCCATGCTCAGCGCCCCGGCTGCCACCCCGGCAATACCCGCCAGGATGATCGTCGCCCGATCCCCCGAGCCCGCCGCCACCCCCGCCAACAGCGAGGCGGTCGACAGGATGCCATCGTTGGCCCCCATCACGGCCGCGCGCAGCCACCCCGAGCGGCCCGACAGGTGCGGCTCGATATGGGCGGAGGGGACGCTAGAGGATTCAGGACGCGCCATCAGAGGTTCATCTTTCCAGGGTTGAAAATGTTGTCGGGGTCTATGCCGCGCTTGATCGCGGCCATCATTGCCATGGCACCGGCACCCAGTTCCCGTTCCAGGTACTTCGCCTTGCCCTGCCCGATCCCATGTTCGCCGGTGCAGGTGCCGTCCATCGAAATCGCCAGATCGGCAAGCCAGCCGACATAGCCTTCGGCGCGCGCGATCTCGGAGGGGTTTTCCATGTCGACCAGCAGCAGCGTGTGGAAATTACCGTCGCCCACATGGCCCACGATGGGCGCTTTCAGGTCCAACTCGGCCAGTTTCGCTTCGGTCTGTGCGACGCAATCGGCAAGGCGTGACAGCGGCACGCAGACATCGGTGGAAATCCCCTGGGCCCCCGGGCGCAGTTGCAGGGCCGCCCAATAGGCATCGTGGCGTGCCTGCCACAGCCTGGTGCGGTCTTCCTCGCGGGTGGTGAAGGTGAATCCTGTGCCGCCGTGATCCGCCGCGAGCTCGCCAAAGGCCTCTGCCTGTTCGGTCACGCCGGTGTCGGAGCCGTGGAATTCCAGCAATAACAGGGGCGTCTCGGGAAGGGTCAGCTTGGAATAGGAGTTACACGCGCGCACTTGCAGCGCGTTGAGCAGTTCGATCCGCGCAACGGGGACGCCGTATTGAAAACACGCGATGACCGCGTTGCAGGCATCCTCGACCGTGGGGAAAGAACACGTCGCCGCCGAGGTCGCCTCGGGGATGCCCTGCAACTTCAGGGTCAATTCGGTGATCAGGCCAAGCGTCCCTTCGGAGCCGACCATCAGCCGCGTCAAATCATAGCCCGCGCTGGTCTTGCGCGCCCGTGCCGCCGTATTCACCACCTCGCCCGAGGGCAACACCGCCTTCAGGGCCAACACATTGTCCTTCATGGTGCCGTAGCGCACCGCACAGGTGCCGCTGGCCCGCGTCGCCGCCATGCCCCCAAGCGAGGCATCGGCACCGGGATCGATCGGGAAGAACAGCCCCGTGTCGCGCAGGTGGGTGTTTAGCGCCTTGCGCGTCACACCGGGCTGGATCACCACGTCCATATCTTCGGCATGGACCGCAAGGATCGCGTCCATCTGGCTGAAATCAAGGGATATTCCCCCCGCGGGCGCGTTCACGTGCCCCTCCAGCGAGGTGCCGGTGCCAAACGGAATGATCGGCACCCGGTGCGTGGCGCAGATGCGGACGATGTCCTGCACTTCTTCAGTGCTTTGCGGGAAAATCACCGCATCGGGCGGCTGGTTGCGCAGCCAGGTGGTCGTATGGCCGTGCTGTTCGCGCAGGGATTGCCCGGTCTCCACGCGGGGACCATAGGCTTGTGTCAAAACGGCAAGGGCCGTGGCGATGCCATCCTCATTGCGCGGTAGATCAGCGAGTAGCGCCATCTTGTCGTCTCCCCCGTACGTCCATTGCACCCGATCATAGGCAGCGCGGTTCTCGGAGACCAGTGGAGGATGCATGGACGGTAGAAACGTCGCAGTGATGGAGCGATCCATCACACTGCCCGCCCCCTTGGTCGCGGTACGCGATGCCATGACGCGGCCCGGCCTGATGCAGGCGGTCTGTGCGCCGATCCTTCGGTTCCGCTTGATCCATCCCCCCGCCTGGCCCGACCGCTTTGGTCCGGGCGCCTACGCGGTACAGGTTCGGTTCCTTGGTGTTCTTCCCCCGGGGCGACAGGTCATCAACATATCCTTCCCCCCCTGCCCGGAGGGACAATTCCTGATGCGAGACAACGGGCACGCCGCACTGATCGCGCGATGGGACCACCGCCTGACCGCCATAGCGGATGGGACGGGTCGCACGCGCTATACCGACCGGGTGGAAATCGAGGCGGGCTGGAAAACGGCCCTGGTCGCGGCTTTCGCGCGGGCCCTGTTCGCGCACCGCCAAAGGCGCCTGCATCACTTGGCAACGACCGGGTTCGCGGGGATCTGAGGGGCGCGGGGCCTATTGCGCCGCCTTCTCCGCCGCGATGCGCTCGGCCTCAAGCTCTGCGGCCTTCTTTTCCACCTGTTCGACGATGTGATCGACCATCTGGTCATTGCTTAGCTTGTGGCTCTGCTTGCCCGCCAGGTAGACCATTCCGCTGCCCGCGCCGCCGCCGGTGAAGCCCACGTCGGTCATCAGCGCCTCGCCGGGGCCGTTGACGACACAACCGATGATCGACAGGGACATGGGCGTCTTGATATGCTCCAGCCGCTGCTCCAGCTTTTCTACTGTCTTGATCACGTCAAAGCCCTGCCGCGCACAGGACGGGCAAGAGATGATGTTCACGCCCCGGTGGCGCAGGCCCAGGGATTTGAGGATCTCGAACCCGATCTTGACCTCTTCCACCGGGTCGGCGGACAGCGACACCCGCATCGTGTCCCCGATACCGGCCCAGAGCAGATTACCAAGGCCGATGGCGGATTTCACCGTGCCGCCCACAAAACCGCCCGCCTCGGTGATGCCCATGTGAAAGGGCGCGTCGGTCTGCTCGGCCAATTGCTGATAAGCGGCCGCCGTCATGAAGATGTCCGAGGCTTTCATCGAGATCTTGAACTCGTGAAAGTCGTTGTCTTCCAACAGCTTGATGTGATGCATGCCGGATTCCACCATCGCGTCGGGGCACGGCTCGCCGTATTTTTCCAGCAGGTGCTTTTCCAGGCTGCCCGCGTTCACGCCGATGCGGATGGAGCAATTGTTGTCGCGCGCGGCGCGCACCACTTCCTTCACGCGGCTCGCATCGCCGATGTTGCCCGGATTGATCCGCAGGCAGGCCGCGCCCGCCTCGGCCGCTTCGATCCCGCGTTTGTAGTGGAAATGGATGTCGGCCACGATCGGCACCGGGCTTTCGCGGCAGATCTCGTGCATCGCGCGGGCGCTTTCGGCGTCGGGGACAGAAACGCGGACGATATCGGCCCCCGCCTCGGCCGCCGCGATCACCTGCTTGATCGTGGCCTTCGCGTCGGTGGTCAGCGTGTTCGTCATCGTCTGCACAGAAATCGGCGCGTCGCCGCCCACGGGGACGTTGCCCACCATGATCTGGCGGGATTTCCGGCGGTCGATATTACGCCACGGGCGGATCGGATTGTGGGACATGGGAAGCCTTTTTGCGCTGCTTGCGGCTCAAGATAGACCTGTCAGGCGGACTGGACAACGGCGCGCGGGCGCGGTGGGGCAAAAAGACCCCGACGCCTGCGCGGGATGGTCGCGTCGGATTGAGTTGTATTTGGCAAGATGAACGGGGGAACGGCGCGCCAGGGATGGCTGGGATCGGGAATGTGGCCCCAGTGCATTAGGGGCGCTGTTGCGGGCGCGGGTCGCTGGCGGTGGGCGTCTGCACGGTGACAGGCAGCGCGTTGCTGGCGGTGATTGCGGCGGCCACATCGGCGGGGATCTCGGGGAACAGCCCCAGCGGTTGCGGCGCGGGGTCCGTGGGATTGTAGGCGGTCACGGGCGCTTGCGGCACGACGGGGGCGACATCGGGCACGGTAGTGGCATCGAACATCAGCGAGGCGACCTGGGTCAGGTCTGGATCGGCCTGCGTATCGGCGATCTGGTAGGTGGCGGTGACGGCATCGGCGGACAATTCCACATCGCGCACGATGGTGGCACCGGGGCCTGCGGGGCCAAGGGCCACACCGTTGACCGCAAAGTAAAGTGAGCCCGCATTGCCCGAGCGCAGACGCGGCGCGGAATCGGTCGTGGGGACCACGTAGCTGTCGCCCGCGTTCAAGGTCGCCTCATAGATCGTGGCCCCATCGGCAGAGGTCACGCGCACCCAGGTGGGACGGGTGGCGAAAATCATCACCTCATCGGCGCGGCCTGCGGTGACCCGCACCGTGCCCTCTGCCGCGGCTGTGGCCGGATCGGCGCTGGCGATCACGTCGGTGCCCGTGGCGGGCCGGGCGGTGCCACCGGCAAGCGTGCCAACCTCATCGGGGTTCAAACTGGCCAGCGCGCCGTCGCGCGGGGTCAGCACCGGCGCTTCAAGGGCTTGCGGACGATAGAGCGTGTTGCCCGCCTCGGGGCCGGGCATGGCGATATCGAAGGACTGATCGGCCCCGAAGGCCCCTGTCCCGGTCTCGACCCCCACCAGCGGGTCAAGCTGTGCCAAGGGCACGGCAGGGGCTTCATCGATGGGGGCGATTTGCAGGCGCTGGATGTCGTTCAGGATCGCCCAGGCCCCGTAGCCGATGCCGACGGCCAGCACGACCAAGACGGCAAAGGAGCCCAGCGCACCCGGCTCGATCCGCGAAAACAGGCTGTCGCGGGTGGGCGCGTAAGAGATGCGCGAGGATGACATCACCTCGTTCGGGTCCATCCGGCGCGGCGCGCTGGAGACCTGACGCTTGACCTCGGAGGCCTGATTGTTGGCGCCACCGTGGATGCCGCGAAAGCCCGTTTCGTCGCAAAAGCGGCGGAAGGTCCATTCCGGATCGATCCCCAGATACCGCGCGTAAGACCGGACGTAGCCCGCGATAAAGCCCTGCGACTGGAACGCGCCGACATCGCCGTTTTCGATGGCTGCAATATAGGTGGCGCGAATGCGCAGCTCCCGCTCCACATCAAGGAGCGATTTGCCGAGGGTTGCGCGTTCTCCGCGCATCAGATCGCCAAGGGGGACATCAAGCAGGTCATAGCCATCGAAGGCGGGAACGGCGGCGTTGCCCGGCGCGGCGGAAACGTCTTGAGACATGGCTTCAGACACGTCCGCCTGACCCGTTGCCTCATGGTCCCAATACTGACCGTTGTCCTGGCCCATGCGGCCTGCCCCGATTCTATGGCTAGCCCACCATGCCTAGTGGTCGAGCGCCCAAGTGTCCCTAGATGTTACCCCATATGGCATGATTCCCAAAGGATAACCGCAACCTTTTGACCCTGCTATCATGGGACGTTGCACGAATGCACCCCGCAAGCACGGCAAATTAGGGGTGTCGGCGGGTTTGCGCGCATCATTTCCATTGCATTTTAAGGGACTAGAAGAAGCCGACGGAGATGCGGCAAAATCACTGGCGCGCAGGATTTAGGAGCGTCAGCCCGCCAGTTCCTGCCTGTTCAACGCGCAATGGGACCATAGACCGTCCATCGCGCGGACCAGCCCGTCGATCATGCCCATGTCGTGCACCGGTGAGGGGGTGAAGCGCAAACGCTCGGTCCCGCGGGGCACGGTGGGGTAGTTGATCGGCTGACAGTAGATGCCGAAATCCGCCAGAAGGGCGTCGGAAATGGCTTTGGTGTGCACCGGATTGCCCACCATCACGGGCACGATGTGCGACCCATGATCGATCACCGGAAAGCCCATGACCTTCAGGCGCAACTTCAGCACCGCCGCGCGTTCCTGATGCAGATCACGCAGGGCCTGATCCGTCTTCAGATGCCGGACAGAGGCCGCAGCCCCCGCCGCCACGGCGGGCGGAATGGAGGTCGTGAAGATGAAGCCGGGCGCGTAGCTGCGTACCGCGTCACACATCTTGGCGCTGGCCGCGATATAGCCGCCGTGCACGCCGTAGGCCTTGCCAAGCGTGCCGTTGATGATGTCGACTCGGTCCATCAGGCCATCACGCTCGGCCACCCCTGCCCCGCGCGGGCCGTAAAGGCCGACGGCGTGGACTTCATCAAGGTAGGTCAGCGCGCCGAATTCGTCGGCCAGGTCACAAAGCTCTTTGATCGGGCCGAAATCGCCGTCCATCGAATAGATCGATTCAAACGCAATCAGCTTGGGCGCGGCCGGATCGTCGGCCTCCAGCAACTCGCGCAGGTGGGCCACGTCGTTATGGCGGAAGATGCGCTTGGCACCGCCGTTGCGGCGCACCCCCTCGATCATGGAGGCATGGTTCAGCGCGTCGGAATAGATGATCAGGCCGGGAAACAGCTTGGGCAGCGTCGACAGCGTTGCGTCATTGGCGATATAGGCCGAGGTGAAGACCAACGCGGCCTCCTTGTTGTGCAGGTCGCACAGCTCTGCCTCCAGCGCCTTGTGATAGACCGTCGTGCCCGAGATGTTCCGCGTCCCGCCCGAGCCTGCGCCCGTCGCTTCCAGCGCCTCGTGCATCGCCGCCAGCACAACCGGGTGCTGGCCCATGCCAAGATAGTCGTTGCCGCACCACACCGTGATCTCTTGCTCCGAGCCGTCGGGCCGGGTCCAGACCGCATGGGGGAACTGACCGCGCTTGCGCTCGATGTCGATGAATGTGCGGTAGCGGCCTTCCTCGTGCAGCTTGCCGATGGCTGCGTCGAGCGCGGTGTCGTAGTTCACTGGCGGTCTCCCTTACGGGGCGCGCGGTGGCCCCCTCAGATCGATGGCTTTGTGCAGGACGATTCCCGCGTTGGCCTGACATATGGTCCGAAGACCGTTTAGGCCAAGCTACATTTTGCCGCGATGGAAGCTTTGATCTGAGTCAATTCCGCCCCCCAAAACGGAAAATCGCCCCCGCGACGTGCCGCGAGGGTCAGGGTGCGCCCGCCGCCTATTGGCCGAGGCGCACGTCGAAGGCCGGGTAGCCAAGGCTGTCAGAGAAGGAAAACCCGCCGTGGCAATCGTGGCAAAAGCTTTGCTGGATGCCCATGGGATTGCCGTTGGGCTGGACGGCGGAATAGACCCAGCCGTCGGTCTCGGGGCTTTGGTCCGTGGCCACGCGGGTCATGATGAACAGCGGCCCAATGCGCGGCGCGCCGTCACGCAGGGTGTAGGATTCCTTGGCGATGACGGTGCCGACGGGCATCTCGAAGGCCTCATCGTCGCCCTCGTAACGGATGTACTCGGCATGGCCCACCTCATTGACGAAGGTGTTGAGGAACCGCCCGCCATGGAAGCCCGGCGCGGCGGGGCCGGTCGCGGCAGCCTGCCATTCGCGGTAGACAGCCGCGACCGCGTCGTCGCCTGCGCCATAGGCGGCGGGCAATTCATCGCGCACGCAGTCGTAGAGCGCGTCGATCTGTTCCTGCGTGAAGTCCGCGATGTCGGCCTCGAACGTGCAGTCCTGGGCCTGCGCAGCGGTGGCCGAAAGCGCAATCGCAGCGGCAGAAAGTAGAAGGCGGCTATTCATGGTGATGTCCCTGTTGTTTTGTGTCCCGTGGTATGCGGACGCTAATGCGCGGCAGGCGTCGATGGGAAATCACGCCCGATCACGAAGCAGCGAGGCGGCCTTGTTGAATGGCCGTGGGGGTCGAGGGGGGCATGCGCATTCGCGTTGCACCGCCCTGCCCGCCCCTTCAAGATGCGCAAAACGCCATTCACCGACAGGAGCCCTCCCCCCATGTCTGACATGTCTGACAAGTCCGCCACGTCCCTCGATAAGGTCCTGGACCACGTCGATGCCGACCTCGACGCTGCGATGGCGCGCCTGATGACCCTTCTGCGCGTGCCCTCGATCTCGACAGATCCGGCTTATGACGCCGATGTCGCCCGCGCCGCGCATATGCTGGCGGAAGATCTGGCCAGCCTTGGGTTCGACGCCTCGGTGCGCGAGACGACGGGCCATCCGATGGTCGTGGCCCATGGCCCCGATGAGGGGCCCCATGTGCTGTTCTACGGGCATTATGATGTGCAACCCGTCGATCCGCTGGAGCTGTGGCACCGGGACCCCTTCGACCCGGCGATCGAAGAGCAGAACGGTAAAAAGGTCATCCGCGGTCGTGGCGCAGCGGACGACAAGGGCCAGTTGATGACCTTCGTCGAGGCCTGCCGCGCCTGGAAAGCCGTGACGGGCAAGCTGCCCGCGAAGATCACGATCTTCCTGGAGGGAGAAGAGGAAAGCGGATCGCCCTCGTTGGTGCCGTTCCTGGAGGCCCATGCGGACGAGTTGAAAGCAGAGGTCGCCTTTATCTGCGACACGGGCCTATTCGCGTCGGGCGTGCCCGCCATCGTCACACAACTGCGCGGCATGTTGCAGGAGGAAATTACCGTGACGGGGCCGTCCATAGACCTGCACTCCGGCATGTTCGGGGGGATCGCGATGAACCCGATCCGGGTGCTGTCCAAGGTGCTGGCGGGATTGCACGATGACACGGGCGCGGTGACGGTGCCGGGCTTTTACGATGGCGTGCCCGACATCCCGGACGACTTGCGCGACAGCTGGGACGCCCTGGGCTTCAACGCAGAGGCGTTCCTGGGACCGGTCGGCCTGAGCCATCCGGCCGGCGAAGCGGGTCGGACCGGGTTGGAGATGATCTGGTCACGCCCCACGGCCGAGGTCAACGGCATCTGGGGCGGCTACACGGGCGCGGGTTTCAAGACCGTTCTGCCAAGCGAGGCCCACGCCAAGATCTCTTTCCGGTTGGTGGCGGGGCAAGACCCATTGCGGCTGCGCGAAAACTTCCGCGATTGGGTGCAGGCGCAGATGCCGCCCGATTGTTCGGTCAGCTTCACCGGCCACGGCGCCTCACCCGCCGGTCAGATGGACACGAGCCATCCGATCTTCGAGATGACCAGGCAGGCGCTGAGCGATGAATGGCCCAAGGAGGCGGCCTACATCGGGTGCGGCGGCTCGATCCCCGTGGCGGGGTATTTCAAGACGGTATTGGGGATGGATTCCGTTCTGGCGGGCTTCGGCAACGACGACGACGCGATCCACTCGCCCAACGAAAAGTATAATGTGGAAAGCTTCCACCGGGGTATCCGATCCTGGGTGCGGGTGTTGGGTGGATTGGCCGAGGGCTGATCCCGGTGGCTGATGGCGCGCCATGGGGGGCCAGCCCCCCACCCCCCCCGGATATTTGGAGAACGGGGAAGATGGCACGTAACGCTTTGTTAACCAGCGTTGGATAATCTGAAGACGCGGTACAGGCGGGGACGCCGATGGCCGTGAACGGGGAAGGCCCTCGGACGACCGGGGGCTGACCTCCCCCATTCCCCGTTCCTCAAATATCCCCGCCGGAGGCTCCGGACCGTGCCAAGGGCGCACGCGGCAGGCCTCCGGGCGATGGCGGTTTCACGTGTTCAGGCGGGACCGAGGTCCAGCCGTTTGGCAATGCGCCAGAACCGCACGACGAGAACGAGGCCCGCAACGGCCAGGCCGATGGCGAGCCCGGCCCAGATCCCCTCGCCCTCCCACCCCAGCGGAAAGCCCAGGATGTAGGCAAGCGGCACGCCGATGATCCAATAGCTGA
Source organism: Gymnodinialimonas phycosphaerae (assembly GCF_019195455.1). Lineage (NCBI taxonomy): Bacteria > Pseudomonadati > Pseudomonadota > Alphaproteobacteria > Rhodobacterales > Paracoccaceae > Gymnodinialimonas > Gymnodinialimonas phycosphaerae. Next base: position 596,508 of record NZ_JAIMBW010000001.1, on the reverse strand, counting down.
TGAAGGCGTAGACCATCGGGACACTGGTATCCTGGGCGCCCCGCAAAAGGCCCAGCGCCATGACTTGTGCCGCATCGACCAGTTGAAAGAAGCACGCCACGATCAGAAGGCTCGCGCCGATGGCGACGATCCGGGGCTTGAGCGGATCGGCGGGATCCACGAAGAGGCCCACCAGCGGTTCGGCGAAAGCGATCAGCAGCACGATGGTCGCCGCAACCATCAGGCCCGACAGAAGCAGCGCCGCAAGGGCCGATCGGCGCAGGCCAAGCGCGTCGTTATGGCTCCAGCGGCGGCCCACGCGCACGGTCGCGGCCGAGCTGAGGCCGATGTGCACCATGAAGGTAACCGAGATGATTTGCAGCGCGATCCCATGGGCCGCCAGCTCCAGCGTGCCGATCCAGCCCATCATGATCATCGTGGCCATGAACAGCCCAGCCTCGGACAGTAGCGTCACGGCGATGGGCCATCCAAGGCGGAAAACCTGGGCCATGGCCTCCCAATCCGGGCGCCAGAAGCGTGTGAAAAGCGCGTAATCGCGCAATCCTTCGGCGCGGGCGGCGTAAAGGGCGAGGATGGCAAAGATCAGCAGGTGCGTGAAGACCGAGGCAGCCGCCGCCCCCGCGATCCCCAACTCCGGCGCGCCGAGATTGCCGAAGATCAGCACCCAGTTCACGCCCGCATTCAGCACCACGCCGCCGACCCAGGCCCACAGAACGATGTTGGGCCGCTCCAGCGCGCTCAAATGCGAGCGTAGCACCACAAGCAGGACCCCCGGCCAGATCGCCCACCCCGCGATCCGCAGGTAGGTTTGCGCATCGGCCGAGACCTGCGGCGTTTGCCCGGCCAGAAGCAGCAGCGCCTCTGAGAACCAGAAAAGCGGCATGACGCAGGCGGCGAAAATCAACGAGATCCAAAGCCCCATCCGCGTGACCCGGCGCACCTGCGCCGCATCATCGCCCGCGGCGGCAGAGGCGACCATGGGCATGACGGCAAGTCCGAACCCCATGCCCAGGATCAGGATCAGGTGGAAATACGAGGAGCCAATGGCCACGGCGGCCAGTTCCTCCACGCCATACCAGCCGGTCATCACCGTATCGGTGACGCCAATGAAGACCTGCGCCAACTGTCCCCCGATCAGGGGAAGGCCAAGCTTCAGCGTGGCGCGGATATGATCTGCGAACGTCATGGATCGGCCATAGGGCCCGCGCGGCGCCGGGGCAAGAGACTGCCGCGCTCGGTGAAGTCGCCGTAACGGCTCTGTCGCGGCCCTGTCATGGCCTTGTCACGGCTCTGTCCGGAACCTGACCGGGATTGCGCCGGGATTGCGCCGGGTCCCAGACGCCCTTCGGGCGCCTGTGCCCCGTCGCCGGGGGGCGGGCCTTCAGGACGCTGCGCGACCTGAAGGCCCGCCCTCGCATCACGCCACACGTCTGGGCCTGTGGCCTCTGCACGTCTGGGCCATTGGCCTCTGGGGGGAAGACAAACGGAAGCGGTCAGCGCGCGACGCAAAGCCGCCTTTATCCAAAGCGCCACACCCGCCGCGATGCGCCCGCGCCGTGACGCGGGGCTGCCGCAGGCAGCGCCGCCCACGGCGCGCGGTCCGGCGAGGCAAAGGCGCCGCAAGGCGACGTCCGAGACGGAGACCCGCCCGCCACGCCCGCCACACTCGCCCCCCCCTGTGGCGCTACAGCGCCGCCAGTGCCAATTGCGTCGCCAGCACCGCCACAAGCGCGCCCACGGCCAACTCCAGTACCGGCTGCACCCGCGCCAAAGCCGCGCTTTCGGCCCAGCCCGCCAAAGCGCTGCGGCGCAGTCCAACCGCCGCGATCGCCACAACGACCGTCACGCTCGCCGTGCCCAGCGCCATGGCGAACGTCCCCATGACACCGGCCCAGAACACCCCCATCTGAGCCGTCAGGATCAGCACGAACAAGGCCCCCGTACAGGGGCGAATGGCGACCGCAGCAATCAGGGCCGCCACTTCGCGGGGACCTCCGGCACGCGAAATCTCCTCCGGCGAGGGGCCATGGGAATGGCCGCAGTGACCACAGGCCGCCCCACCCCCTTCATGGGCATGATCATGGACGCCCCCAATTCCGTGGCGCACGCTCCCCTGCAACCGCCACAGGCCCCGCGCACCGCGCCAGACCAGCCAAAGACCCACAAGGGCAATCGCGGCAAAGCTCAGCGGGGCGAACACCGCGTCGGCCATGTCCGTCATCCGCTCCCGGCTCCAGCCGATCAGCCAGACACCTGCGCCAACCAGCGCCACCGCAGTGGCCCCCTGCGCGACGCTCGAGGCCAGCGCCACCAGCGATAACCGCAACGCCCCCACCTGCCGGGCCGCGCCATAGCCGCCGATCAACAGCTTGCCATGCCCCGGACCCGCCGCGTGAAATAAGCCATAGCCAAAACACACCGCCATCAACGAGGCGACCGCCGCGCCGTCGCCCGCGCGCAAGCGGCGCAGGGCACTTGCCATGGCACCTTGCGCCTCGCGCTGTCCATCCAGCGCCCAGGCCGTCACGATCCTGTCCGCCCCCGACAGCCAAAGCCCAAGGCCCGCCGCAATCAGCACCACCGCAAGGCCCACCATTATCCAGCGCATTCGAACACCACCCGGTCGGCGAAAAGATCCCCTACGGCGGGGAAGTTGTCCTCTGCCGCCACCGCGCCGCCGATGGCGTCCATCGCGGCCTCCAACCCGGCGTAGGCCGCGTCGATGTCTGCGCGGATCAACTCAGGGGTGCAGGTGGCCCCCTCCACGATCATCTCTCCGATCATCTCGAAGGCCACATAGAATTCCGGATCGTAGATCTGCGCCTCTACCGTCCCGCTTCCGCCCGGATCGGTGACGGCGCGGCGATGGACGGTGCGCACCTGCCCCTCGCCGACCAACTCAAGCGACACCGGGGACGGCGCGCCAAGCGTCAGCTCTGCCTCTCCCCTATGCATCACCAGGCCGCCCTCGAACCCGTGGGACCAGTTGAGATCGAACCCCAGCGTCTGGGCGACCTCTTCTTCGGTCAGTACCAGGTCGAAATCGGGGTCGAGCCCGTAATCCTCCATCAAGATCAGGGAATACAGCTCATCGTAAAGCCATGTGACTTCAACCGCCGTGACCACGCCGCCCTCCACCACCAGCCGCAGGCCCGAATCCACGAAGATATGCGGATGGGCCGAGGGGGCCGAGGGCCACAGCCCGGCGCAGAGCGCCACGAGTGTGGGCAACGCCAAGCGGGAAGTGATCGGGGAACACACCATGGGCGCTTTATTGTCCGCCGCGCCGCGCCTCGCAAGCGCTCCTCCCCCGGTCATCTGCGGATTGTTGCTCAATCCGAATTCTATTGTTCCGAAATGGTACGCAAAGCGCCACATTGTTGCCCCGATCTGCGCGCAAAACGGTCAGACCAAGTATGAAGGCGTAGTTCAGTGATCGTTATGACCCATGTAACCAGATACCTGACGGATGACCGCGGTGCGGTGACGATCGACTGGACTGTCCTGTCGTCGGCGGCCGTAGGCCTTGCAATCGCCACGACGGCGATCATGACCGATACCCTCGATGTCCTTTCCATGCGTATGGATGATGAGTTGCGCTCCCGCCAGCTCAGCGACAACTGGATTCAGTTCCACGCCAGCCATTTTGAGCCGATCCTGGAGACCGGCGCGATTACCGAGGCTCAGGCCGAAGCCATCCATGGCGCGGCCAATGAGTTGATGAACTACGATCTGGTGTCCAACCTCACCAACGGGATCGAAGCGCTGGAAGCCGGCTCCATCACCGAAGAAGAGATTGTCGCGCTCGTGGCCCTCGCCTCTGTCGCCTACCAGCGCAACCTGGTGGATGACGGGGTCCTGAACCACTATTTCGGCTTCGATGGCTCCGATCCCTTCTACATGACGGTCGCTGCCGCCCCCGTGAACACGGGAACGAACTGACCCCCTTGCGCCCCGCCGTGCGCCGCGCGCATCCCCCTTTCGATATCCTCTGACGTGCACCGCACGCACAGGCCAGGCCCGTGCCATGGCTCTTGCGCCCTCCGCCGATTTGCGCGGCGGGTTTTTTGTTGCGCAATCCCAACTTGTTGACCTGCCCCGAAACGCGTTTCCCATGGCCGCCGCCGCCAAACCTTGCCCACGGCAACGATCCGGCACCCGCTTTGGCCGGGCCGCCCGTGATCTGTCGTTGCACGGCAGCGCGCGCGGTGCGAATGCGATAGACCCCTCGCGCACTCTTTCCCCTGCCCCCCAAACCTGCCATTATTGGGAAAAGCGCCCACAACATAGAGCAGAAACATGGCTGACGACCTCCTCACCGGCACGTCCGATCCAGCGGCCTATGATGCCTCCTCCATCGAGGTGTTGGAGGGGCTGGAACCGGTCCGCAAACGCCCCGGCATGTACATCGGCGGCACCGATGAACGCGCGCTGCACCACCTGGTCGCCGAAGTGCTCGACAACTCCATGGACGAGGCCGTCGCAGGCCACGCCACAAGGATCGAGGTGTCGCTGAACGCGGATTATTCCGTCACCATCACCGACAACGGGCGCGGCATCCCCGTGGACCCGCACCCCAAGTTTCCCGACAAATCCGCACTGGAGGTGATCCTGTGCACGCTGCACGCGGGCGGCAAGTTCTCGGGCAAGGCCTACCAGACCTCGGGCGGCTTGCACGGCGTCGGCATCTCGGTGGTCAACGCATTGTCCGATCACGTCCGTGTCGAGGTCGCCCGCAACCGGGAACTGTTCGCGCAGGAATTCTCGCGCGGGATCCCGCAGGGGCCGGTGGAGGCTGTCGGCGCCACGGCCAACCGGCGCGGCACCTCCGTCACCTTCCATGCCGACGAGCAGATCTTCGGCTCCCACCGCTTCAAACCCGCCCGCCTGATCAAGACGGTGCGCTCCAAGGCGTATCTCTTCAGCGGCGTCGAGATCCGCTGGAAAACCGCCATCGATGACGGCGAAACCCCGGCCGAAGCGGTGTTCCACTTCCCCGGCGGCCTGTCCGACTACCTCATGGAAACCCTCGGGAAAACCGTTACTTACACCGAAAAACCCTTCGCCGGAAAGGTCGAGTTCGGGCCCCGCTTCAACGTGCCGGGATCGGTCGAATGGGCGATCGCCTGGACGCCCGCGCGCGACGGCTTCATCCAGTCCTACTGCAACACCGTCCCCACGCCCGAAGGGGGCACCCATGAGGCCGGATTTTGGGCCGCGATCCTCAAGGGCATACGCGCCTACGGCGAGCTGGCAGGCAACAAGAAAGCCGCCAACATCACCCGCGACGACCTGTCTACCGGGGCCTGCGCGCTGGTGTCGTGCTTCATCTCCGAGCCTGAATTCGTCGGCCAGACCAAGGACCGCTTGGCGACGACCGAGGCGCAGCGGCTGGTCGAACAGGCCGTGCGCGACCACTTTGACAACTGGCTGGGGCAGAACACCAAGGAAGCGGGCGCGATCCTCGATTTCCTGGTCCTGCGCGCTGAAGAACGCCTGCGCCGCAAGCAAGAGAAAGAGACTCAGCGCAAGACCGCCACCAAGAAACTGCGCCTGCCGGGCAAGCTGGTCGATTGCTCGCAGACCGCGCGCGACGGGACCGAATTGTTCATCGTGGAGGGCGACAGCGCGGGCGGCTCTGCCAAGATGGCGCGCAACCGCAAGAACCAGGCGCTGCTGCCGCTGCGCGGCAAGATCCTCAACGTGCTGGGCGCCGCGTCCTCGAAACTGGGCCAGAACGCCGAAATTTCCGATCTTTGCCAAGCCCTTGGCGTCGGCATGGGCACCAAGTTCAACCTTGAAGACCTGCGTTATGACAAGATCATCATCATGACCGACGCCGACGTCGACGGCGCCCATATCGCGGCGCTGCTGATGACGTTTTTCTTCAGCCAGATGCGCCCGATGATCGACGGCGGGCACCTGTACCTCGCCTGCCCGCCGCTGTTCCGCCTGACCCAAGGCGCGCGGCGCGTCTATTGCCTGGACGAGTTGGAGCGCGACGAGATGCTGGAAAAAGGCCTTGGCGGTAAGGGCAAGATCGACGTCTCGCGGTTCAAGGGCTTGGGCGAGATGGACGCCAAGGACCTCAAGGAAACCACCATGGACCCCGGTTCGCGCAAGCTGATCCGCGTGTCGGTGGACGATGACGTACCGGGCGAAACCGGTGACCTGGTGGAGCGTCTCATGGGCAAGAAGCCTGAATTGCGCTTCCAGTATATCCAGGAAAACGCCCGCTTCGTGGAGGAGTTGGATGTATAAGTTAACGGCGTTAACCCTTGTCGCCGCGCTGGTCCTGACGGCCTGCGGTGGCGGGCCCGAAACCCTCATCATGTCGCGCCGCACCGGCCTGACCGGCTCGGGCGAGATCACCCAAGGGGCGCTGCGCAACTCTGGCGACATGACGATCATCACCCGTTTTGAGACCTTCACAGGCCGCTGGGTGGCGATGCGCGAGGGCGCGAACCAAAGCCTGGAACTGCTGAACTCCTACGCCTCCGGCTCTGTGCTGCGCGGCACGGCGCGGCTGTTGTCAGAGACGGAAGCAGGCTTCGGCACCGCGATCCTGACGTCCGACGGCGGCCGCTCCATGCGCTGCGAATTCCGTTACACCGGCATGCAGATCAACGCGATCGGCGTGTGTGAAACGACGGATGGCGAGGTGTTCGATCTACAGGTGTCGTAGGGTGTGGGGGGCACCCATAACGCTCCATCACCTTGCGGCGGTCTGACCGGTGGATTGCTTCCACCCCACCCCCGACTCATCTACCCAACCCCTTCCAACTGCGCTATCGTGCCGCCAGCGGGTCACACCCCGCCGCCTACCCGGACATCATCGCCCTTGCACGGCCCCCGGCTCCGCAAGGCAACCCTGATCGCCGTCTTCACGCAATCGGTCCCCCTCGGCATCCCGCCCTGGGGTCAAACGCACTGGAGTCCCACATGTCCAAGGAAAAATCACGCGGCAACCGCGAGGCCAAGAAACCCAAAAAGGAAAAGGTGAAGGTGCTCGCCACCTCCAATTCCAACGCGGGCAAGCCGCTTGATATCGGCAACGCCAAGAAAGGCAAGTAACCCGCCCCAAGGCCGCGCTTGCACCATCCCCATGGGGCGATTTACCCTCGCCCCATGGATACCACCCTTACCCCCGCCGCCGCCCGCACCCTTCTGGCCGATCATTTCGCGCCATGGGTGCTGGATCTGGGCCTTGACGTGATCCAGATCGACGCGGGCCAGACCCTCACCCGCATGCCCCTTACGCCACGCCTGATGCGCACGGGCGGCATCGTCTCGGGCCAGGCGCTGGCGGCCCAGGCCGACACGAGCATGGTGCTGGCGCTGGCGGGCTATGTGGGGGATTTCGTGCCCGCAGGCACGGTGACGCTGGACACACAGTTCCTGCGCCCCGGCACCGGCAGCGCGATCGTGTGCCGCGCGACGATCATACGGGCGGGCCGAAGCCTCGCCTTCGCCCGCGCCGAGTTGAGCGCGGAAGACACTGGCAAGCCCGTCGCCACGGCCACGGCGACCCTTGCGCTTCCTTGAAAAATCCTTAACAAAACTTGCGAAATATAGCGTTTTCAACGACTTGACCCATGTGCTCAAGCTTGAGCACCCCCGCTCAGATACCCGCTTTCCCAGGGCCGCGATTTCCGCCAAACTCCCCCCATGCGCGCCGTTTTCCTGATCCTGATGACCCTCATGCTCGCCGCCTGCGGCCGCCCCCTGACGGACGCCGAGGCCGCCTATATGGCCGAGCTACAGGGCGATACCTTTGATCCTCGACCGGTGCGCATCGTGCGGAACCCCTTGGTGGGCCTCATCACCCAGACCTACCCCACGCGCCCGCCCGTCACCTGCCGGGAAAGGATTTTCCCGCCGCCCCAGACGGCGACCGTCTCGTCCCAGACCGGCGGCATCGTTCTGTTCAACACGCTGCATCTGCGTGAAGATCTGGTGCTCGACGATTACACCCGCTTTCCCGACGGCACGCGCGGCCTCGTGGCGGCGATGTTCTTCGCCCACGAGATGACCCACATCTGGCAATGGCAGAACCGCGATCTCACCGGCTACCACCCCTTCCGCGCTTTCGCCGAGCACGCGGCAATCGAAGATCCGTATCTGTTCGAAAACGATGACCCACGCCCGTTTCTGGATTACGGGTACGAGCAGCAAGCCTCTCTGGTGGAGGAATACGTCTGCTGCCGCTCCACCGATCCACACGGCGCGCGCACCGCGCGGCTGGAGGCGCTGATCGGTGAGGTCATGCCCGTCACCCCCCTGCAATCCCGCGCCGACCGCACGCCCGTTTTCCTGCCGTGGGAAGATGCCCCGATCCGCGGAATCTGTTCCTAAGAAAAGGCCCACGCCATGCCGACCCAGGCCCTTGTCATGTTCGCCGCAGGTATCGGCATCCCGCTTCTGGCGGCGCTGAACGCGCGACTGGGGGCGAACATCGGATCTCCGGCGGCGGCGGCGACGGTGCTGTTCATTGTCGCCTTCGTAGCCGCCGCGCTGACCATGGTGGTCACCGGCCCCGAGGCCTTGCGCGCCATTCCCGCGCAACCCAAACACCTGTTTCTGGCGGGTGTTCTGGTGGCCTTCTACGTGCTCAGCATCACCTTCGTGGCGCCCACGTTCGGGGTCGGAAATGCGGTGTTCTTCGTGCTGTTGGGGCAGCTTGTCAGCTCGGCCGCGATCGACCATTTTGGCCTGTTCGGGGCGCAGGTCTCGCCCGTGACCGGCCTGCGCCTCACCGGGATCGCGGTGATGACCCTCGGCGTGGCGATCACGCAACTGGGCGCGGCGCGTTAGCCCGCTTTCTCTTCCAGCGTCAGCCATTCCAGCTCGGCGGCTTCCAGCAGGGATTGCCGCTCGGCCAGGGCGTCCGAGGCCTTTTGCGCCTTCAAGGCCTGCGTCGTGTAGATCGCCGGGTCCGACAACAGGTCGGACAGCTTGGCGATCTCGGCCTCCAGCCGTGCGATCACGGCGGGCAGTTCCTCCAGCCGGTGCTTCTCGGTGAAGGACAAGGCCGCCTTCGACGGCTTCACGGCAGCGGCTTCGGCCTTCGCGGCCTTCGTCCGCGCTTTCTCGGAATCGGGGCGCGGTTTGTCGCCCCGTTGTGCCAGCATGTCGGTCCAGCCGCCCGCGTAGGCCACCGCCCGGCCCGCCCCCTCCAACGCCACGGTCGCGGTTGCCACCCGGTCGAGGAAATCACGGTCGTGTGACACCAACAGGACGGTGCCGGGGTAATCCCCCAACAGATCTTGCAGAAGATCCAGCGTTTCGACGTCCAGATCGTTCGTCGGCTCGTCCAGCACCAGAAGATTGCTTTCCTTCGCCATGATCCGCGCCAGCAAAAGCCGCGCCTTCTCGCCGCCCGACAACGACCGCACGGGCGCGCGGGCCTGCGCCTCATCAAAAAGGAAATCCTTGAGGTAGCCCACCACGTGGCGCGGGGCGCCCCGCACCAGAACCTGGTCCGAGCGGCCCGAGACGCCGAGGGTCGGATCGTTGGTCAGGCTTTCCCACAGCGTCGCGTTGGGGTCCAACGCAGAGCGCGTCTGATCGAAGACCGCCATCTCGATGCCGGTGCCAAGCGTCACGTCGCCGGTGTCGGGCGCCAACTCTCCAGTCAGCATCTTCAGAAGCGTCGTCTTGCCCGCGCCGTTGGGGCCCACGAAAGCGATCCTGTCACCGCGCAGGACCCGAAGGTCGAAGGGATGCAAGATCACCGTGTCGCCATAAGCCTTTGAGATTTCACGCGCTTCAATCACACGCTTGCCCGAGGCGCTGCCCGCCTCCAACTGCATCGCCGCCGTGCCCTGCCGCCGGATCATGGCCGAGCGTTCCGCGCGCAACTCGCCCAAGGCGCGCACCCGGCCCTGGTTGCGTTTGCGGCGGGCGCTGATGCCTTCAACGGCCCACCGCGCCTCGGCCTTGATCTTGCGGTCCAGCTTGTGGCGCTGCATGTCTTCCTCGGCCCAGACGGTGTCGCGCCATTCCTCAAAGCCGTCGAACGCGCCATCGCGCCGCCGCACAACGCCCCGGTCAAGCCACAGCGTGCCCCGCGCCAGGGCTTTCAGAAACGCCCGGTCGTGGCTGATCAGGATGAAGCACGCGCGGGTCTGCTTCAACTCATTCTCCAGCCATTCAATGGCGTCGATATCAAGGTGGTTGGTCGGCTCATCCAGAAGCATCAGATCGGGCGCTTCGGCTAACAACCGTGCAAGCGCCGCGCGCCGCCGCTCGCCGCCGGAGGCCGCATCCACACGGGCATCGAGGCGCAGTTTCAGCCCCTCCGCCGCCGCCTCCACGCGCCATGCCTCGGACGGGCCAAGGGTGGCCAGTGCGAAATCGCCAAGGGTCTCGAACCCTTCAAAATCGGGGTCCTGCTCCAGATACCCAACGCTGGTCCCATCCGGCAGCACACGGCTGCCCGCGTCTGCCTCCACCAGTCCTGCCATCACCTTCATCAAGGTCGACTTGCCAGATCCGTTGCGCCCCACAAGCGCCATGCGGTCGCCCGCCTGCACCACAAGATCGAGAGAGGAAAACACCGGATCACCGCCGAAGGTCAGGGCGATATCGGAAAGCTGTAAAAGAGGAGGTCTGGCCATAAGCGCCAGCTAAGCCACCGCGCGTCGATGATCAAGCGCCCGCCCCTCTTTGTTCTTCAAATATGCAAATCCACCGGTCCCACAAACGAAAACGGGCGCATCCTCAAGCGGACACGCCCGTCAAGAAGTCCTTCAAGACCGGCCTAGTCGGACTCGGCCTCTTCTTCCGGCTCGGGGGCTACGGGATCGTAGTCGAGTACCCGCACGGCGGTCATGCGGTCCGGCTCTCCGGTGACGGCGCCATTGCGGCCCCGGCCCCGGCGGATCATGTCGACGACGTCCATGCCGTCGACGACCTGACCGAAGACCGTGTATTGGCCATCGAGGTGCAGCGCCGGCTCGAACACGATGAAGAACTGGCTATTGGCCGAATCCGGGCTTTGCGACCGCGCCATGCCAAGGGCACCGCGCTGGAACGGCAGGTCCGAGAACTCGGCCGGCAGATCGTCATAGCTTGACCCGCCCCGCCCCGCATAGCGCATGTCCTGGCCAAGGTTGCCAAATTCTACGTCGCCCGTTTGCGCCATGAACCCGTCGATCACCCGGTGAAACACCACGTCCTCGTATTCACCCTCGTTGGCCAGCGTCACGATCCGCTCCACGTGCAGCGGTGCGACGTCCTCGAACAGGTCAATGACGATCGTGCCTTCTGCCTCGCCCGTCACGTCGATCTCCAGCCCCATCGCGAAGGCCCCCATCGGAGCCGCTGCGAGGAGCGCAGCGAGGAGGGCCGCCTTACGCATCCGCAGCCACCTTGACCGAAATCATCACGTCCGGGTCTGCGGGCGGCTCACCCAGCGTGATCGCGTCCACATGTTCCATCCCCGAGATCACCCGGCCATAGACCGTGTATTGCCCGTTGAGGAAATCATTGTCCTTGAAGTTGATGAAGAACTGGCTGTTGGCCGAATTGGGGTTGCTGGAGCGTGCCGCGCCAAGCGTGCCGCGTGCGTGGGGCAGTTTGGAGAATTCCGCCGGAAGATCCGGCTTGTCCGAGCCCCCGGTGCCCGCGCGCCGCAGATCGCCGCCCTCTTTCTTGCCGTGCTGCACGTCGCCGGTCTGCGCCATGAAGTCCTTGATCACGCGGTGAAACACCACGCCATCGTACGCTCCGGCGCGGGCCAGTTCCTTCATCCGCGCGGTGTGCTCGGGTGCGACGTCGGCCAGAAGCTCGATGGTGACGGTGCCCCCCTTCAGCTCGATCAGGACAGTGTTCTCGGGATCTTTGATATCGGCCATTCCGGCGCTCCTAGATAGATGTATGTGACTTGCTCAGGCGCTCATGTGCCCTTTGCGGGGATATTTCTCAAGTAGGGCGGCATTGACCAGAGGCGTCACGAAGGACGACACATCCCCGCCCAAACGCGCGATTTCCTTTACCAGTTTCGAGGCAATTGCCTGGTGTTCGGCCTCGGCCATCAGGAAGACCGTCGTGATGCTGGCATCCAACTTGCGGTTCATGCCAACCATCTGGAATTCGTACTCGAAATCCGCCACGGCCCGCAGGCCCCGAATGATGGTTTCCGCGCCCACGTCTCGGGCGCAGTCGATCAGAAGGTTCTCGAAGGGATGGGCCACGATCTCGGTGCCGAAAGCCTCGGTCATCTTGGCGCATTCCGCCTCGACCATCGCCACCCGTTCTTCCAGTGTGAACAACGGCCCCTTATCGCGGTTGATCGCCACGCCGATCACCAGCTTGTCGACCAATTTGCAGGCCCGCTTGATGATATCGACATGACCCATGGTGATCGGGTCGAAGGTTCCCGGATATAGTCCCGTGCGCATGGACGCCTCCCTCGCGTTTGACCCGGCGACGGAAACACGATTGGCGCGGGGGTTGCAACCAAGTCGGCGGCCCAAACCCGGCGCCAATCGCGGGGGCGACCGCTCAGAAGCCCTTGATCATGCCTTCCAGCGCGGCTTTTTCCATGGACAGCTCAGCCAGTTGCGCCTTGACCACGTCCCCGATGGAGATCAGGCCGACCATTTCGTTGCCCTCCATCACCGGCATGTGGCGGAACCGGCCCTCTGTCATCTTGGCCAGCACGGAATCGACTGTTTCATCGCGCGTGGCCGAGATGATCTTGGACGTCATCAGGCTTTCCACCGGATCCGCAAGGCACCCCGGGCCGCCGCTGCCGATCGCCCGCACGATGTCGCGCTCGGACAAGATCCCCGCCATATCCGTCCCGTCCTTCGAGACGACCAGCGCACCGATGCGCCGTGCCGAAAGGGTTTTTGCGGCCTCTCCCACACTGGAGCCGGGCATGATCGTGACGACCTCACCCTCTGCCTTTTCTTTCAGGATCTGTTGTACCAGCATGACGAGCCTCCCTCATATTCATGTTATGGAATAGCGTCGTCCGTTGGTGGGCGATCTGTCAAGCTTTGCACATCTTTGGCAGGATCTGCCGACGCCATGGGATCCTTCACACAAAGCCCATTGTGGCAGCGATTTCCCCACCGTGCGGCCGCACCGTAGTGCCAGAACCCTCTGCGATATCTGTCAGACCAATTACGGTTGTCTGCTGACTTTCGCAGTCCTAGAGTGTTGCAATCTTTGACGTGTCATAGCGCCCATTTCAGCATTTCGGAGTGAACTATGCCAGCCACACGCGCGAACACTGGATCTGACGTGCATTGGGTCAAACGCCTTCCTCGTTCCGTCGCCAGAAGCGTGGCCTCCAAGATCTGGCCTGGGCGCTATGGCATGAGGAACAAGTCCCGAGATTTTCTGTTTGAGGGCCCCGCCCCCAAACCCCTTGAGGACATGGGCGTAAACGAACAGTATTTCTGGTCCAACGAAGGCACTGCAATCGACAAGTGGCACAGCTATCTGCCGGTGTATGACCGCTACTTCGCCCCCTTCCGAGACAAGGTGCCCCGCATGCTCGAGATCGGCGTACAGAATGGCGGCTCGATGCAGATGTGGCGCGATTATTTCGGCCCCGACGCGGTCTTGTTCGGCATCGATATCGAACCGGAATGCGCCAAATTGAATGGACTTGCCGGTCAAGTACGCATCGGATCCCAAGCCGATCGGGCATTTTTGAAGTCGGTAATCGACGAAATGGGGGGCGTAGATATCGTATTGGACGACGGCAGCCACCAAATGTCGCACATTCGGGCCAGCTTGCAGACCTTGATGCCCCTTCTTTCCGAAAACGGCCTATATTTCATCGAGGATTTGGCCTGCTCTTATTGGGGCAGTTTTGGCGGCGGACGCGGTCGGCCGGGCACGACGCTTGAGATGGCGAAAGACCTGATAGACGACATGCACCACTGGTATCACGACGGCCACGTCAATTGGCCAGAATTCAAGAACATGATCGGCGGTATGCACATCCACGACCAGATCCTCTTGCTCGACAAGGCAAGCGTCCCCGAACCGAAACGCACCATGCGCGGCACGGACCGCCCTGTCTGGAAGGGTCCGCCTACCGGCGGGACAAACGGCTCTGCCTCGTAGGCCGCGACGTCATTTCAATCCCCTGTAAGCCGCCCATAAGAAGACTGGTGAAATGCGCACTTTCTGCCGCCTTCCCCACGCTTGATCGGGGCACGATCGCGACAAATCTGTCATGGAGGATCGGCTGCACAAGCATCATCGCGCGTCCATCTTGAGCGAGGGAGCTTCCGCGTCGTTACTGGACCGCCAGACCATCAAGGATTTCGCGCAACCGGCATGGCCTCAAGACGGGCTATCTCATCCCGGATACCGTCCCGCAGCAACCCCGTGATCCGGTCGAGCCGCGCATCTTTGGGGCCTGCGTGGGTGGTCAGCCAGAACGTCCGTGTCAGCGCCACATCGCCGGGCAAGACGCGGGTCAGTTCCGGCGCCGTGGGCAGGGCGAAGTCATGGACCACGGCCAAACCGCCCCCGGCGCGGGCCATTTGCAACTGAACCGAGACCGAGGTGGAGGCCAGCGGCACCCGCGTCACACCCAGCGCCGACAGGTAATCCAACTCGGCGTCGAAGATCATGTCGGGGATATAGCCGATCATCCGCATATCCTTGAGATCGCTCACAGATTTCGGCACGCCGTGGGCCGCAAGAAAGGCGCGTGAGGCCGCCAGCGAAAGCTTGTAATCGCTTAGCCGTTCGCCGTGGAGGCGATCCGTCTTGGGCCGGCTGACGGTTATGGCCAGATCCGCCTCGCGCCGCGACAGGTTGACGATGCGCGGCAGGGCCAGGATTTGCAGATCCAGGTCCGGGTGCGCCTCGGCGATGCGGGCGCAGACCTGCGGCAACAGGTAGGTGGCGCAGCCATCGGGCGCGCCGATGCGGATGGTGCCGCCAAGCTGCTCGGCGCTGCCCGACAGCGCACCGATGCCACGCGACAAAGCGGTTTCCGCCTCTTCCGCATGGGCCAAAAGGCGCAGGCCCGCCTCGGTCAATCGGTAGCCCTGCGGCGATTTGAGAAACAGCGCCGCGCCCGCCGCCTCTTCCAGGCGCGTGATGCGGCGCGCGATGGTGGCCGGGTCCAGGCGCAAGGTGCCCCGCGCCGCCGTCAGGCTTTCGGCCCGCGCCGTGGCGAGGAATACGCGCATGTCGTCCCAGTTCATTATTTTATCCCTTCGGGACTGGGCCAATTCATTGTTTTTTCCCTTCGGGATTGGGCCAGTTCACAGGCCCTACCCTTGCATTATTGCAAAATGATCCTGCGAACCTGTCTCTTTTCCCGGCACAAATGCAAGGCTATAGTCTGCCCAATTCACATATGGAGGGGTTTCCCATGCAACAGATCGGTCACTGGATTAACGGCAAACATGTCGAAGGCACGTCGGGCCGCACGCAGGATGTGTGGAACCCCGCCACGGGCGAGGTGCAGGCCAAGGTCGCGCTGGCCTCCAAGGCAGAGCTTGACGCCGCCGTCGCCGACGCCGCCGAGGCGCAAATCAAATGGGCCGCCACCAACCCCCAGCGCCGCGCGCGGGTGATGATGGCCTTCGTCAGCCTTCTGCACCGCGACATGGACAAGCTGGCCGAAGCCCTGTCGCGCGAACATGGCAAGACCATCCCCGACGCCAAGGGCGACGTGCAGCGCGGCCTTGAGGTTGTGGAATTCTGCATCGGTGCCCCGCACCACCTGAAGGGCGAATACACCGACGGCGCAGGCCCCGGCATCGACATGTATTCCATGCGCCAGCCCGTGGGCGTTGCCGCCGGCATCACGCCGTTCAACTTCCCCGCGATGATCCCGCTGTGGAAGATGGCCCCTGCGCTGGTCTGCGGCAACGCCTTCATCCTCAAGCCGTCCGAGCGGGATCCCTCTGTCCCGATGATGCTGGCCGAGTTGATGCAGGAAGCGGGCCTGCCCGATGGCGTGTTGCAGGTCATCAATGGGGACAAGGAAAGCGTCGATGCGATCCTTGATAACGAGACGATCGGCGCGATCGGCTTCGTGGGCTCCACCCCCATCGCGGAATACATCTACGGGCGCGGCTGCGCCAACGGCAAGCGCGTGCAGTGTTTTGGCGGTGCCAAGAACCACATGATCATCATGCCCGACGCGGACATGGATCAGGCCGCTGATGCTTTGGTCGGTGCCGGATACGGTGCGGCAGGCGAGCGGTGCATGGCCATCTCGGTCGCTGTTCCGGTCGGGGAAGAGACGGCGGATCGTTTGATCGAAAAGCTGGTCCCGAAGATCGAGGCCCTGAAAGTCGGCCCCTATACCTCTGGCAATGACGTCGATTACGGCCCCGTCGTCACGCCGATGGCCAAGGAAAACATCCTGCGCCTCGTGCAGACGGGTGTGGACCAAGGCGCGGAGCTGGTCGTGGATGGCCGCGATTTCAGCCTGCAAGGTTACGAGGACGGCTTCTTCGTCGGCCCGCATCTCTTCGACCGCGTGACGCCGGACATGGACATCTACAAGCAGGAAATCTTCGGCCCAGTCCTGTCGACGGTGCGCGCGGGATCCTATGAAGAAGCGCTGAAGCTGGCGATGGATAACGAGTACGGCAACGGCATCGCGATCTTCACCCGCGACGGAGACGCCGCGCGTGATTTCGCCTCGCGCGTGAACGTGGGCATGATCGGTATCAACGTGCCGATCCCGGTGCCGCTGGCCTATCACACCTTCGGCGGCTGGAAGAAATCCGCCTTTGGTGACCTGAACCAGCACGGGCCGGATGCCTTCCGCTTCTACACCAAGACCAAAACCGTTACATCGCGCTGGCCCTCGGGCATCAAGGAAGGTGGCGAATTCACCATTCCCGTGATGGAATAACAGGCAATTTCTGCGGGGCGGTCTTTTTTGATCGCCCCGTCACGCTCGATCCCCTAAGTATGCCCTGCCCTTACACAAAATGAAGCAGCGCGCATGCCCCTGACCTATGAGATCTTCCCCAGCCGCGGCGTTGTCCTGATCACCTATTCCGGGCGGGCCGACATTGATGAAACGGCCCGCGTCTTCGCTGATTTCGCACAGCACCCCGAGGCGAAACCGGGGCAAAAGCACCTGCTCGACCTGTCGCGTGTCACCGATGTGGAAAGGGATTTCCCGCGCCTGATGGCCTTGCAGGCCCGCAAAGCGGGCGAATTGGGCCTGCCGATCATGCCGTCGATGCTGGTCTACTACTGCCCCACGCGGATCTCTCGCCATATGGCGGATATGGTTTACAAAAGCTGGGACGGCTTGAACGGCCCGGCGCTTGCGATCATCGAGGAAGAGGCCGAGGCACTGGCCCTTGTCGGATGTCCAGAGGCCTCTATCGCTGACCTCAAACGTCGTGTGTCCGAGGACTGAACCAACCGTCTTGCCCCCCCAAAAAAGCCCCCCGGAGGGTAATTCCGAGGGGCAAGTCCAACAGGGAGGGTCGTTTGGGTCAGCGGGCTTGGACGGCCACGCTGGAAAGGGGCTGCACCGGGGCGGCCTGCGCCGCGCCAAAGACGAAGGACGCAAGGACCGCAATGGTCAGGATGGATCGGATGAGCATGGCAGTGTCTCCTTCGGTGCGTTGCATAAGAGATAGCCGGTGAAGGGCGGCGGCGCGATGGCGGGAAACCTTACCTGCGCGCGCCCGATGGGGGAAAGCCGTGACCCCAAGCCCGCGTTTCGGGCCCGGAGCCAGGCGACCGGTCAGACCGCGTTGACGGTTACCTCCAGCCCGAACGACATTGGCGCGGGAACAGCGTGGGGCCGCACGGCAGCCTGCACGAGGCCCGCGGGGGAATTGCGCAGGGTCGCGCCCGCAGACAGGACGGCCATGATCATGGCGGCCACCCCTGCCCCCTGGAACTGGTCCCCGCCGATCACGGCGGAGGCGTCGCCCTGCAAGACACCATCGACGTTGAAGCGCGCCCGTGCGCCTGCCGCGCTGACGCCCTGCAACTCCCACGCCGTACGGTGGGTGTCGGAGCCGTTATAGCCGTTGAAAACAACACCGAAGCGGTCCCCGGCAGCGGCGGCCTGCAAAAGGGACACGGCGGCGGGGCCGAAGCGGGCATTGATGTCGGGCCCATCGGTGAAGGCCATGTTGACGATCCCATTGCCGCCCGAGCCGAAGCCCGGAATATCGACGGTGCCCGAGGCGCTTACGCCATCGGCCTCGACCAAGGTGGAGCCGGTGGAGCCTGCAATGGCCGGAAGGCTGCTGAATGACATGATCGCGGGGGCGGCCAGAAGGGATGTGGTCAGGAAAGAGCGACGGTTCATGATAGAGGGTCCTTGAAAATGGTTTCGGTCAAAAAGCTGCCCCGCTATCGGGGCTGGTGACGGAAAATTGCCTCAGCCGCCGCGCCCGGTCGATTGCGGAAATCCGGACCGACGGATACCGGAACGGGCGACGTGAGAGGCCCCCCGCGTCGCGAAGGGCGCGTCGGGGACGGGCCGGAAGCGCCCAAGAAAGTCAGTTTGCAAAGACAGATAGACGGTTTGCCCGAAGGCTAGCCCGGCAGTGCTTCGTCGTCCGCGTCACTCGTACAAAAAAGACCCCCGCCGTGGCGGGGGCCGTATTTGTTGCGCATCTCCGGGTGATCGCGATTACCACGCCAGCGTGCGCACATCCGGCCCGAAAAGCCAGCTTTCCACCACGGGCCAGGTGCCCATGACCACGCCATCGATGTAGTCCTCATGCGTAAGTCCTGCCGCCGCGGAACAGGCCGAACACATGATCACGGTGCCGCCATCGGCCATGAAATCGGGCAGCATATCGTGGATCGTCGTGCCGTCTTCGGCCATCAGACCCGGTATGTTCGAAGGCCGCGCCTCTTCCGCCAGATAGACCGCTCGGACATTCAACCAGATCGCCGTCCCATAGCCATTGGCGTGGGCGCGGCGGTGGGCAAACATGATCGCCTTGGCGGCCGACCAAGTGTCGTCTGTCGTAAGGTTGACGAACAGACGCGGTTGCGCGCGCTCGGCCTCCTGTGCCGTGGATTGTCCGACCATCCCGGTGAGCGCGATCATGATCACCATGGTCAGGGCGATTACCTTGATTTTCATGGGGTTTCTCTGTCCTCCTTTGTGTGAATTCAACGCGCCTCATCCCAGGCGTGATCGCGGAGCCTGAATTGATTTGAATCCAACCTTCCAGCGCGGGAAGGTTTGATCTTTCAAGGCCCCTTTCTGCCCTCGATATGCTTTGGACAGCGGCTGTTCCTGCAAGCGCCGGGCACGGCTTGCCGAGGCAGCACGCCCCTTTTCTCTTGCCCCGCATCGTTTCGACGGTTTTCCTGAGCGGGCGAAGACAGGAGTGAAGACTATGGGCGACACACCGGCATTCACCTTGGGCATCGAGGAGGAATACCTCCTTGTGGATCTGGAGACTTTCGATCTGGCCAAAGCACCCGATGCGCTGATGGCGGCCTGTGCCGAAAAACTGTCCTCGCAGGTCAGCCCCGAATTCCTGCAATGTCAGATCGAAGTCGGCACCGGCATTTGCGCCACCATCGACGAGGCGCGCACCGATCTGAAGCGCCTGCGCCGTACCGTGGCGGACTGCGCGGCGCGCTTCGGTCTCGCGCCGATCGCCGTGTCCTGCCATCCCTTCGCCGACTGGAAGGATCAAAGCCACACCGACAAGGACCGCTACAATCAGCTTGCCCGCGACCTTGGCGGCGTGGTGGAGCGGATGTTGATTTGCGGGGCCCACTGCCACGTCGGCCTGCCCGACCCCGAAACGCGGACCGATTTGATGCGGCAATTCACGTATTTCCTGCCGCATCTTCTGGCCTTTTCCACGTCATCCCCGTTCTGGCAAGGGCGAGACACCGGTCTGGCCAGCTACCGCTTGACGGTGTTCGACAACCTGCCCCGCACCGGATTGCCGCCCGAATTCACCTCGTTCGGAGAGTTCCGGCGCACCGTGGATCTGCTGGTGGAACTGGGGATGATCGAGGACAGTTCGAAAATCTGGTGGGACCTGCGCCCGTCGGCCAATTTCCCGACGCTGGAGACGCGGATCTGCGATGTCTCGCCCCGGTTGGAAGACCAGTTGTCGCTGTCGGCGCTGATCCAATGCCTGACGCGGATGCTGATGCGGCTGCGGTCGTCAAACCAGCGCTGGCGGGTCTATGACCGGTTCCTGATCAACGAGAACCGATGGCGGGCGCTGCGGTATGGTGTGTCCGAGGGTTTGATCGACTATGGCCGGGGGGCGGTTGTGCCCTTGCCGGAGCTGGCGGAGGAGCTGATAGAATTGACGGCGGAAGATGCGGAAGCGTTGGGCTGTGTCGACGAGGTGCAGCGCCTGCGCGTTCTTGCCACCGAGACCAGCGCGGATCGGCAACGCAAGGTCTACGCCGGCACCCGTGCGGCAGGCGGGTCGCACGATGCGGCCATGCGCAGCGTCGTGGAACACCTGATCGATGAATACCATGCCGACCTATAGGCCGACCTGACGAAATAAGGCGCCCCTTGTGGGACGCCCGAAATCATTACAAATGACTTTAAATATCCTCAGGCAGTCGCGCGTCGTCGCCTGGCAGACAATGCGCCCAGAGCGCCGAGCAGCAAAAACCCTCCGGCAGGGAGCGGCACGGGCGACGGTGGCAAAACGCCAAAAAGCTTGTCGCTTCCGGAACGGGTACTTGCTTGTTGATACCGCAAACCGACACCTTGGAATTGGTCCAGCGTCAGCAACCCTGTAGCGTCAGAAATGATGAACGACACAGAGGTCAGGCCATTCGTCGGACGACCATTCGGATTGCCCGTGCTTCTATAGCAAACGGCGATCTCGAATAGCGGCAACGACCCGCCAAACCCATTCAGGTTTGTGTTATTGCTACACAAGCCCGTGCTAATGCCATGCGCGGTAAACCCGTTGGCATCGGTATGATAGGTGAAATTTGACACTGACAACGCGGCGGCTGTCGGCGCAACGGCCAAATACGTCGTTCCGTTGACCGAGGTCGTTGGCGCTGCGACGTCAAAAAACACACCACCCAATGTGCCGACATCGCCTGCGCCTAGCGCAATTGTCACGGCGAATTGGTTCGCTACACTGTCATTAATAGTCACGGTTGGCGACAGCGGATCCGGATTGGTCGACGCGAAAGTATCAAAGGTAACAGTTGTCGCAGTTGCGGCACTGCCAACAACGAGGGATACACATAGCGCCACCCCAGACAAAATCTTACTCATTATTTTTATTCCCCAAACCTGCAAAAGCAGTCAAATAATGTTAACCCTTTTTTAAGGTTTCAATCAACTCAGCACACAAGAACCTGCCCCAAAAGACATGTTTTCTCACATGTTTGGGCATATAATTGCGCCAGTTCTGCGAGTTTGATGCCAGCTTCGCAACAATTCCGCGTGTTGCCAGAGGCATTCTGTGGCAGCGCTTGCCGAATCAGATGCAACACCTGCCCTTGCATTCCGAGCCCAAAGATGGACAATTGAACAAGCGTTCAATTCTACCGGGAGGGGTGAATGGATTTTGCACTGAGCGAAGAGGCCACGGCCATTTACGACATGGCGCGGGCCTTTGGTGAGGCCGAGATCGCGCCCCACGCCCGCGATTGGGAGCGGGAGGAAAGCATCCCCAAGGGCCTCTGGCCGAAGCTGGCGGAACTGGGGTTCGCGGGGCTTTACGTATCGGAAGAAAACGGCGGGTCGGGCCTGTCACGCCTGGAAGCGACGCTGGTGTTCGAGGCGTTGTCCGAGTCCTGCGCATCGGTCGCGGCGTTCCTGTCGATCCACAACATGTGCGCGAAGATGATCGAGTCCTATGGCTCGGACGATCTGCGCGCGGCGTTTCTGCCGCGAGCGTTGAGCATGGAAACGGTGTTCTCCTATTGTTTGACAGAACCCGGCAGCGGCTCGGACGCGGCAGCGTTGAAGACGCGGGCTGCGCGCAGCAACGACGGCTACGTGCTGAGCGGCACCAAGGCGTTCATTTCTGGCGGCGGATACTCGGACGCCTACATAGTGATGTGCCGCACCGGCGAGGACGGCCCGCGCGGGATCTCGGCCCTGATCGTGGAAGACGGCGCGCCGGGCCTGTCGTTTGGCGGGCTGGAGGACAAGATGGGCTGGCGGTCGCAGCCCACGCGCGCCGTGCAGATGGATGAATGCGCGGTCCCGGCCGCGAACCTTTTGGGCGAAGAAGGCAAAGGCTTCCGCTATGCGATGGCGGGGCTGGACGGGGGGCGGTTGAACATCGCCGCCTGCTCGCTTGGGGCCGCCGCCGCCGCCCTGCGCGCGACGCTGGCCTATATGGGCGAGCGCAAGGCGTTTGGGCAGCCGATCGATCAGTTCCAGGCCCTCCAGTTCCGGCTGGCGGACATGGAGATCGAGTTGGAAGCGGCCCGCGTGTTCCTGCGGCAAGCGGCGTGGAAGCTCGATACCGGGGCGCCGGATGCCACGAAGGCCTGCGCGATGGCGAAGAAGTTCTGCACGGAAGCCGGATCGCGGATTGCCGATCAGTGCCTGCAATTGCACGGCGGCTACGGATATCTGGCGGACTACGGGATCGAGAAGATCGTGCGCGATCTGCGGGTGCATCAGATCCTGGAAGGCACCAACGAGATCATGCGGATGATCGTGGCACGGCAGATGCTGGCGGATCGCGGCTGAGGCCTGCGCGGGGGGCGAGGCCGGGATTGAGTTGTATTTGGCAAGATGAAGCAGGGGAGCGGCGCGCCGATGGGCGATGACATTCATATTCGCATCGAAGGGAAAGCAGGGCGGATCACGTTGAACCGGCCCCAGGCACTGAATGCGGTGACGTATCAGATGTGTCTGGCGATCGAGGCCGCGCTGGATGCCTGGGCCGAGGATGACGCGGTGGCGCTGGTGATGATTGACGCCGTGGGTGAGCGCGCGTTTTGTGCGGGCGGTGACATTCAGGAGATGTATGACACCGGGGCGGCGGGTGATTTCGCCTATGGGCGCCGGTTCTGGGCTGATGAATACCGGATGAACGCGAAGATGTTCGCGTTTCCCAAGCCCGTGGTGACTTTTCTGCAGGGCTTCACGATGGGGGGCGGTGTTGGGGTCGGATGCCATGGCTCGCACCGGATCGTGTGCGAAAGCTCTCAGATCGCGATGCCGGAATGCGGCATCGGCCTGGTGCCGGATGTCGGTGGGACGCTGCTGCTGGCGCGCGCGCCGGGGCGGTTGGGGGAATACCTGGGTGTGACGGCCGCGCGCATGGGACCGGGCGACGCGATACACGCGGAGTTTGCGGATTACTACCTGCCCGAGGCCCGCTGGGAGGCCTTGAAGGTCGAGTTGATCACCGGTGATTGGGAGGCAGTGGACCGCGCCGCAGAGCCCGCGCCGGAAAGCTCCTTGGCCGCGCAGCAGCACGCGATTGACCATCTTTTCGGCGGTGAAACCCTGCGCGACGTGTTGGTGGATCTGTCCCATGCCCCAAAGGACATGGCCGATTTCGTGGCAGCAGCGCGCAAGATGATGGGGCGGAATTCGCCCCTCGCCATGGCCTGCACGATCGAACTGGTGCACCGGGCACGGGGCCGCGACGATATCCTGCACGCGCTGCGCAATGAGTATCGTTTCACCGCGCGCTCCATGGAACATGGGGATTTCCTGGAAGGGATCCGCGCGGCGATCATCGACAAAGATCGCACGCCCTCGTGGAAACACCGGACGGCGACGGATGTGACACCGGTGGAAGTGGCGCGCATGTTGCAGCCTTTGGGGCCGGATGAATGGAGGATAACGTAATGCGGATTGGATTTATCGGGCTTGGGAACATGGGCGCGCCGATGGCGGCAAACCTGGCCGCCGCAGGCCACGAGGTCGTGGGGTTCGACACCGTCGCGGGGGCGCCCGAGGGCGTCGCGCGCGCGGCGTCTGCTGCCGAGGCCGTTGCCGGGGCGGACGTGGTGATCACCATGCTCCCCAACGGTGCGATCCTGCGCGCCGTGGCCGCCGAGGTCATCCCGGCCATGGCCAAGGGCGCGGTCCTGGTCGATTGCTCCACCGTCGAGGTCGACGCGGCCCGAGAGGTCGCCGCATTGGCGGAAGCGGCGGGCCTGGGCTGGCTGGACGCCCCCGTCTCGGGCGGGGTTGGGGGCGCGGCAGGCGGCACGCTGACCTTCATGGTCGGCGGCGCGGAAGACGCCTTCGCGACCGTCACACCGCTGTTTGACATAATGGGCCAGAAGGCCGTGCTCTGCGGGCCCGCGGGCAACGGACAGGCGGCCAAGATCTGTAACAACATGATTCTTGGCGTCACCATGATCGCCACCTGCGAGGCCTTCGCCATGGCCGACAAATTGGGCCTGTCACGGCAGAGCATGTTTGACGTCGTCTCCACCTCTTCGGGTTATAGCTGGACGATGAACGCCTATTGCCCGGCGCCGGGCGTGGGCCCGCAAAGCCCTGCGGATAACGATTACCAGCCGGGCTTTGCGGCGGAGTTGATGCTGAAGGACCTTGGCCTGGCGCAAGCCGCCGCAGAGGCGGCGGATGCCGATACGCCGATGGGGGCCGCCGCCTTGGCGCTTTACCGACAGTTCGTAGAGAACGAGGACGGCCGGGGCCGGGACTTTTCTGCCATGTTGCCCCGGTTCGAGGAGCGGGGTCGCGGCTGAGGCCTGCCTCAGGCCGCCGCGCGCATCAGCATCCGGTCGAGGCACTGATACGAGGCCTCCACCCCATCGCAGAGGCCTTGGCCCACGACGTGGTCGCGCATTCCGGCATAGGGGTAGCGGATGGTCGTGGTGACGCGGCACCCTGCCCCGTCATCGCGGAAGACAGCGACGTTTTTCGTCGCGGCAGGGGCGGCCAGCCCATCACGCGCGCCCAGGTCGAAGACCTGCTTGTCGATCAGGCGCAGCCCAGGCTCGACGACGCTATAGGTGCCCTTGAAACCGACGGTCTGATCCGTTTCAGCGCAGCGCCAACGCCAGTGATAGCCCCCGCCCGGCTGCAAAGCGATCTCGCACAGGTCCATCGCCCATCCCGGCGGCCCCAGCAGCCATTGGGCCAAAATGGTACGATCGGTGAATGCTTGCCAAATCACGTGGCGCGGCGCGTCGAAGGAACGCGCGATCCTTATGGATCGATCACCTACCAAGTAAGCCTGTGCGGGCGTGGGCATTCTGGCCTCCTCCTATGCGAAACAGGGTATTTTAGGCCCAAACCTGTGAATCAACGGTTTATGTGAAAAAGATTCACTTCCCCCCCTTGCGTGGTCCATCACTCCTCCCATATGAGTTAATGTGATTAACATTTACATTCACCGATACCCAAACGAGGAGATACCCCCATGACCACCACACCCGCCCCCACCCTCACCGCCGAGAGCCAGGGTTGGTTTTCCAAGGCGGAGAACTGGCTCGATGCGCGCGGCAAAGGCGCCTGGATTGTTGCCATGGTCCTGGGGTTCATCTTCTTCTGGCCCATCGGCCTCGCCCTTCTCGCCTACATGATATGGAGCAACCGCATGTTCAACGGATCCTGCAAATCCCGTCGCCACCGCCATGGCCACAGCCACCGGTTCACCTCTTCCGGCAACAGCGCTTTCGACGCCTACAAGGCCGATACGCTGAAGCGGCTGGAAGACGAGCAAGGCGCATTCGAGGCCTTCTTGCAGCGCCTGCGTGATGCCAAGGACAAGTCGGAATTCGACGCCTTCATGGAAGATCGTGCCAAGGCGACCGACGCTGACGAAGCGAAGGCATGACCTGAAAGCCGGGCCCGCTTGCGCGGGTCCGGTCTTCTTCGCTTCACGCTGCCCGGCAACTTGAACGCGGTCTGGGCGAACGCCAGAGATCGACATGACGTCGACAGGTTCATGGATGATCGGGCCCGAATGTCCAGAAAAACCTCGTCTCGCCGCGCCGCCCCGCTCGCCACAGGCCCCTTTCCCACAAATGGGCCGCCGACGCCCCTTTTTCCCCTTTTCCAAGGCTGTTGAAACCCCCATGTCTTTGTCCATGACCCGCTCTCCCCTGCCCGATCCGATCTATGACGCCGCCTACTACGAAGGCGTGCTGCCCAAGCGCCTGTTCGCCTGGGTCATCGATGCGGGCCTTGTGTTTTCGGCGATGCTGATCCTCAGCGTCCTGACCGTGGGCATCGCTTTCATGCTTTGGATCCCGGTTCATTTCGCACTGGCGTTCTTCTATCGCTGGAGCACCCTCAAGGCGAAATCCGCTACGCTTGGGATGCGGCTCATGAACATTGAGCTGCGCGGCCCCGGTGGCGCGCCCCTGACCAGCGCCGAGGCCGCCTTGCACACCGGCAGCTTCCTGGTGTCGGCCACGTTCTTCTTTATCCAACTGGTCTCGATCGGGATGATGATCGGCCGCCCCTATAACCGCGGCCTGCCCGATGAAATCGTCGGGTCCGTGATGATCAACCGTCCCGTCTGAATTAACCTTTGGCAAGGTGCGACCCGTGCGCCGTTAACCTTGTTCCAGAAAGCTGTTGCCCCTTGCCCTAGACGTGTGCACTCTCTCATCAGACACGGCTTGGACCCTATTTCATGCGCCATACGCTTCCCATTGCCCCACAATTCTATGTGACGGCCCCCCAAGCCTGCCCCTATCTGGATGGCAGGCGCGAGCGGAAGTTGTTTACCGCGTTGCAGGGCGATCAGGCGGAAGCGTTAAACAATTCGCTCAGCAAACAGGGGTTCCGGCGGTCCCAGAATGTGCTCTACCGCCCGTCCTGTACCGATTGCGCCGCCTGCCTTTCGGCGCGCATCCGGGTGGCGGATTTCGCCCCCAAACGCGGCCACAAGCGGATCAGCAAACGCAATGAGCATTTGACCCGCAACCCACGCTCGGCCTGGGCAACGGAAGAGCAATACGCGCTGTTTCGCACCTATCTGGACACCCGCCACGCCGATGGCGGCATGGCCGATATGGATGTGTTCGAGTTCGCCGCGATGATCGAAGAGACCCCAGTCAAGACCCGCGTGATCGAGTATCGCGACCGCCGAGAGGACGATGACCTGGCCGCCGTCTGCCTGACTGACATCCTCGATGATGGGCTCAGCCTGGTGTATTCGTTCTTCGCGCCCGAATTGCAGAAGAACTCGCTCGGGACCTACGTGATCCTTGATCACATCGCCTTGGCGCTGGAGGCCGGGCTGCCCTATGTCTACCTCGGCTATTGGGTGCCGGGATCTGCGAAGATGGGCTACAAGGCCAACTTCCCGGCGCTGGAGGTCCATGTGAACGGTGCTTGGCAGGACCTCGGTGCGCCCGAGGATTACGATACCCAGACCCACCCCTTGTCCACCGATCCGATCGCACAGCAGGTGGCGCAAATCACCCTGCCCGACCTGCGCGGCAACAAGGCGCGCCGCCCTGGCGAGCCCTCTGAGAACACCTGATGCGCCTTGCGCTAGTGACGTTGATCGTACCGGATTACGACGAGGGCATTGCGTTCTTCGTGGGCGGCCTGGGATGGCGCTTGCTCAGCGATGAGGACCAGGGCCGCAAGCGATGGGTGACGGTGGCGCCGCCCGCAACCGCCCCCTCCTCGGAGGGTATATCCCTCCTCCTCGCAGTTGCCACAACTGAGGCGCAACAAAGGGCCTTGGGCCAGCAAACAGGCGACCGCGTCGGCTTCTTTCTGCAAACCGACGACTTCGCCCGTGACGCGGCACGCCTTACCGCCGCCGGGGGTGCCCTGATCGAAACTCCGCGCGTTGAACCCTATGGCACCGTCGCCCAATGGCGCGACCCCTGGGGCAACTTCTGGGACCTGATCGAGCCCGCGTGACCGCGCCTCTGCCAGCCTTTGCGCGCTCCTTCATCTTGCCAGATACAACTCATCCCCCGCGCAGGCCCCAAGCCCACCGCCTGCCGTAATGCAAAAAGGGAGGCCAAGGCCCCCCTTTTTCGATCTCACGTCTCCAAGCCTCAGTTCGGCAGCAGATCCGGCACGATCGTCACGATGCCCGGGAAGAACCACAGGATCGCAAGGCCTACGACCTGGATGCCGACGAACGGCAGCACCCCTCGGTAGATGTGCCCGGTCGTCACCGATTTCGGCGCGACCCCCCTGAGGTAGAACAGCGCAAATCCGAATGGCGGCGTCAGGAACGACGTTTGCAGGTTCACCGCGATCATGATCGTCACCCACTTCGGATCCAGCGTGCCGCCATAGATCACCGGCCCCACGATAGGGATCACGATGTAAATGATCTCGAGGAAATCAAGCACGAAGCCCAGGACGAACAGGATCGCCATGACCAGAAGGAAAACCGCCCATTCCTGATCGAACGATCTCAGGAACTGCTGGATGTAGTGTTCGCCTCCGAAGGCGATCAGCGTCAGGTTCAACACTTGGCTGCCGATGAGGATGGTGAACACCATGCTCGTCACCTTCGCCGTCTCGCGCACCACCGGGCCAAGGACCGAGGTCCGCAGCAAGGTCCAGCAGGCAAAGAGCAGGCCGAAGAAGGCGAAGTGATAGGCACCTTGGGTCACGATGTAGGCGATCCAATCGGCGAAGGTCACGGCTTCGCGGCCCATGCGCAGGTCGAAGTTCACCCCGACGATGATCATGATCACCACCGCGAACGCCGCTGCGATGACGATCTTCGCGCCGCGCCGATCGTCGCCGAACTTGCGGTAGGCCGCCAGCATGATCGCACCCGCCGCCCCCAGGGCCGCTGCCGGCGTGGGGTTGGTGATGCCCCCCAGGATCGAGCCCAACACGGCGATGATCAGGACCAGCGGGGGGAAGACCACGCGCAACAACTCGTTCTGCGCCAAGCGGGCCACGGCATGGTAGCACCCGTAGGCCGTCAGGAAGAACGGGATGGCAAGGATCATGAACGTCGCGCCCGGCCCCATCAGCGGATGGATAAAGGCGATGTCGACGATGAACGCCAGCACGACACCCAAGCCCCCGACAAGCAGGGGCGCGAGTGAGGACGAGGGCGAGATGCCACGTGCCAGCACCAGAACCAGCGCGAGGATCGTGAACATCGCCGCCACGCCACTGCCGATGGGCGCGGTCGCGTCCAGGGCCGCTTGCGTGGCCACGGCCATTTCCTCTTCCGAGCGCTCATGGGCGGCCTCATCGCCACCCGAGGCGACAATCGCGGCCTGCTCTGCCACCGCGGCGTCCCAGGCCTCCTGGCCATGCAACTCGATCATGCCCGCGGCACATTGCTCGGACACATTGGTGCGCAGGGCAGAGGTTTCAGCCGAGTCCGACATGTTGGAGACAGAAATCGTCTGCCCCCCGATCAGGCCCGCACTGGCGCCGATCACCACGGCCGCGATGATCGCAACCGGTACGCCAAGGAACCAGGTCAGGCCCTCGGCACGGGTCACCGGCTCGCCCGTGCCCTTGCCCATCTGCACCGCAGGGGCGCTGGACGGAAACACCAGCGCGTAGCCAAACGAATAGGCCCCGTAAAGGAAGGCCAGGAAGATCCCCGGCAACAGCGCCGCCTGAAACAGCGTGCCCACCGACAAAACCGCAGGTTCGCCCAGATAGGTCAGCGCATCGCGGCAGCCCGCCGCCACGGCGCGGGTCTCTTGCCCCGTAGCGTAGAGATCGCCCGCCAGCGTGCCAAGAAGGACGATCACGATGGAGGGCGGGATGATCTGCCCCAGCGTACCCGACGCGGCGATAACGCCGGTCGCCAGTTCAGGCGAGTAATTGTTGCGCAGCATCGTGGGCAGGGCCAAAAGGCCCATGGTCACGACCGTCGCGCCGACGATGCCGGTAGAGGCCGCCAGGAACGCACCCACAATCACGATGGACACGGCCAGACCGCCCGGCAGCGGGCCGAAGACGCGCGCCATGGTGGTCAGCAGGTCGTTGGCGATCTTAGAGCGTTCGAGCGTGATGCCCATCATCACGAACATCAGAACAGCCAGCAGGATTTCGATGGATTGGCCTGCAATCACACGCTCGTTCATGCGGTTGACGATGAACGACAGGTTGCGGTCCAGTGCCGTTTCCCAGCCACCGGGGAACAGGGCCTCATCGATGCGCGGGAGGTCCGGATACCTGAACGTTGATATGGTTTCTCGGGGGATGCCGTCGGCGATCAGCGCCATATAGTCGTCGGACCGAACGTCGACGGCCTGGTGAATCAACAGGCCCGAGCTGTCCAACGCCGCGATGATCGCGAAAGAGATCACCCCCGCCCCACCGATGGCGAAGGCCACCGGAAAGCCGGTCATGATCCCACCAAACAGGGTGAGGAACACGATAATCAGGCCAATTTCGACCCCGTCCAAACCAAAAAGCATCTTTTCCGTCCCTATGCTGCGCCACTCAAGGGCACATTGTCTTGTGGTGGATCAGGTCGAGCCTGACTGGATCGCGTGCTCGATTTCTTCTGCATCGTCGCCAAGGTAGTCCCGATCCAGGTATTTCGCCTCACTGGTCTCACCCTCTTTCCATTCCAGGTACGAGCGCCAGAACATCGACCAGGCTTGCAGGAACACCAGCACGCAATAGGCTACGATCAGCACCTTGAAGAGGAAATAGGCGTTGAAGCCGTTGGGGCTGAAGCCGATGGTCTCCACGTTCCAGCGCAAGGCGCGCGACTGCATCAGCATGCGCTCCAGCGTGCCGGAAGCCGAAGGGTTGGGCACCACCAGGTGGCGCCACATGAAGAACCAGGCGTACATGTACGTCAGCGTGACGACCGGCAGCATGAAGAACATCGCCCCGAACATGTCGAGCACCTTCTTGGTGCGGAATTTCACGGCGGAATAGACAAGGTCCACGCGGACATGGCCGCCCTGGACGAAGGTATAGGTGACGCACATGGTCACCACGATGGCGTTGTAAAGCTTCAGCTCTTCCGCCCACCACGACAGGTCTTGGGTGAAGGCGATGCCCAACGGGCCCATCGAGATTTCGGGCACCCGGAAAATGCGCTGCAAGAAGACGATCATCACCTGCTGCAAGACCATCAGAAGGCCGACCCATGCGGCGGTTCGGCCAATGGCGTTGGCAAAGCCCTCTTGGATGCGCACACAGGCCCAGAGGAACCGGCGATTGAAGAAACCCGCCACGGTGATCGCGCCGAAGATAAAGAACAATGCGAAGAACAGCTCGACCGAGGCCCCATAATACATGAACCGCGACAGCGATTCCGGGTTGGACCAATCAAGCCACGACGCAGGGCTGAGCAGCGCTGTAACGATGTTCACCGGGGCCATCACGAGCTCTGTCAGGGCCCAGAGGATCAGGTCTAGCATGTTGAGAAACTCCAGCCGAAGGTGTCCCGGTCACTGGATCCGCCCGCCTTGGGCCGTCCGACAGGGTCATTGGGGGTCCCCCGCCCGCACAGGCGGGCAAGGGACAAAGTCGAGAGAAAGGCGATCAGCCTGCGTTAACGCGGTTACGCTGACGCTGATACTCGCCGTCGGCGATCTCGTACCAACCGGCCGACTCGGCCTGCGAGGCGAAGTAGCTGTTGGCGATGTTCGCGTAGATCTCGTCGGACATGTTCTCTTCGCGAACCTCGGCGGCTGCGGCGCCGAAGGCGTCCCAGACGTCGTCGGGAAACTGGCGAACCTGAACACCACCGGCAACAAGACGCGCCAGGGCGGCCCCGTTTTCGGCAAGCGACAGCGCGGTGTTCTGCGCGTGGGCCGCTTCAGTGGCCACCTTGCAGATCTGCTGTTGCGTGGGCGTCAGCGATTCCCAGATCTCCAGGTTGAACCCGAAGTGCAGGGCCGAACCCGGCTCGTGGAAACCAGCGGCGTAGTAGGTGTTGGTAACTTCCTGGAAGCCCATCCGCTCGTCCGCGTAGGGTCCAATCCACTCTGCCCCGTCGATCTGACCGGACGACAGCGCCTGGTAGATTTCGCCACCGGGGATGTTCTGAACCGACGCGCCGAGGCGACCGAGAACCTGACCACCCTGGCCCGGCATCCGGAAGCGCAGACCCTGCAGGTCTTCTGCCGAATTGATTTCGGTGTTGAACCAACCACCGGGCTGCATGGCGGTCATACCGCACATTAGCGGCTTCAGGCCGAACAGCGACGACAGATCGTCGTGCAGTTCCTGACCACCGCGACGGTAGTACCAGTTGGCCATTTCCTGCGACGTCATGCCGAACGGCACGGAAGTCATGAAGGCAAATGCGGGGTGCTGGTTGAGGAAGTAGTACTCAGCCGAGTGATACACATCCGCCTGCCCCGAGGACACGGCGTCGAACACTTCGAACGCGCCCACAAGCGTGCCGGCGGAGTTCTTGTTGAAAGTCAGCTGACCATCCGTCATGGCGGCGATGTAGTCGATGGCAAGCTGTGCTGCGTCATCGAAAATCGCGAAGCCATCCGGCACGGAGGTCACGAGCGTCAGCTCGCGGTTGCCTTGAGCATAGAGCGGTGCTGCCAGTGTCGTGGACGCGGCCGCGGCCCCGCCAACAGCGGAAGTCCGCAAAAAAGAACGACGATCCATTGGTTATGTTCCTCCCCATTTTGGATCTTTCCCCTGGGCCCCTCCTGGGCGCCAAGTGGATTAGAAGTGTCGGCACGTTAGCGAGGGAATTGCGCCACGAAAACAGGTTTTCTTGTCTGAACGGGCATTATTTGTAAAATAATCTTACCAATCCGGCAATTTGGGGCGTTCTACGTCCCTGAGTTGTAGGCCGTTTGCGCTAACTGGCTTTCAGGTTGAAGAAATAGTGTCGCAGATACCTTGATCCGCATTCAAACGGGTCAAAACGCACAAGAATCGGGAACAGCGTACCGCAGCCCCCCCCACCCCCCCTCCGGTCACAGGGCGTGGGTTCCATGAGCGCCCCCCTGCTTTGACCCGACAGGTCGGCAGATCCAATGCAGGGCACCCACGAAAAAAAGGGGCCGCAGGTGCGGCCCCTTCTACGGGAATGCAAAATCCAGCGGCGGCCGTCAGCCGATGACGGCGCCATCCTCGCGCCAGACCGCGATCACCGAAGAGCGCGGGACCGATCCCTCGCCGTCGGGCCATGTGCCGCCTGGGTGCTGAATGCCGACGAAAGCCACGGTGCGGTCGCTGTTCCACATCAACCCCGTCACTTCCGAGCCGCTGGGACCGGTCAGGAAGCGCGCGATCTCTCCGGTTTCGGGGTGCCCGATCAGCATCTGGTTGTTGCCCATGCCGGTGAACGCGCCCTCATTGCTGTCGTCACCATCGGTCTGGATCCAGATCAGGCCCGTGCTGTCGACCATCATGCCGTCGGGCGAGTTGAACATGTTGCCCTCCGTCACGTTGTCCGACCCCGCGTAGTGGCCCAGGCCCACCACCGGGTTGCCCGCCATCACGTAGAGATCCCAGGTGAAGGTCTCTGCCCCGTGATCCGCCCCGTCGGGACGCCAGCGCACGATCTGGCCATAGCGGTTCTCGGCGCGCGGGTTCGGCGTGCCGGGGGCCGGTTCCGCCGCATCACCACCGGCGTTGGTGAAGCCCGGCGCGCGGCGCGAGTTGTTGGTGAGGCAGCAGTAGGCTTCGGGCAGCGTGGTGGACACGGCGATCCATTCGGGCCGGTCCATCGTCGTGGCCCCAACAGCCGATCCGGCCATCCGGGTGTGGATGCAGATCATCGCCTGATCCATCCCCGTCGTATCCGGCGTCAAGGCGCGCCATTCCCCGGTGCCGTCGGCGCTGAAATGCGCGGCATAAAGCGTGCCGTCATCCAGCAGGCCATCGGTAGGGCCACCCTCGGCATAGGTGCCGTTGGAGACGTATTTGTACATGAACTCACCGCGTTCATCATCGCCCATGTAGACGACAACACGCCCGTCATTGGCGATCGTCATGGCGGCGTTTTCATGTTTGAAACGGCCCAGGGCGGTGCGCTTGACCGGGGTGGAGGACGCATCGGCGGGGTCGATCTCCACGATATAGCCAAAGCGGTGCGCCTCGTTGGGCTCCTGGCTGATGTCGTAGCGGGCGTGGTACAGCTCATAGGCATAGCGGCTGTCGTGACTGATGCCATAGCGGTCGAACCCCTCGGGCAATTCCGCTGCCGCATCGGTGGAGCCGAAGTAGCCGTTGAAGTTCTCTTCACAGGTCAGATAGGTGCCCCAAAGCGTGCGGCCTGATCCACAGTTGTTCATCGTTCCCAGCACCTCTGTGCCGTCTGGATCGGCAGAGGTCTGCAACAGCGGGTGGCCTGCGGCGGGACCGGTCAGCACCATCGGCGTGTTGTGGTGAATGCGGCGGTTGAACGGGCTGTCGACAACAATGTCATACCCCTCTGCCCCGCGCGCCACTTCCATGACGGTCACACCTTGCAGGTTCATCAGCGTCATCACGTCATCCGCCGTCGGCACCGCATCGTCGGCCAAGGCCAGGTTGATGTCGGGGTTCACGTATTCATGGTTGACCGCGATGACCTCGGCGTCGCCCACGCGGAACAATTCCATCCCGTCGGTATTCTCGCCGAAGATCAGGTCCGAGCCGTCGACGCCGTGGCCGTTCTCGAACGTCGGCGCCCCCGAGAACAGCGCATCGCCCCAGCGGGCCACCGTGCGCCAGGTATAGCCCTCGGGCACATGCACGGTGTTGTCGGTGAAGGTGGGGATCGGCGTGAAGGCGAACGTCGCGTGGCCATCGGCAATCGCCGTGGTGCCCTTCAGCATCGCGGTGCCCATCACCGCCGCGCCCGATCCCAGCGCAACCAATGATCCCAACACGCCGCGCCGGGTCATGGCCGTTTCGACAACTCGGTCGAAGTCGGTCACCTCGGGGGCGGGACGGATCTGCTCGTCCCAGTCGTCCCAACTCATGTGGCTTGTATCGATGTCTTTCATCTCGATGTCCTAGCTTTGAAGAATACCATCCCGCGTTTTCCCCCACGCGGGTCAGCGCAACGCTAGGCGCGCTCCACGACAGGTCTGTGATGGTTGTATGAAAGATTTGTTAAGGGGGGGGGGCATCGGACTGTTGGGCATTTCAGGCCGGGATCAAACCATACCGCCCAACCGCCCCGCGACATTAGTTGCGCAAAACGCCGCTCAAACGACATTTTATTCATCCATCAGCCGTTTTGGCGGTTGACGCCCAAAACCCGCGCCCATAACGTCCGCCCACGCGAATAAAAGGAGGCTCGGACATGTCCGGCATTCTCGTACTTGTAGGACAAAGGCGCATGGGTCGGTAACGACGTCCATACTTGGAACCATGCGCCCCCGGATCACCTCCGGGGGTTTTTTTTTGGCCGCATTGGGTGAAACCCGCAAGGCTCGCATACGAAACGATTGCAGCGCGAAAGAAGGAACCAGCGCCCATGTCACAGATGACCGGAGCAAAGATGATCGTCGAAGCCCTGAAGGAACAGGGTGTCGATACCGTATTCGGCTATCCCGGCGGTGCCGTGCTTCCGATCTATGACGAGATCTTTCAGCAAAACGCGATCCGCCATATTCTCGTGCGCCACGAACAGGGCGCGGTGCACGCGGCCGAAGGCTATGCCCGCTCCACCGGCAAGCCGGGCGTGGTTCTGGTAACCTCCGGTCCCGGCGCGACAAACGCCGTCACCGGCCTGACGGACGCCCTGATGGACAGCATCCCGATCGTCTGCCTCACGGGTCAGGTGCCGACCTTCATGATCGGATCCGACGCGTTTCAAGAGGCCGATACCGTCGGCATCACGCGCCCCTGCACCAAGATGAACTGGCTGGTGAAGGAAACGGACCGTCTGTCCGACACCATCCACCAGGCCTTCCACATCGCCACCAGTGGGCGTCCCGGCCCGGTTCTGGTCGACATCCCCAAGGACGTACAATTCGCCACCGGCGAATACACCACCAAGCCCAAGGCGAAGATCAGCCACTACCAGCCCAAGGTGAAGGGCGATCTGGATATGATCACCGCGCTGGTTGAGGCGATGGAAACCGCCGAGCGGCCCTTGTTTTACACCGGCGGCGGCGTGATCAACTCCGGCGACAAGGCCTCCGCCCTGTTGCGCGAGTTGGTCGAGGCCACGGGCTTCCCGATCACCTCGACCTTGATGGGTCTGGGCGCTTACCCGGCGTCTGGCGACAAATGGCTGGGGATGCTCGGGATGCACGGCACCTATGAAGCCAACCTCGCGATGCACGGCTGTGATTTGATGATCAACATCGGCGCGCGGTTCGATGACCGCATCACGGGGCGGATCGCAGATTTCTCTCCCGGCTCGCGCAAGGGGCATATCGATATCGATCCCTCGTCGATCAACAAGGTGATCCACGCCGATTTCCCGATCATCGGCGACGTGGGCCATGTGCTGGAAGACATCCTGAAGGTCTGGAAAGCACGCGGACGCAAGGCGGACCGCACGTCCGTCCAGACATGGTGGACCCAGATCGAGGCGTGGAAAGCCGTGCGCTGCCTGGATTACAAACCGTCCGAGACGACGATCAAGCCCCAGTATGCGCTGGAACGGCTGGAGGCGCTGACCAAGCACCGCAAGGATCGTTTCATCACCACCGAAGTGGGCCAGCACCAGATGTGGGCCGCGCAGTTCCTGGGCTTTGACGATCCCAACCGCTGGATGACCTCCGGCGGGCTTGGCACCATGGGCTACGGCACGCCCGCCTCCGTCGGCGTGCAGGTCGCGCATCCCGAGGCACTGGTGATCAACGTCGCCGGTGAAGCGTCGTGGCTGATGAACATGCAAGAGATGGGGACAGCCGTACAATACCGCCTGCCCGTCAAGCAGTTCATCCTCAACAACGAACGCCTCGGCATGGTGCGCCAGTGGCAGGAGCTGCTCCACGGCGAGCGGTATTCCGAAAGCTGGTCCGAGGCCCTGCCCGATTTCGTGAAGCTGGCCGAGGCGTTCGGCGCCAAGGGCATCCTCTGCTCGGACCCCAAGGATCTGGACGACGCGATCATGGAGATGCTCAACTACGACGGCCCCGTGATCTTCGATTGCCTGGTGGAGAAGCACGAAAACTGCTTCCCGATGATCCCCTCCGGCAAGGCCCACAACGAGATGCTTCTGGGCGAGGCCGACACCCAAGGCGCCATCGGCGACGCGGGCGGCGTGTTGGTGTGAGACGGCTTGCCGCGCTTCTCGCGCTGGCCGCACTGCCCGGTCAAGCAAACGCGCAGGGGGCGGTCGACGCCCTCTTCGACCTCCTCTGCGGGCGGACCGTCCATTTCTACGACACCTCCGGCAATCAGATCGAATACACTGCCGGCGATGGGACGGCGTTTTTGTGGTATCACGATCTGCCCGACGTGATCGTCGGCTCCTGGGGTGTGTATTCCGACGCCGAGGTGGCAGAGCGTCTGAATGACGGCTCTGGCGATACGGGCCGCGATGGCGGCCTTGACAGCGGCGACCTGTTCGACCTGCCCACCAGCGGCGCACAGGTCTGCTATGAGTATCCCCCCGGCGGCTTCGGGCCGCTGGACCCCGGCGGGTTCCACTGCTGGGACGAGGTGCGCCTGTTCGAGACCGTGGTCGAGGGCGGCGTTTTCCCCGGCGACCGCTACGGGTTGCACGACGGCGAGCCGCCGTTCATCTTGCAGGAACATCCGTTCCAGGCGCTCGAGTCGTTCGACGCCGATTTCCCGCAATTGCCCCCCGAACCCGCCTGTGGCGTGCCGATCTCATGATCCGCGTCGTGGCCCTTTTTCTGCTCTGCGCCTTGCCCGCCAGCGCCCAGGATTTTCGGGGCCTGTTGCCTGGCATGCCTACGTCTGCGCTGGAGCGAATTGGCGAGCCTCTTGATCGACAAACCGACGATGGATTCATTTCTGCGATCTATCCACTGCCGTTCGAGCGCACACTTGGCGTCATGCACGCCGATGGTGAAATAATCGCGCTCACTTTGGCCGCTCTGCCGCCTACGCTGCTTCACCCCCCCCCGTCTGATGGATTTCAAGTCGGAGTAACGCGGTTGAGCGAGGCTTTGGCCCTCGCGGGATCGGAAGGATATGCTTTCGAGACCGCTGGGACGTGGCAAGGCCTGCCGCCCGGTGGTGGATTTCTGTCCTATACGTTGGCCGATCACCCCGAGGTCATACTCACGCTGGCGTTCTTCGGCCATTTGGACGCCGATCACGACGCCAACGACGTAACCAGCCTGGCAGACATGCCACCTCACGCGATTCTCATGTCCGCCACTTTGTTCGACCAAACGAGCGTCACGCACTATCCCATGCTGGCGGACATGCAACAAACCCCGCCGCCCCCCGAGGCCACCCCCTTCGCACTGCCGCTGGCAGAGGCCTTCCCCCTGACCATACTCCCGCAATAGAAAGTCCGCACCCCATGGCCCTCAACATCGAACAAGGCTCCACCAGCCATTCTGCCTATGACCTCCGCTCGCACCTGAGCGAGGATATCGAGACCCACACCCTCGCCATCCTGGTCGAGAACGAACCCGGCGTGCTTGCGCGCGTCATCGGGCTCTTTGCCGGGCGCGGCTACAACATCGAAAGCCTCACCGTGGCAGAGGTGGACCACAACGGCCACCGTTCGCGCATCACCATCGTGACCTCCGGCACGCCGCAGATCATCAACCAGATCAAGATGCAGCTGGGGCGCATGGTGCCGGTTCACGAAGTCTCGGACATGACCGTGGAAGGCCCCTTCGTGGCGCGCGAGCTGTCGCTGATCAAAGTCATCGCCAAGGGCGAGAAGCGCGTGGAGGCCCTGCGCATCGCCGAGATCTTCCGCGCCAATGTGGTCGACAGCACGCTGGAGTCGTTCGTGTTCGAAATGACCGGCATGCCCGACAAGATCGACGCCTTTTGCGAGTTGATGCGCCCCTTGGGCGAGGTGAAACTGGCGCGCACGGGCGTCGCCGCCATCGCACGGGGCCTCTGATCTTGCGCGCCCTCCTGGTGCTTGGGCTGGTGCTTGCCTGCGCCGGGCCCCTGTTCTACGGCGCGCCCCTGTCGGCGCAAACCGTGCACGGGATCACCCTGGGCGCGCCTGTTCCGGCCAGTCTGCCCCAGCCAGACGATACGCAAACCCAAGCGCCGCTTACCCGGCGCTATTGGGCGGATCTGGCGGGCCTGCAAGTGACAGCCATTGCCGATAGCGAGACGGGCGACGTGCATTTCGTTGAACTGCGCCCCGCGGCCGGGGGCCCGGTGGATACACCGATCTCCGGCATCCGGTTTGGGCAAACCACGCAAGCCGATTTGCAGGCGCGGTTCGGATCGGAGGGGATCGTTTTCGCCAACGTGGGCCGCGCGGGCGCCTTCGGAGAGGTCGCGGCCTACTTCACCACCTACGAGATCGAGGGGGGCGACACCGTCGTCTCCTTCACCACGACCGAGCCCTTGGCCGAAACGTCCGAGGGCACCTCGGCGCGATCCACCCTTGATAGTGTCGTGGTGGCCCAGGGCACATATCTTAATCAGGTCTGGGGCCTCAACAGAGGCCGCTTGCCGGGCTACGCCCCGATCCCGGATCCCTTTGGCGACTGACATCGCCACGGGGCCAAGAGCCTTGCAAGGCTCTTACAAGCCTTTTTCAAAAGGCTTGGGCACGCAAAAGCCTTGAAAGGCTTTTACAAGTTTTTTGCAAAAAACTTGGCGCGGGCGCAACACGAACGCCCGGGCGGGTATTCAAGACGCGGGGGCCGTCTGCCCCGCCCCCGCGCCTGCCCCCTGGCCCGCGCCGGACGCAGGCCAAGGGTGGGGACCACGTCAGCTGGCTGGAATAAGCCCCGCTTCTTGTGCGGCCCCGATCTCGTCACCGCTCAGAAGGCCGTCGGCATCGGCGTCGAGCGCCTGATATTCCGCTTCACTCAGGGCGGGCATCAGCACCAGCAGTTCGGCGAAGCTGACCATACCGTCGCCGTCCGCGTCGATGGTTTCGGCCTGCCCCATGGCAAGGCTTGCGCCGCCCACGAGAACAGCGAAGGCGGTCGCCGCGGTGATCGCGCCAAGGCGAGGTTTGTCAAATTGGGATCGCATGGGAAAGTTCCCTTCAGTTGGTTGCGTATCAGATGCGGCCCGCCGTCATTGGCGGCGCATCTACTAGGGAAGAGCTTGCCCGGGCCCGTTTCGTCCCGAGCCCGGGGGAAAGCGTGGAATGTCGGCGGCACCCTGCCCAAGGGGCGCAGGCGCAAGCGCGACGTCCCGCCGAGGCTTGTGGGCCTCGGCAAAGGACCGCCCGGCATGGGCGGCAATCGGGGCGATTGGGCCCGTCCCGCGCGCGCCACTTGCGGCGCGCATCCCGGGCGGCGCAGCGTCTAAGGCGCTGACGCAACCCCTGACAGTCGAGGCCCCATGTCCCCGTCTCCCCCTCCAGCCCCGCCCCTCCCCCTTGAGGAGGACGCCTCCGGCGCCCTGCCCCATAGCCGCATCTTCACCGCGCTGCTCACGGACCTGCGCCGCTCGGCCCGGCGCCTCGCCCGCTCGGGCGAGGACGCGGATGATCTGGTGCAGGACACGCTGCTACGGGTCTGGTCGCGCATGGCGATGTCGTTCGAGGCCGGTACCGATGCCGCCCCCATCGACGACCTGCGCGCCTATGCCTTCGCCACCCTGCGCCATCGGGCGTTCCGGCGCGGCTCTTTCGCACCGCCCATGGACATCGAGCCCGAGGACATCGTCGCCCCGCGCGGCTCGGACGGGGCCACGCGGCTGGCCTGCGCCGAGGCGCTGGAGGCGCTGGCCGCATTGTCGGAAGACCAGCAGGTGCTGTTGAAAATGCGCGCGATGGACGGGCTGTCCTACGCAGAGATCGCCCAGCGGACCGGATTGCCCCTTGGCACGGTGACATCGCGGCTGGCGCGGGGGCGCGCGGCGATGCGGCAGGCCCTTGATCTGCCACCCGGCGCACCGGTCACGGACCTTCTGGGCGGGCCGTAGGTCCCATCGCCCCCGCGCCATGCCGTGGGCACATGTCTTTGCACGTCCGGAATTTGTCGCTTTGCGGCAAGATTTGCGGGCGTACCAGCGCCACGCTTTGTCCGTCCGCCCCGGACGATTCAGGAGCGCCCCGATGCATGATGACCTCGCCCGCCCCCTTGCTGATGTCATGGCCCCGATCGACCGCGCCCGCGGCCTGCCCAACAGCCATTACATGGACCCTGTGACCATCGCGGCTGAAAACGCAGCCGTCCTGCATGCCGAATGGGCCGCCCTCGCCGTGGGCGCTGATGTGCCCGAGGTCGGCGACGCCAAGCCGATCGAATTCCTTGGCCAGCCACTTCTGCTGCTGCGCGACGACGACGGCGCGGTGCGCGTGTTCTTCAACATCTGCCGCCATCGCGGCATGATCCTTGTGGCGGAGCCGCGCAAGATCGAGGGCGCGATCCGCTGCCCCTATCATTCCTGGTGCTATTCCAAATCCGGCAAGCTGGTCGCCACCCCACACGTGGGCGGCCCCGGTCAGAACGCCCATCCCGGCATCGACCGTGCCGCCCTGGGCCTGGCCGAAGTGCGCAGCCACATCTGGCGCGACGTCGTCTTCATCAACCTGTCGGGAAAGGCCCCCCCGTTCGAAGAGGTCCACGCCGAGCTTCTGCAACGGTGGGCCGAGTTCGACCAACCAATGCACCACGGCGGCGCCGACAGCACCTTCACACTGGATCTGGCGACGAACTGGAAACTGGCCGTGGAGAACTATTGCGAAAGCTATCACTTGCCCTGGGTGCATCCGGCGCTCAACACCTACTCCAAGCTGGAGGACCACTATCATATCGAGGCGCCCGGCAAGTTCTCGGGGCAAGGGTCTTATGTCTACCGCCAATTGACCGGCGAGGATGACAAGACCTTCCCGGATTTCAAGGACCTCGGCACCTTCTGGGACACGGGCGCGGAATATATCTCGGTCTTTCCCAATGTCCTCATGGGCGTCCACCGCGACCACGCCTATGCCATCGTGCTGGAGCCCGTGGCCCACAACCGGACCCGGGAACATGTGCACATCTATTATCCCACGACCGACACCGACCCGGCCCTGCGCGCCAAGAACGCGCGGCTGTGGCAGAATGTGTTCGAGGAAGACATCTTCGTGGTCGAAGGCATGCAACGTGGCCGCGCGGCGGACGGCTTTGACGGCGGGCGATTCTCTCCGGCCATGGACGGCCCGACGCATCTGTTCCACGCGTGGGTGGCCTCCAGGATCGAGGCGGCGGGCTGACGCAATGGGAGAGGACCTCTTCGACATCTCCCTGCGCCACGCCCGCGCTACAGGCGATTGGTCGAGGGTGATTTCCCATTACGTGGCCGTGGCCAAGGGCGACAGCGCGGCCTTCTATCTGACCCACGCCTATGTCCATGCCCTCGAAGGGGCAGACCCGCGGGCCAGCGACTTGCGCGCACGGCTGGTGGCCCTGGGTGCCGAAGCGCCAGAGGCTTTGGCCTAGACCCCTATGCCGTCAGCGACGCGCCCATTCCTGCTGCCGTCCCCGGAACAGGCGCAGGAACGCCAAAAGGGTCCAACTGAACCAAAGGGGCCAGAACACCGGCTTGTAGTTGATCGGATGACACCCGCGCGTGGGCGTCCACGACAGCCCATCCCGGATCACGTCGAAAAACCCGTCATTGCGCGGCCCCGGGGCGATCCGCACCGTGGCCTCATCGAGGTTGGAGACGGTGACTGTCCCCCGGCTGGTCATCAGATCAATGATCAGATCCACGCCCTCCGCCTCGGTCCCGCGCAACTGCAAGGTGTCGGCCAATTGGGTGCACATGTTGGTGGCCGAAAATGACGTGGCCTCTCGGGGCTCAAGGCCCTGCGTGTAGACCGACCAGGGACTTCCCGCATGGGGGCCCACATAGGGCACGCAGGCCGCGCCGATGCAGGGGGTCACGGCAATCGGGTCGAAATCCACGCCGCGCATGCGGTCCGCGATCCAGAACAGGACAAGGGTCGACAGGCAGCAGAACAGGATCGCTTCAAGCACCCGCAACGCCCGGTCAAGGCGCGGCGGCTCACTGTCTGGCTCGCGCAGATCAGCTTCGTGTGCCAAGGATCACGCGGACATAATGCTGGGTCTCATCGTAGGGCGGCACACCGTCGTGACGCTCCACCGCCTCGGGGCCTGCGTTGTAGGCCGCGAGCGCAAGACGCCACGTGCCGAACCGGCGGAACTGCTGCGCCAGATAGCGCGCGCCCCCGTCAAGGTTGGCAACAGGATCCAGCGGATCAACGCCCAACAAGACTGCCGTGTCGGGCATCAACTGCGCCAGCCCCAACGCACCCGCGTGGCTGACGGCCTCTATGTTCCAACCCGATTCCTGCTGCACG
The DNA here is from genome assembly GCF_019195455.1 of Gymnodinialimonas phycosphaerae. NCBI lineage: Bacteria > Pseudomonadati > Pseudomonadota > Alphaproteobacteria > Rhodobacterales > Paracoccaceae > Gymnodinialimonas > Gymnodinialimonas phycosphaerae. The sequence continues at coordinate 553,333 of NZ_JAIMBW010000001.1, read as the reverse complement.
AGGCGCAGGAAAAGATCCTCGGGCACGCCGTGACGCCGCGCGGCAGACCGGGCGACATCCAGAAACGGGCCGTCGTAGCCGCCTTCAAATGCCGGCAAGGTCCGCGTTTCAAGCGATTCGGGACGCAAGCGCGAGGAAAACTCATACTGCGTGGCCGCGCGCCCATCGAGGACGCCCATGGCCCGCTCCAACCGGTCAAGGCCGCTTTGGGCGCTGACAGGCAACGACAGAAGAGCGCCACAAAGAGCACCGGAGAAAGCAGCAAGGGGCAGACGAAATTGCAAGATCAGGCCTCGGGTCGCTCGGGAATGGTCCCATGGACATAGCGCGCGAGACCGCGCTTATCTAGGGGGGCGTCGAAGTCGCCCGGTTTAAGGCTTTTCTTACGCTTGATCGGATGCTCTAACCTCTCACCAATCGTGCGCCCGGAATCGGGGCGCGGCAAAGACAAGCAGGGGGAATAGCGATGGCCGGGTCCGTCAACAAAGTAATCTTGGTAGGCAACTTGGGGCGCGACCCTGAGGTGCGCAGTTTCCAGAACGGCGGCAAGGTCTGCAACCTGCGCATTGCCACGTCAGAGAACTGGAAGGACCGCAACACCGGAGAAAAACGCGAGCGGACCGAATGGCATTCCGTCGCGATTTTCAACGAGAACCTCGCACGTCTGGCCGAGCAATACCTTCGCAAAGGCTCCAAGGTCTACATCGAGGGCAAGCTGGAAACCCGCAAATGGCAGGATCAAAGCGGTCAGGATCGCTATTCCACTGAAGTCGTCTTGCGCCCCTATGCGGGGGAACTGACGTTCCTCGACGGCCGCAGCGACGGCGGCGGCGGTGGTGGTGGCGGCGGCTACGGTGGCGGCGGCGGCGGTTATGACGACCGGGGCGGCTCGGGCGGCGGCTTTGGCGGCGATGACCGGGGTGGCTCGGGCGGCGGCGGCGGCGGATTTGGCGGCGGCGGCGGTGGCTCGGATCTGGATGACGAAATTCCGTTCTGAGGATCCTGACCTGCCCGGATTATCACAGGTTCGGGCATGGGGCCGACGACAGGTTTGAGTTGTATTGGGCAAGATGAAGGGGGGAGCGGTGCGCGCGGCCCCTCAAGGGAGCGCGTGATGAGACCGTTGAACCCGAATATGGCATCGACCTTTCCGCCTCCGGTGATGGAAGCGCGGCGCTGGGTCGAGGGCAAGACCTTTCCCGACACCCGCCCCCTGATGAACCTCAGCCAGGCCGCGCCGGTGGACCCGCCCCCCGAGGGGCTGATGCAGGCCATGGCCGAGGCGATCCTGACAGACCCCTGCGCACATCTTTATGGCCCGGTGTTGGGCATGGATGACCTGCGGGCCGAGCTGGCCGCGCAATGGTCAGCCACCTATGGCGGCACGATCACGCCCGCGCAGGTGGCCATCACCGCCGGGTGCAACCAGGCGTTCACCGCCGTCATGTCCACGTTGGCACGGGCCGGTGACGAGGTGATCGTGCCCCTGCCCTTCTACTTCAACCATCAGATGTGGCTTGATATGCAGGGTGTGCGGGCGGTGCATTTGCCCACCGGCGATGACCTTCTGCCGGACCCCGAGCGCGCGGCAGGCCTGATCACGGATCGCACCAGGGCCATCGTGCTGATCAGCCCTAATAACCCCGCCGGTGTCGAATATCCCCCGGCCCTTCTGGCCGCGTTCCGCGACCTGGCCCGGACCCATGGCCTCGCGCTGATTGTCGATGAGACCTACCGCGATTTCCATTCTTCCGACGACGCGCCCCACACCCTGTTTACCGATCCCGATTGGGACGAGACCTTCATCCACCTCTATTCCTTCTCCAAGGCCTATCGCCTGACTGGCCACCGCGTGGGCGCGATCATGGCCGCGCCGGAACGGCTGGCCCAGGTCGAGAAGTTCCTCGATACCGTCGCCATCTGCCCGCCCCAGGTGGGCCAGATCGGGGCGCTTTGGGGGATGCGGAACCTGGGCGACTGGCTGGCGGGCGAACGGATGGAGATCCTTGCGCGGCGCGATGCGATACGGCAGGGCTTCGGGCAACTGCCGGACTGGCAGCTTCTGGGCTCTGGCGCCTATTTCGCCTACGTCCGCCACCCGTTCGACGCCCCCTCCGACGCCGTGGCCAAACAGCTTGTGGACGACGCCAGCCTGCTGGTGCTGCCGGGCACCATGTTCGGGCCGCTGCGCGCCGCCGGTGGCACGGGACAGGCGGAAGCCACCCTGCGGATCGCCTTCGCCAATGCCGACCGCGCCGGGCTTGGCGATCTTGTCAGCCGTTTGGGCGCGTTGACCGTGTGATCTACTTCACCCGCTAGGCCAGCACGCCCTTGCCCCCGTGGGGGCAAATGCGTATCCGTTTGCGCAACACACGCCACTGAAAGGGCCAGATCCAAATGGCACGCACCGCTGCGAAAAAAGTCTCGAACGTCTTCGTCTGGATCCTGATGGGCCTCTTGTTCGTGGCCCTTGCAGGCTTCGGCATCGGCTCGTTCAACGGCGGTGCCAGCCGGGTCGGCTCGGTGGGCGATGTCGAGATCACCGCCGAGGATTACTTCCGCGCCCTCAACAACGAGATCAACGCCCAGATCGCGCAAACCGGACAAGCCGTGTCCTTCGCCCAGATCCGTGCGCGCGGCATCGATGCGCAGGTCCTCGCCGGGCTTACCGCACGCGCCGCGCTTAGCCACGAGTCTGCCGAAATGGGCATTTCCGTGGGCGACGCGGAAGTCGCCCGCCAGATCAGCCAGATCGCCGCTTTCCAGAACACCGCAGGCCAGTTTGACCGCAATACCTACGAATTCGTGCTGCAACAGCAGGGCTCCAGCCCCCGCGACTTCGAAGAGGACACCCGCGAGGACGTCGCCCGCGCGCTTCTGCAAACCGCCGTTATCGGCGGCCTCACCCCGAACGAGATCTTTGCCGAGACCATCGCCGCCTACCAGGCCGAAACCCGCGATTTCACCCGCCTCGCCGTGACCGAGGGCGATTTGCCGACGCCCATCGCGGAGCCCACTGACGCCGAGCTTGAGGCCTATTACGAAGAATTCCCCGAACGCTTCACCCGCCCTGAGGCGCGCCGGATCACCTACGCCTGGATCACCCCCTCGGCCATCATGGACGACGTGGAGATCGACGAAGTGGCGCTGCAAGAACTCTACAACGACCGCATCGACGAATATGTGCAGCCCGAGCGGCGCCTGCTGGAGCGCCTGATTTTCGGCTCTGACGCAGAAGTGGAAGCCGCCCTTGCCGCCATCGCGGCGGAAGAAACGGACTTTGACACGCTCGTGGAAGACCGCGATCTGACCCTTGAAGACGTGGACATGGGCGTGATCGCGGCCGATGACCTCTCGGACGCGGCCGCCGCCATCATCTTCAGCGACGACGAGAGCGAGCTTCTGGGCCCCGTGCCCACCCCGCTCGGCCCCGCCCTCTTCCGGGTGAATGCGGTGCTGCAAGCCTCCGAAGTGCCGTTTGAAGACGCCCGCGACGATCTCAGCGCGGAACTGGCTCAGGAAAGCGCCCGCCGCGCCATCGATGACATGCGCGAGGAACTGGACGATCTTCTGGCCTCCGGTGCGACCCTTGAAGAAATGGGTGCAGACACGGCGATGACGCTTGGCACGATTGACTACACGCCCGCCTCCGAAGAGGGTATCGCCGCCTACGATAACTTTCGCGATGCCGCCCGCGCCGTTGAGCAAAGCGATTTCCCCGAGCTTCTGGACCTGTCCGACGGCGGCCTTTTCGCCCTGCGCCTTGACGAAATCGTCCCCCCCTCCCTGCCGCCCCTGGCCGAGATCGAGGGCGATGTCGCCGACGCATGGCAAGCCACCGCCCTTCGCGAAGCCGTCGCCGACCGCGCGGCGCAGTTGGTGGCGCAACTGGCCCAGGGCGCCACGCTGGAAGAACTTGGCGACACCTCCGAAGAACGCCTGATCCGCCGTCAGGATCTGCTGCCGGATCTGCCCGCCACCACCGTGGCGCAGGTCTTCCAACTCGACGCTCCCGGTGACGTGGTGATGATCCCCGGCCCCGAGGCCGCCCATATCGTGCGTCTGGATGCGATCAATTCAGGCGTGCGCAACGCGCCCGACACCTCGGTGATCCTCGCGATCATGAACCAGACCATCGCCCAATCCATGGCCACGGATATCTTCGAGGCCTACGGTCAGGCGTTGCAGGCCGACGCGGGCATCACCACCAACCAGGGCGTGATAAACTCGGTCCACGCCTCCTTCCCGTAAGGGGGCCGTCCCATGGCGCAGCTATCGGATTTCGAGGCGTTTCGCGCCGCGTGGGACCGGGGTGAAAACCAACTGGTCCACGCCCGTCTGGCCGCCGATCTGGATACCCCCGTCTCGGTCATGCTGAAGCTAACGGACGCGGGCCGCGATGCCTTCATCCTTGAATCCGTGACCGGCGGCGAGGTGCGCGGGCGCTACTCGATCATCGGCATGAAGCCCGATCTGGTCTGGGAATGCCATGGCAAGACCTCGCGCATCAACCGCGCCGCCCGCTATGACCGCGACACCTTCGACCCCGTGGACGCCGCGCCACTGGACGCCATCCGCGCCCTTCTGGCGGAATCGGCCATCGACATGCCCGCCGACCTGCCCGCCGCCGCGGCGGGCCTCTTTGGCTACCTTGGATATGACATGATCCGGCTGGTGGAACACTTGCCCGATGTGAACCCGGACCCCTTGGGCCTGCCCGATGCGGTGCTGCTGCGCCCCTCCGTCGTGGCCGTGCTGGATGGCGTGAAGGGCGAGGTCACCGTGGTCTCGCCCGCGTGGCAATCCAGCGGCCTCTCGGCGCGCGCGGCCTATGCGCAAGCGGCCGAGCGTGTGTCGGACGCCCTGCGCGATCTGGAACGCGCGCCAAGCGTCGCCGCCCGCGAGATGGGCGACGCGCAACCCCTGGGGGAGCCGGTCTCGAACTTCACCCACGCGAAATATCTCGCTGCGGTCGAGACCGCCAAGGACTACATCCGCAAAGGCGACATCTTTCAGGTCGTCCCCTCCCAACGCTGGACGCTGGATTTCCCCACGCCCCCCTTCGCGCTCTACCGCGCGCTGCGCCGCACCAACCCGTCACCCTTCATGTTCTACTTCAACTTCGGCGGCTTTCAGGTGGTGGGTGCCTCGCCCGAAATTCTCGTGCGGGTCTTCGATACCGAAGTCACCATCCGCCCCATCGCAGGCACCCGCCCCCGCGGCGCGACCCCGGAAGAGGACAACGCGCTGGAGGCCGATCTGCTGGCCGACCAGAAGGAACTGGCCGAGCACTTGATGCTGCTCGATCTGGGTCGCAACGACACCGGCAAGGTGTCGAAAATCGGCACCGTGCGCCCGACCGAGGAATTCATTGTCGAACGCTACTCCCACGTCATGCACATCGTCTCCAACGTGGTGGGCGAACTGGCCGAGGATCAGGACGCGCTGTCGGCCTTCATGGCGGGCATGCCCGCAGGGACGGTCTCCGGCGCACCCAAAGTCCGCGCCATGGAAATCATTGATGAGCTAGAGCCCGAAAAGCGCGGCGTCTACGGCGGCGGCGTGGGCTACTTCAGTGCAGGCGGCGACATGGACATGTGCATCGCGCTCCGTACGGCGGTGGTGAAGGACGAAAAGCTCTATATCCAGGCGGGCGGCGGCGTGGTCTACGACAGCGACCCAGAGGCCGAGTTCCAGGAGACCGTGAACAAATCCCGTGCGATCCGCAAGGCGGCGGAAGACGCCAGCCTTTTCACACGCGGCAATAGCTAGCGGCAATCAACCCCGCCAGACGATCCGGGCGCGCACCTCCCCTTTTCCCCGTTCCAAAAATATCCCCCCGCGGGAGCGTCGGGGCGCAGCCCCGAAATCAGCCTCGAAATCAGGCCCGAAATTAGCCCCGAAATCACCGTCGAATGCGCCATCGGATAAACGCCGAAGGGACGCGCGCGCACCGAAAAGGGCCGACCAGGACCTTAAAAAGACCTTAACAAAAAACCGATAATTTCGTGTTTTCAACGCTTTAAGGTGGGTGCTCAAGCTTGAGCACAAGGCCCTATTCGCCAGCCCCCCGCAGCAGGGTCGCCGACAAAGGCGCCAGGGCGACGGCTTCGAACCGCCCCCCCAAGGCCCAGGAAAACAGCGCCGTCACCGTGTCGGGCCGGGTCCGGCCCACCACGATCACATTGCCCTCCTGGGCCGCCGCAAAGGCCGCCCGCGACAGGATCCGGGTGATTACCGTGGCCTGCTGGTCCTCATCGTCAAGAAAGCGGAACACGGTCGCGGCGGGCACGCCCGCGCGGCTCGCCGATTGCTCGGCCGCGTTCAGCCCCCTCGGGAAGGCCACCAGCCCGTGGCCGCTCTCTCCCAGCGCCGCCACAAGCGCGTCGAGCACCGGGCGATCCCCCTGGATGCGCCCCTCGGGCGTATCCAATACCGCGACCGCTTCCGGCAATGTCGAGGCCGCCGCCGCAAGGGCCACCTCCGTATCCGCCCCCGTTGCACCATCGGCAATCATCGAGCCCAGGATCACCACTTCGAACCCGGCCTCCCGGTAGGCCGCCGCGCGCGCGCGCGCATCGGGGCTCAGAGGATCCACCGCGAAGGCGACCGGAAAGGTGAACCGCGTCAGCGTCGACAGGTCGATCGGGCTTTCGGGTTCATCAATCAGGACCACCGCCATCAGCGGACGCTCTTCGGCGGTGTCGAAGGGCGCTGCGAAGGCCTGGATCGCGGGCAGATCGCCCGGATCGGGCGCGTCGGGGGCGTCGCCCTCTGCGGGCGCGTCCGCCTCTGCCGCGTCCCCGGCAACCGAGGGGGCAACCGGGGGGGCTATCGCGGGGGCAACCTGTGGCAATGTGCTGGTTTGCGGGAAGGCGGGCGCGCTCAAGGTGGGCGAGACCTCTTCAACGGGCGTCTCCATCGCGCCCTCCAAGGCCACCTCCGACGGCATTTCCGGCGTAACGGCTGCGTCACCAGCCCCGTCCCCAATGCTTGGGAAGACGGGCGTTTGCAACGGCACGACTTCCGGCTCTTCGGCGGCCACGGCCACCTGCTCGGTATCCGTTTCGGGACCCTCTGCCGATACGTCAGCTTCCGGCGCCTCTGCTGCCACGTCCGTTTCGGGCGTTTCAGGCGTTTCGGGCGCTTCCGATGTCACGGCCGCGTCTTCCGTCACTTGCGGCAAGAACGCCGAGGACACCTGTGGCGTCGGGCTAGCTTCGGGTTGGGTCAGCGCGCTTGGGCCGCTTGCGATCACCGGGGCCGGAGCCGCCGCCGGGCTGGCGGGACCGCTGGCCTCTCCTGCGGCGGCCGCGATCTGCGCCGGGCCTTCCGCCGCAACCGAGGGCTGCGCGGCGGGTGCCGTGTCAAGGCTGGGGGCGCTGACGTCCCCGGACAGCGTCGGGGCTTGCGGCGCGGTGGCCGCCGGGGCGGCATCGGGGGCGGGCAAGGCCGCTTCGGGTTCCGGCGGGGGGCGGTTGAACTCGGAGCCCGAGGGCAAGGGGATTTCAGTTGCCGGCACGGTGGCCGCGCCGTCTTCAGCCCCATCCCCGGTATCTTCGGGCGTGACTTCCGGCATGAGTTCAGGCGTCTGAACGCTGTCACCCTCGCCGTCGCCGTCAGACGTCGGGCTATCAGCGTCCCCGGCGGCCTCTTCCAATGTGGCGTCTTCTTCTGCAGCGTCCCCGTCCAAGGTGCCCTCGGCCACGAGCGGGACGTCCTCGGCCTGCGGCGTCTCAACCGTCGCTTCCCCGCCTCGGGGCGGCAAGGGAGAGCTCAGCGACAGCGCCGCAAGCCCTACCACCGACACCAGGGTTCCCCACAATACACCACTCATCAGACCGCCCATGGTCCCGCTCCTGTCTGCTCGGCACGGGGCTTGCCCCGCACGGTTGGCTGGAGAATTGTCCTCTCAGCGCTCTTTTCTGCCCCGGCCTTGTGTACCCGGCCCGGCCTTTTGTACCCCGGAGGGCGCGGCCTCGGCTTGACCCCCGGCCCTTGCTTTGAAACATGTATAGCGCGGGCGCGCGGCGCCTTTAACCCTTTTTTAAGACCTCTGCCTGCACCACCCCCTCACGCCCGACCCAAGGACCCGTAGGATGCTTCTCCTGATCGATAACTACGACAGTTTCACCTACAATCTCGTCCATTACCTGGGGGAATTGGGGGCCGACGTGCGCGTCGTGCGCAACGACAAGATCACCGTCCAGGACGCCATGGCGTCCGGCGCCAGCGGGATCGTGCTCAGCCCCGGCCCCGGCTACCCGGCAGACGCAGGCATTTGCCTGGCGCTGACCAAGGCGGCGGCAAGCGCGGGGATGCCCCTGATGGGCGTGTGCCTGGGCCACCAGACGATCGGCGAAGCCTTCGGCGGCCAGATCGTCCAACACGCCGAGATCGTGCACGGCAAGCTTGGGGTCATGCAACACGCGGGACAAGGCGTGTTTGCAGGGCTGCCTTCACCGCTGAATGCGACGCGCTATCACAGCCTTGTGGTGGACCGCGCCACCCTGCCCGATTGCCTGGAGGTCACGGCAGAACTGGGGGACGGCACCATCATGGGCCTGCGCCACAAGCAGCATCCCATCGAGGGCGTGCAGTTCCATCCCGAAAGCATCCGGTCCGAGCACGGCCACGCGATGCTACAGAATTTCCTGAACACCACGAAAGAACCCGCATGACCGATGCCATGAAGCCGATCATCTACGCCGCCTCCGAAGGCCCGCTGTCGCGCGCCCAGGCGGAAGAGGCATTTTCCTTGATGTTCGAGGGCACCGCCACGCCCGCGCAGATGGGCGGGCTGATCATGGCGATGCGCGCGCGGGGCGAGTCGGTCGCGGAATATGCCGCCGCCGCCCAGGTGATGCGTGACAGATGCGTGAAAGTGGCCGCACCTGCGGGCGCGATAGACATCGTCGGCACCGGCGGCGACGGCATGGGGACGCTGAATATCTCTACCGCCACGGCCTTCGTGGTGGCGGGCGCGGGCGTGCCGGTGGCCAAACACGGCAACCGCAACCTATCCTCCAAATCTGGGGCGGCCGATGTGTTGAGCCAGATGGGCATCAACGTCATGGTCGGCGCCGATGTGGTGGAGGCCTCCCTAAAAGAGGCCGGTATCGGTTTCATGATGGCCCCCATGCACCACCCCGCCGTCAAACACGTCATGCCGATCCGCCAGGAATTGGGCTGCAAGACCATTTTCAACATCCTCGGGCCGCTCACCAACCCCGCGGGCGCCAAGCGGCAGTTGACCGGCGCTTTCGCGATCGACCTGATCTATCCGATGGCCGAAACCCTGAAGGAATTGGGCTCTGAGGCGGCGTGGCTGGTCCATGGCGCGGACGGCACGGACGAAATCTCGATTTGCGGCAAGACGGACGTGGTAGAGTTGAAAGACGGCAAGTTGCGCTCGCGCGTGGTCCATCCCGAGGACGCGGGCCTGCCCGTGCATCCGTTCCGCGACATCCTTGGCGGCACCCCCGACGAGAACGCGCAAGCCTTCCGCGACCTTCTGGAGGGCGCGACAGGTGCCTACCGCGATGCCGTGCTGATGAACGCCGCCGCCGCCCTGATTGTGGCGGGCCGCGTGACCGAACTGCGCGAAGGCGTTGAAATCGCGGTTGAGGCGATCGACAGCGGCGCGGCCAAGCGCGCGGTCGAGGCCGTCGCCCGCGTCACCTCTGCGGCGTGACGCGAGCGGTGTGCCAAAAGATGAGTGGTATTGGGCAAGATGAAGCAAGAGCGGCGCGCCCGGGGGACGGGTCAAGGCGCGCGGCGGGTGCGCGTCCGTGACGTTGCGCGGCAATCCTAGGGGTGTCGGCTTGGGGTTCCTCGCCATCGCGCTCGGCCTGTTGGGCATCGCGACGTTCATGGGCGTGCATGTCGTGCAGGAAACCCGCATCGGGCGCGGGCTGATCTTCGAGGGCGCGACCGCGCAAGCCCTCATTGTCACCGCAGAGCGCACGGAACGCACCCAATGCTCGCGCAGCCAGCGTTCCGTCTGCTGGCCTGCAAACACCCATGTCGCCACCGTGGTCTTCGAGGTCGAGGGGTTACGTTCGGGCGCAGAGCTGCGCCTGAGCCCCGACGAATATACCGCCTACGAAAGCGGCGCAGAGGTCTTCATCGACCTTATCTACCTTCCCAGTGACCCCACGCAGGTCGAGCGGACCCGAGGCGCGCGCTTGAATGCTGCCGAACGCGACACCGTGCACATTTACGTCCTTCTGGGCTTCGGCGTCCTCTTCGCTGCCATCGGCATCATTGCGCTGCTTCTGGGTCGCAAACAGACCGCGCCACCTCCAACGGACACGCCTCCCTCGACAGGCACGGGCCGCTAACCTAAGAACCAGAGCCATGAGCACCATTCTAGACAAGATCAAAGCCTACAAGCTGGATGAGGTGGCCGCTGCGAAGGCCGCGCGTCCGCTTGCCGATGTGGAAGCCGCCGCCAAGGCTGCGTCGCCCGTGCGCGGCTTTGCCGATGCGCTTTGGGCCGCGCAATCCAGCGGCTATGGCCTGATCGCAGAAATCAAGAAGGCCAGCCCCTCCAAGGGCCTGATCCGCGCCGACTTCGACCCGCCCGCGCTGGCGCAGGCCTATGCGGCGGGCGGCGCGACCTGTCTTTCCGTGCTGACCGACACGCCGTCATTCCAGGGCGCGCCAGAATACCTGCGCCAAGCCCGCGCCGCCGTGTCGCTCCCCTGTCTGCGTAAGGATTTCCTCTACGACACCTACCAGGTCGCCGAGGCCCGCGCCTGGGGCGCCGATTGCATCCTGATCATCATGGCGTCCGTCAGTGACACGCAGGCCGCCGAGCTGGAAGACGCCGCCCGCGCCCACGGCATGGACGCGCTGATCGAGGTGCACGACGGCGCGGAACTTGACCGCGCAATGGCCCTGAAATCCCCGCTTCTGGGCATCAACAACCGTAACCTGAATACGTTCGAGACCTCGCTCGACACCACCCGCACCCTGGCCGCCCGCGTCCCCTCGGACCGAATGGTGATCAGCGAATCCGGCCTCTTCACGCCCGCCGATCTGGCCGATATGGCCCGCGTGGGTGCGCGCACCTTCCTGATCGGCGAAAGCCTGATGCGCCAAGACGACGTCACCGCCGCCACCCGCGCCCTGCTGGCGGATCCTGTCTGATGGCTGAGCTGACCCACTTCGACGGCGCAGGCCACGCCCATATGGTTGACGTCTCCGACAAGGCGGTGACAGACCGCATCGCCGTGGCCCAGGCCTTCATCAAGATGGCCCCTGAAACGCTCGATTTGGTTGAACAGGGCACCGCGAAAAAGGGCGATGTTTTGGGCGTTGCACGGCTGGCCGGGATCATGGGCGCGAAACGCTGCGCCGATCTGATCCCGCTTTGCCACCCCTTGCCAATCACCAAGGTCGCGGTCGACCTGTCGCCCGACCGCACCCTGCCGGGCGTGCGCATCACCGCAACGGTCAAGACCTCGGGGCAGACGGGCGTTGAGATGGAGGCGCTTACCGCCGCCTCCACCGCCGCACTGACGGTCTATGACATGTTGAAAGCGGCGGAAAAGACGATGGAAATCGGGGGCTTGCGGGTCGTTCTTAAAGACGGCGGCAAGTCCGGGCGGTTTGAGGCATCCGAATGATCTCCGTCGAAGAGGCCCTTTCCGCCTGCCTCACCCTTGCGCAGCCCGTGGGCACGGAAACCGTGCCGTTGGCCCAAGCCGGGGGCCGGGTGCTGGCCGCGCCCGTGACGGCCACCCGCGATCAGCCGCCGTTCAGCGCCAGCGCCATGGACGGCTATGCCCTGCGCGATATGGAAGCCATTCCCGGCCGTCGCCTGAAGGTCGTGGGCGAAGCCCCCGCGGGCCACTATTGGCAAGGCACCATCGGCCCCGGAGAGGCCTTGCGGATTTTCACCGGTGCGCCCCTGCCCGAGGGCACGGACCGTGTCGTCATCCAGGAAGATGTGGAGCGTGACGGGGATCGGATCACCCTGTCCCGGTCCCTCGGGTCCAGCCTCAACGTGCGCCCCTCGGGTGCGGATTTCATGGCGGGCGATGGGATGAGTGCGCCGCGCCGCCTGTCGCCTGCCGACGTGGCGCTGGCGGCGGCCATGAATGCCCCCAAACTGACCGTCTCGCGCAAGCCCACGGTGGCGCTGATTGCCACGGGAGATGAATTGGTCTCGCCGGGCGAGACGCCGCGCCCGGACCAGATCATCGCCTCCAACACCTACGGGCTGAAGGCCCGGATCGAGGCCGAGGGCGCTGAAGCGCGTCTTTTGCCGATTGCGCGCGACAGACGCGAGAGCCTGGAGCAGGTGTTCGACCTGGCCGCCGGTTCCGATCTGATCGTGACCGTGGGCGGTGCTTCGGTCGGGGACCATGATCTGGTGGGCGAAGTTGCTGCGGCGCGCGGGTTGGAGCGCGCCTTCTACAAGATCGCCATGCGCCCCGGAAAACCCTTGATGGCCGGACGCTTAGGCGATGCCGTGCTGTTGGGGCTTCCGGGAAACCCGGTGTCTGCGATGGTATGTGGAGAGCTGTTCCTGATCCCGATGCTGCACGCGATGATGGGGCTTCCCGGCACCGCGCGGCCGCGCCTGCGCGCGCGGCTCGGTGCGGATCTAGATGCCAATGGCCCGCGTGAGCACTACATGCGCGCCGAAGTCTCTGCCGGGGACGATTTGCCGGTGATCACGCCCTACGGGCGCCAGGACAGCTCGCTTCTGACGGTCCTGTCGGGGGCCTCTGGTCTGCTGGTGCGCCCGGTCGACGCGGCGCGCGCGCGGGCGGGTGACATCGTGGAATACGTGGCGCTCAACGCGATGTTCTGATGATTCGTTGACAGGTTGTTTGGAACATGTATAGAACATAACCTGAACGGGCACGGAATGTGCCGCACTTCCGGCGGAAACCGCCGGACCATCGCGAGGGAGACGGGCATGCTGACGCGCAAACAACGCGACCTACTGGAGTTCATTCACAAACGGATGCAGCGCGATGGTGTGCCGCCCTCGTTTGACGAGATGAAAGAGGCGCTGGACCTGCGCTCGAAATCCGGGATCCATCGGCTGATCACAGCGCTGGAAGAGCGCGGGTTCATCCGCAGGCTCGCCCACCGCGCCCGCGCCATCGAAATCGTGAAAATGCCCGATGCAATGCGCGACGGCGGCTTTGCGCCACGGGTCATCGAAGGCGACAGGGTCGACCCTCCGGCGGGCGCGATGCCTGTGCAAGCGGCCAATGCGCGCGATGTGCCGGTGATGGGCAAGATCGCGGCCGGTGTACCGATCGAGGCGATCAGCCAGGTGGCTTCTCACGTGGCGGTGCCCGAGCAGATGCTGGGAACCGGACGTAATCATTATGCCCTTGAGGTCAAAGGCGACTCCATGATCGACGCGGGCATCAACGATGGAGACATCGTGGTGATCGAAGAAGGCTCGACCGCGGATAACGGCGATATCGTCGTGGCGCTGGTGGAAGACCATGAGGCCACCCTGAAGCGCTTGCGGCGCAAGGGCGGCATGATCGCGTTGGAAGCAGCGAACCCGGCCTATGAGACGCGGGTGTTCCGCGACGATCAGGTGAAGGTTCAGGGCAAACTTGTGGGATTGATCCGCACGTATTGAAGGGGCCTTCGCCATGGCCCCGGCCCGGCCACTTTGGCCAGGACGCCGGGGGAATTGCGCTCTTTCAGACAATCGCCGGGCAAGCCGCACGTTCAAGTGCGTGGCACGGTGGTGCGCCTCGGGCCGCAGGGCGGTCATTCTGAAAGACTTCGATGCCTCCGGCGGGGATATTTGCAGAACGGGGAATGAGGGACCTGCGCATCACAGGCCGAGGTCAAGTTGACCGTTGGGCGCCTTGTTGCGCGGGCGGCGGGGGGCGCGGTCGTTGACGAAATGCCGCCCGGCACCGCTATCCCTGCGGCTGGCGTGCTTGCGAATGATTTGTGCCGCCTCATGGTGGAACCGATCACCCCGGCGCAACGCGAAGGCGCGGTCACGGGCGGCGCGGGCGGCCTCGGCCACGTCGACGATGGGCGCGGGATACCGGCGCCCCAAGAGGCGCCCGGCCCCGTCCCAAGCCCAAGGCGTTTGCAGGTAAGCGTCTGGTACCTCTCGCAATTCCGGGCACCACGCCAGCGTGAACGCGCCACTTGGGTCCTGGTCCTGGCCCTGTTTCACCGGGTTGTAGATGCGGATCGTGTTCATCCCCGTCGTGCCCGATTGCATCTGCATCTGCGGCCAATGGATGCCGGGCTCGTAGTCGGTGAACATCCGCGCCAGATGCGGACCGGTGGCGCGCCAATCAAGCCACAAATGATAGGAGGCCACCGACACCAGCATGGCGCGCATGCGGAAGTTGAGCCAACCGGTGGCCACCAGCGAGCGCATGCAGGCATCCACGAAGGGGATGCCGGTTTGGCCCGTTTCCCACGCCCGCAGGCGCGCGGGGTCGGGCGTGCGCGGGCGAAGGTCTTCATAGGCGGAATGCAGGCAACGGATCTCGATCGATGGCTGCGTCTCCAGCTTTTGCATGAAGTGATCGCGCCAGGCCACGCGGGCCTCGAAGCTGCGCAAACTGCCAAGCCAGCCGTCTTTCGTCCCCTTTAGCTCAGCGCGCCGGGCGGCCACGCCGTGCAGCACCTCACGCGGTGACAGCGTGCCCCAGGCCAGGTGCGGAGACAGGCGCGAGCAGGCCAAGGCCCCGTCCAGCGGCGAGGCCATCGCGCGGCGGTAGTCCTGCCCCCGCTCGGTCAGGAACGAGGCGTAGGAGGCGAGACCCGCCGCGCGTCCGCCCTTCTGGCGACCGGGACAGGGGTCGAAGGCCAGCGCAAGGTCGCGGGCGTCGGGAATTGCGCCGATATCCTCTACCACGCCCGAAAGCCCCCTTGGAACAGGGACTTGCCCCTGCCGCATCATCGCCTGCCGCCCGCCTGCCCATCCATCGCGCGAGCGCAAGCGCCGCTGCACGCCCAACTGCGGCACCTCGGTCCAGACCACGCCAGCCCCCCGCGCCCATGCCGCGACACGGCGATCGCGGGCGTAGCTCCAAAGGTTGCCGGTCTCTTCCGTGCTGATGATCTCGCCCACGTTGTGGGCCGCGCAAAGCGTGGCGAGGACCTCCACCATCTCGCCCCGGCGCACCAGAAGCGGTGCCCCAAGCGCCGCCAGATCCGCCCGCAGTTCGGCCAGGCTTTCAGCCACGAACCGCCATTGCCGGGCGGAGGCGTCCGCCTGTGCCCAAGCCTCGGGCTCGGCCACGAAAACCGGCAACACAGCCCCGCCCCGCGTCGCCGCCAAAGCCAGCGCCGGGTTGTCCTGCACCCGCAGGTCACGCTTGAACAAAACAAGAACACCTTTCATCACGTCACAGGTAGCAGATTCGCAGAGGCATTCAAGCTGCCCCATTGCAGCCCCCGGCACCGCGCCCTACGTTCCCCCCAAACCGGAGGACCAAGAATGAATGCTGTCGCCCCACAACCTACGCGCCTTGCCGATTACACTCCTTTCAGCTTTGAAATCGACAGCGTCGAGCTGACCTTCACCCTCCACCCAACCGCCACGCGCGTCCGTTCAAAGATTGCTTTCCGACCCAATCCCGCCGCCACGGATCCGACCTTTTTCCTTCATGGCGAGGGGCTTAACCTTATCAGCGCCCATATCGATGGCACCCCCGTCACGCCCCGCGTCACCGACACTGGCCTGATCTGCGCCGTCCCCGACGCCCCCTTCACCTGGGAGGCCGAGGTCCAGATTAACCCCCAGGCCAATACCGCCCTCGAAGGCCTCTATATGTCGAACGGCATGTATTGCACCCAGTGCGAGGCCGAGGGATTTCGCAAGATCACCTACTACCCCGACCGCCCGGACGTGATGGCGCCCTTTACGGTGCACATCGACAGTGACCTGCCGGTGAAACTGTCCAACGGCAATGCCGATGGCGACACTTGGCACGATCCCTGGCCCAAGCCCGCGTACCTGTTCGCATTGGTGGCGGGCGATCTGGTGGCACATTCCGACACCTTCACCACCGCCTCCGGTGCCGATGTGGCGCTCAACATCTGGGTCCGGCCGGGGGATGAGGACAAATGCGCCTACGCCATGGACGCGCTGAAACGCTCCATGCGGTGGGACGAGACGGAATATGGCCGTGAATACGACCTGTCCGTCTTCAACATCGTCGCCGTGGACGACTTCAACATGGGCGCGATGGAGAACAAGGGGCTGAACATTTTCAACTCCAAGTATGTCCTCGCCTCGCCCGAGACCGCGACAGACCGGGACTATGCCTTCATCGAGGCCATCGTAGCCCATGAATACTTCCACAATTGGACCGGCAACCGCATCACTTGCCGCGACTGGTTCCAGCTGTGCCTGAAAGAAGGCCTCACCGTCTTCCGCGACCAGCAGTTCAGCGGCGACATGCGCAGCGCCCCGGTCGAGCGGATCGGCAATGTCCTGCAACTGCGCGCGCGTCAATTCCGCGAGGATGCAGGCCCCCTGGCCCATAACGTCCGCCCGGAATCCTATATCGAGATCAACAACTTCTACACCGCCACCGTCTACGAGAAAGGCGCCGAGGTTATCGGCATGTTGCGCACCTACCTGGGGGCGGACCTCTACCGTGCGGGATGCGAGCTGTATTTCAACCGCCACGATGGGCAGGCCTGCACGATCGAGGATTGGCTCGCCTGCTTTGAAGAGGTCGCGGCCACCGACCTTAGCCAATTCAAGCGTTGGTACAGCCAGGCGGGCACGCCGAAGGTCAGCGCGTCCTGGCGACGCGACGGCGACACCCTGCATCTGTCGCTCAGCCAAGAGGTCCCGCCGACCCCCGGCCAGCCGATGAAGGAACCTGCCAAGATCCCCGTTGTCCTTGGGCTGCTGGCGGGGGACGGCACCGAAATCCTGCCCTCAACGCTGATGGATCTCGACAGCCCCAACCTTGATCTGGTCTTCGACCTCAAGGATCTCGGCGGCGGCACCGCGCCGGATCACGTCGTGCCCTCGCTTTTGAGGGGCTTCTCGGCGCCGGTGGTGCTGGATGCCGCCCTTTCGGCCCAGGACCGCGCGTTGTTGCTGGCCCACGACACCGATCCCTTCAACCGGTGGGAGGCCGCGCGCAGCCTGCTGCGCGAGGTTCTGGTGGCGGAAATCACGGGGCAAGGGACCTCTCCTGAACAGGTCGCCCGGCGTGACATGGTCCTGAGTGCCCTGCAAGATTTTTGCACCGACGAAAGCCTCGACCCGGCCTTCATCGCGCTGGTGCTGACCTTCCCTTCCGAGGATGACCTGACCCAAGCCGTCGTCGACGCCGGCCTGGTACCCGACCCGCTTATCATCGCCCAGGTGCGGGATGGCCGGATGGCCGCAGTCGGGGACGGGCTGAAAGACATTCTGACGCGTTACTATCTCGACCTCGATCCCGGCCCCGACTACACCCCCGATGCCGACAGCGCGGGCAAGCGCGCCCTACGCAATACCGCGCTGATGTTGCTGAGCACGCCGCAGGATCTGGCCCTCGCGCGGGCGCAATTCGCGGACGCTACCAATATGACAGACCAGCTTGCGGCCCTGTCGGTCCTGATCAAGGGCGATGACCGCGAGGCGGCGCAGGCGTTCGAGGCGCAATGGCGCGAGGACCGCTTGGTGATGGACAAGTGGTTCATGATTTCCGTCGCCAGCGCGCCCGCCTCCGAGGCGCTACAGGTGGCACAAGACCTCAGCCGCCACACCTTGTTCGACTGGAAGAACCCCAACCGGTTCCGCTCTCTCCTGGGGGGGCTGATCGCCAACCCCGCCGCCTTCCACGACCCTTCCGGGGCGGGCTACGCCTTTGTCGCCGATTGGTTGATCAAGATGGACGGGGCAAACCCGCAAACCGCCGCACGCATGTCGACGGCCTTCGAGACGTGGCGCCGCTATGATGCGGACCGCCAGGCGCTGATGCTGGAGGCGCTTGACCGGATCGCCACCGCGCCGGGCCTGAGCCGGGATCTGGGCGAGATGGTCTCGCGCATGCGCGGCGACTAACGCATCAGTTGCGTGGCGCTCCAGACCAGGGCGATCAAGACGGGCTGGTGCACCAGGTAGATCAGCAGGGAATGGCGCCCCGGCAGCCCCGCCAGGTGGGCGGTGCGCGACGGGGTCGGCGTGGACAGGCGCGCCCAGAGCCCTACGTGCGCCGCCCATTTCGACGCGGCCATCCCCATCAGGAACGCAGCGAACCACGGAAAGACCGGCTCATAGTCCACTGTGCTTAAAGGGATGGTTTGCAGGCCCGTCCACCACCAGTACGGCGCGTTGAAGGCGTCGCTGCGCAGATAGTCCGGGGCGTAGAACACCGCCACAGCCAGCGCCGCGATTGCCACGACCGGGAGGCGCAGGGCGGCAAGGCCCAGCAGGCTGCAGAGCGCGATGGAATGGAGGATGCCGAAGAAGACGAAAGCGTGGGGGAAGGCGATATAGGTGCCGATGCTGACCAAGAGGGCCGCCCCGGCGATGATCGCGAAGCGGCGCCAGAACGCGGCCCAGCGGATGCCGCCCCCATGGGCCAGCCACAACCCTGCGCCCGCCAGCGCCAGGAACGCGCCCGCCGTGGCCACCGCCAACGCCCGCCACAGGCCGCTTGTGGCCGTACCGGGGGCAACGTGGCCGAACATCTCCAGATCGAAGACAAAGTGGAACAGCGCCATCGCCACCAGCGCGCCCGTGCGGGCGATGTCGAGGGCGGGAATGCGCGCGGGCGTCACGGACAAATCACTCATGCCTGCGGGTCTACCAGCCCGCGCTGATCTTGCCCATCGTCCAATCGTGGCCGGCGCGCCGCAGGGGCACCGCAAAATTACGCCAAGCGCGCCGCGCAGCGGCCCCGCGCGTTCCCTAATCTGGGCACAATTCGGCGGCTATATCATCGCCATGACAGATACATTCGAATATGCCACACGTCCCGGCAGCACCGGCCTTAGCATCCTCAGCTTTGCAGGACTGAGCGCCCTCACCGTCTTTCTTTGGCAAATCTCACCGGGCTATGTGCTGCTGCTCATGGTCCCCGCTCTGCTGATGTGCCTGTGGCAGATCACACGGGTGCCGACCTACGGCATCAGGATGACCGGATCGACCTGGAACATCATGGGAGGGCAGGACGACCTTGCCATTCCAACCGCCCAGATCGCCTACCTCAGGGTCGTGGAACGTGGCGCCAATCGCCGCATCGGTCTGATGCTGGAGGATGGCACCGAGGTGGTCTTGCCGCTGGAATGTCTGCCCGACCCCTACGATCTGATCCGTGAAGCCACGAACCGGGGCATCCCGGTGCGCCAACAGGCCTGAGGCCTATAGGCGCTGTGGACGCGGCACCGGGCGGAGCGTGGGACGCGCCATTGCGGCGGGCAGCACGTCGGACGCAGCCGCATCCGACGTCATCGCCCCTTCCGCCAAGCCGACCGGACGCATCACCGGCCGCATCCGGGGCGCCGGGGCCTGGCAATACTCCTGCTGACGGACCCAGTTGCGCATGTCCTCCCGCTTGCGGCTGGAATGGAACGGTCCCCAATCGGCTGCCACACCGCGCATGCCATCGGAAATGACATTGTCGCGGGGCACCGTGATGCCCATGATGCGGATGCCGCAGCGCAGGTTCGCCGTCCCGTTAAGCAGCGCCTCCCCCGAGCCGACGTCGCAATCGCGCCACCGCGCCGTTCCCGGCGCGATCTGCACCAACCCGAACCACTGCCCGCCGCCGCCAACGGCGCGGGGATCATGTGAGCTTTCATGCCATGCGAGGGTCGAGACAAGGCCAGTCCAGAACGCTGCCCGCTGTGCGGGGGTGGCCTCCAGGTAGCCGGGACACCAGGCGCGGATGTCGTTCGGCTCCGTCTCCAGCAAGGGCGCACCGGGGCCGCGCAGCGCCGACAGAACCGCCGCCGTCCACTGGGCGCCACGGGGGTGGTTGTCCCACCGCGCCACGGGCACGGCCCAGCTGTCGCGCACTACGGGACGCGGGCTGGACGCGGGCGCCAGCGCGCTGATCTCCGGCACGTCGTCCAACACACCTTCCAGCGGGATCAAATCCTCGGGCAGGATATCTTCTTCTACAGGAATATTCAGCAAGGCCGCGACGCCCGGCGGGTCCCCATCCAACGCGGCATCCGCCCCGACCACGCCAGAAGTCACATCGACATCCCCGGCGACATCTCCGGCGTCCTGCCCATAGGAAATCCCCGGCGCAAACGCCGCCATGGCAACGAAGCCGCTGGCAAAGCAGATCAGACGCAGGGCGTCCATAGGCAGCCATCCCCCCAGGTTTGGCACAAGTTTGAAACATGCCCGAAAAACAGGCAGCAAGGCAAGTGGGCGCACATGATCCATGCCGCCACCCAATCAGCATTTGCCTAAAGCGCGGTTAACCCGCGCAATAGGGCTGTTCGGAAATCCACTGGCGCATCTCTTCGCGTTTGGGGGCCTGCACGAACGGCCCCCAATCGGCGGCCACGCCGCCGCGTGACTGCGCCACCACGCCATCGCGCGGCACGGTCGAGGCCCAGATCCGCATGGCGCAGGAGATATTGGCAGACCCGTCCAGCAGCGCCTGGCCGCTTGTCGCCTGGCAGCCATAATGGCGCGCCGTCGCGGGGCTGATCTGCACAAGGCCGAACCACCGCCCGCCGCCCCCCACGGCCTCGGGGTTCCAGGTGCTTTCGTGGCGGGCAAGCGCCGACATCAACCCGGTCCAGAACGCCTGCCGATTCTCCAACGGCGCCTCCGGATAGGCCGGGCACCACGCCTCGATATCCTCGGGCACCAGCATTGGCAGGACGCTGGCATGGGTGTCCAGCGCAGCAAAGGCCATGGCGGTCCAATCGCCGCCCTCGGGATGGTGGTCCCACCGCATCACGGGCGTGTCGATCACCTCGGCCCCCCGCCCGAAAGAGACCTCCGACAACGCACCACACCCCGAAACCGAGACGACCAGCGCAAGGCCAACGGCAGCCCGAAACCCAACTGCGGCGCGCGCCGCAACAGACAAAACCGACATGAAACAATGAACTCATAATGGCAGACCCGTCGGAATTGCGCAGATGCGCCTGCGCGCGCAAGCCATGCGCCACTCTAACCCCCTGAAAACGGCTGTTTTCCGCTCAAATAACGGGTTTCTGGCCGCTTGACCCCACCATGGAGGTTTCCCGTACCTGCGCAATCGCGACTGTGCGCCCATGATCGACGCACGCGATTTCCGGTCATTTTCATTCATTCAGGATATGTTCCCATGCCCGTCTTTTTCCTCAGCAACCTTGCGGATTACCGCCAATTCACCTCTGCCGACGATGACGTACATGGGATGCGCGGCTCCGATTATCTGCATGGGATGGGGGGCGACGACAGCATTTACGGCGGGCGCGGCCACGACACGGTGATTGGCGGTGATGGTCAGGATTTCGTGTCGGGCGGCCGGGGCAACGACCTGCTTTATGGCGGCAACCTCGATGGCAGCGATACCGCGTCCAACACCGTCAGCGGAGGATCTGGCAACGACACGATGTACGCAGGCGCCCACGGGGACCTGATGTTCGGCGGCACAGGCAACGATCACATCTTCGGCGATGACGCCAGCGATACGATCTACGGCGACAGCGGCCATGACAGCATCCACTCCGGCTTGGGCTCGGACAGTGTGGACGGCGGCACCGGCGACGACACCGTGCACGCGGGCAATGGCCACGACACGGTTCATGGCGGCGACGGGCGCGACAGCATCACCGGCGGTAACGGCAATGACAGCATTCGCGGCGGCGATGATGCCGACAAGATCCGGGGCAATTCCGGCAATGACACGATCCACGGCGACGCGGGCGAGGACACGATCTCGGGCGGGGGCGATGCGGACAGTATCCGGGGCGGCGATGACGATGACTACCTGACCGGCGGATCAGGCGACGACACCGTCCTGGGCGACGACGGCGACGACAGGATCTATGGCAACTCCGGCAACGACTACCTGCAGGGCGGCGACGGAGACGACACGGTCTATGGCGGCGCGGGCGAGGATACGTTGTTCGGCGGCGACGGCAATGACTGGTTGATCAGCGCAGGCACCACGACCGGGCAGGAACGCAGCGAGCTGTTTGGCGGTTCGGGCAACGACAGCCTGTTCTCCTCTTCGGAATATGACTATCTCAGCGGCGGCCCGGGCGATGACTTCATCGCGGGGGGCACGGGCGAAAGCACGATCAGCACCGGCAGCGGCATTGATACCGTCACCGCAGGCGATGGCGACGACTACATCGACCTGTCCTCGACCGACGGTCTCGCCAATATCAACCATGTCAACGCGGGCTCGGGCAACGACTCGATCTATGCCACTACTTCATCCCATGACAGTATAGATGGTGGCTTGGGCGACGACGATATCTTTTCCCGCTACGGCAACAACATCCTGGAAGGCGGCGCAGGCGACGACTCCATCATGGGCAGCAGCGTCGTCGCTTTGGGCGACAACACCCTGTCCAACGAGATCATTTTCGGCGGCGACGGCAACGACATGATCAATGCGCGCGGCGGCAACAACTGGATCTATGGCGGCGCCGATGACGACGTGATCACCGTCATGCAAGGTGGCACGCAGTTCAGCGGCGTCGATGTCTTCATCTTCAACACCCCCCCGAACGGCGATTTCGGTAACGACACCATCTACGGCTTCGACACGGCCGAAGACCTTGTTCTGTTCGACAGCACCGGCGGCGGGCCCGACATCGTAGATGCCTCCGTCCAGGGTAACGGCGTGCTTCTGATCATCGAGAACGGCGGCGGCACGATCTTCCTAGATGGCGCGGCAAATGGCTGGTCCATCGACAACATCGACTTCATCTTCTAACGCCCTTGCCCGGCCCCGGCCCCTGCCCTAAACCGCTTCCAGACCAACGCCGGAGGCCGCCATGCTTGACCTGACCTATGACACCCCGAAACCCCGCGTGATCGCGGGCGCCAAGCAGGATTGGGAACTTGTGATCGGGATGGAGGTCCACGCCCAGGTCTCCACCAACGCCAAGCTCTTCTCCGGGGCCTCCACTCGCTTCGGGGCCGAGCCCAACTCCAACGTGGCCTTCGTCGACGCGGGCATGCCCGGCATGCTGCCCGTCATCAACCAGGCCTGCGTGGATCAGGCCGTGCGCACGGGCCTTGGCCTGAAAGCGCAGATCAACCTGAACTCGGCCTTTGATCGCAAGAACTACTTCTACCCCGACCTGCCCCAGGGCTATCAGATCAGCCAGCTTTACCACCCGATCGTGGGCGAAGGCGAAGTGCTGGTGGAACTGGGCGACGGCCGCGCCCGCCTTGTGCGGATCGAGCGCATTCACTTGGAACAGGACGCCGGCAAATCCATTCACGATATGGACCCGGCGCTATCCTTCGTCGACCTCAACCGCACCGGCGTTGCGCTGATGGAGATCGTGTCCCGCCCCGACATCCGCTCGCCGGAGGAAGCCGCGGCCTACGTCGTGAAGCTGCGCCAGATCATGCTGTATCTGGGCACCTGCGACGGCAACATGCAAAACGGCAACCTGCGCGCCGACGTCAACGTCTCGGTCTGCGCGCCGGGCCAGTATGAGAAGTACCAGGCCACGCAGGATTTTTCTCACCTCGGCACGCGGTGCGAGATCAAGAACATGAACTCCATGCGTTTCATCCAGCAAGCCATCGAGGTGGAGGCCAAGCGCCAGATCGCCATCCTCGAGTCCGGCGGCGAAGTGCATCAGGAAACCCGCCTCTACGATCCCGACAAGGGTGAGACACGGTCCATGCGCTCCAAGGAAGAGGCGCATGATTATCGCTACTTCCCCGACCCCGACCTTCTGCCGCTGACCTTCGATCAGGCTTATGTCGACGGCATCGCAGCCGATCTGCCAGAGCTACCTGACGCAAAGAAGGCGCGCTTTGTTAACGACTTTAGCCTTTCCGACTACGACGCCTCCGTGCTGACCGCCGATGTCGAAGCGGCACAGTATTTTGAGGCCGTCACCGCAGGCACCAAGAACGGCAAGTTGGCCGCCAACTGGGTCATCAATGAGCTGTTCGGCCGCCTCAAAAAAGACGAGCGCGGGATCGAGGACAGCCCCGTCACGCCCGCGCAACTGGCGGAATTGATCACGCTGATCGATGCCGACACGATCTCGGGCAAGATCGCCAAGGACGTGTTCGAGATCAGCTATACATCGGGCCGCTCTCCTGCTGAGATCGTAGAGACCGAGGGCCTCAAGCAGGTGACGGACACCGGCGCGATTGAGGCCGCCGTCGACGAAATCATCGCCGCCAACCCCGACCAGGTCGCCAAGGCTCAGGAAAACCCCAAGCTTGCGGGCTGGTTCGTGGGACAGGTGATGAAGGCCACCGGCGGCAAGGCGAACCCCAAGGCCGTCAACCAGATCGTCGCGGCGAAGCTGCGCTCATAAAGGGCACGGCGAAGCGTAACGGATAGCGCACGCCCATCGGGACGGTGGGTGGGGCGCCGCCCCCGGCGCGTGTCACCCTCGTCCGCCCCCCAAATCGGAGCCTCCCATGCCTCCCAGACGCCGTGACCCCCTCGCCACCCACAACGAGCGCGTCCGCCTGCGCTCGAACTTCCTCAACGCGCTCTCAATCGGTTTTCTGGGCTTCGCATTCCTGCGCCCGCTTGTTGACGGAACCTTAATCCTCAACGTGCTAACTTTGGCCTTTCTCGTGACCGGAGTTGTCTTGCACGGCGTCGCACACTATATTCTACGGTATCTCGAAACGGAGGACTGACGTCATGGACAACCTAAGCCTACTCGCCATCCCCGCCTTCGCCCTGGCCTTTGCGGCCTTCCTGCTGTGGGACACCCGCCGCACCGCCCGCCTTAACGAGCGAGCCGTGCCCGCGAAAACCAACTCTGACAAGTAACCGCGCGCCGGGCCAGGTGCCGCCCCACCACGACAGCGCCTTCCCCTCGGCCGGGCCTCGGCCCGGGACCAAGTCAACCTAAACGCACAAAACTCTGCGTTGACCCTGACTTTTTGCGAAGATCGTGTAATCGCAGAGTAACTGCCAGTTCCATACACCCGGTAATGGCTATCTCTCCCCCTTGCGTCCGGCGCGGTCTCGGCGCCATAACTCCCCCATGAAAACCGAATACAAAGTCGTCCCCGCCCCCGAAAAAGCCATTAAGCAACGCGGCCTCAAGGGGGCTGCCCTGTTCGCCCATTCCGTGGAAGCGTTGATGAACGAATTGGCCGCCGAGGGCTGGCAATACGTCCGCTCCGACACCCTCCCCCAGGAAGAGCGTTCGGGCCTCACCAGCAAGGTCACGATCTACCGTAATCTCTTGGTATTTCAGCGCATTATCGACGAACACGCGGCCGATTCCCCTGCCCCGGTCATAGCGCCAGCGCCATCCCCCGTCGTCGAGAGTGCGCCCAGGACAGAGGCCGCGCCCAGGACAGAGGCCGCGCCCGAAGCGGACGACGAAATCACCAACCTCTGGCACACCTCCGATGACACCCCCGAGCCGCTAGTCGCGGATCGTCAAAGCCAGCGCGTGGATCTCTGACATTAAATCAGGGCCAATGGCCGTGTGCACCATTCTGTGCCGGGCGATCCGGCTAAGACCCTGAAACTTATCACTTTCCACGGTTACGATGAAGTGGCTACCCCCCCCCTCCTGAAAACCCGCATGGCCGCGATGGCTCTCGCTGTCGTCCACAACCTGCACCACCTTTGGGGCAAATGCCTCTCTCAGCGCCGCTTCAATTCTCTCTGCCCTGGTTTTTTCTGGCCGCGTCATCATTTCACCCCTCAAAGACCTTCCCCTCAGCCACCAAAACACTAAACTGCTTACTCCCGATAGAACAGGTGCGTTCCCATGGCTGACAAAGATCCCTTCAATTTCGATCTTAGCGTCAAATCCGACAAGAAGAAGCGGCGCACCGGTCGGCGCGGCATGTCCGGCGCCGTCGAGACCTCGCAACGGGTCTGCGAAGCGCCCGATTGCGAAGAACAGGGCCAATACCGTGCGCCCAAAGGTCCTGATAACCTTGAAGAATTTCACTGGTTCTGCCGAGAGCACGTGCGAGAATACAATCTGAAGTGGAACTTCTTCGAAGGCACGACAGAGGCCGAGATGAATGCCCAGATGGACCGTGATCGGGTTTGGGACCGGCCGACCAAGCCGCTCAAGCGCTCGGCCGAGGAACGCGCCTGGCAGCGGCTCGGCATCGAGGATCCGCACCAGGTTCTGGGCCAGAACGCGACGCAAAACCCCGGTCGCGGCGCGGGCTCCAAAGGGCGCCGCCTGCCGCCGACCGAACGCCGCGCGGTCGAGATCCTCGAGGTCAAGGACAACGCCACCAAAGTGGAAATTCGCAAGGCTTACAAGGCGTTGATCAAGGTGCTGCACCCCGACATGAACGGCGGCGACCGCTCGGATGAGGAAAAACTGCAAGAGGTCGTCTGGGCCTGGGACCAGCTGAAGATCAGCCGCAACTTCGCCGATTGAGACATAAGCCCGCGTAGCGGCCACCGCGCGCGAGTCGAAGCCGAGCGCGCCGATGGCCACCATAATCGGGCTCTCGCCAAAACTGGTCGGCGCGCATCAGCGCGGCGCCCCCTCGAGGAGGCACCCCCATGGTCCATTCCGTCCAGACCCTGATCCTCGGCGCCGGCGCCGCGGGGCTGATGTGCGCCGCCCATGCGGGGCCCGACGTGCTGGTCGTGGACCACGCCAAAGCCCCCGCCGAGAAGATCCGCATCTCCGGCGGCGGGCGCTGCAACTTTACCAATATGTACACCGAGCCCGAGAATTTCCTGAGCGAAAACATTCACTTCGCCAAGTCCGCCCTCAGCCGCTACACGCAATGGGATTTCCTCGACCTCGTCACGAAACACGGCATTCCCCACCACGAAAAGACCCTCGGCCAACTCTTCTGTGACCGTTCTGCCAAGGACATCATCGCCATGTTGCTGGCCGAGATGGGCCCTGCCAAGCTATGGCTCCAGACCGAGATAGCAGAGGTCTCCCACCGCGACGGAGCGTTCCACGTCACCCTGACGCGTGAGGGCAAACGCCATGCCGTCGTCGCCCGCAACCTCGTCCTCGCCACAGGCGGCAAATCGATCCCCAAGATGGGCGCCACGGGCCTCGCCTATCGGCTCGCGGCGCAATTCGGCCACCGCGTGACAGAGACCCGCCCCGCCCTTGTTCCCCTGACGTTCGAGGGTGCGGCGAAGGCCCACTTCGCTGCCCTTTCCGGCACCTCCGTCCCCGCGCGCGTCGCCTGCAACGGCACCAGTTTCGACGAGGGCATGCTGTTCACCCACCGGGGCCTGTCGGGCCCCTCGATCCTGCAAATCTCATCCTATTGGACGGAGGGTGACACCCTCTCCCTGCACCTGTTGCCCGAAACTGACCTCTATGAGACCCTGCGCGCGCAACGCACGCAGGCGGGCGGCAAGGCCCTCACGACTATCCTGGCCGACCATCTGCCAAAGAAACTGGTACAGCACCTGGCCGAGGCCTGGGGGCTGTCCGGCAACCTCGCCGATCAATCCGACACCGCCCTGCGCGCGCTCACCGAGCGCCTCTCGGCATGGCATGTCACGCCGACCTCGTCCGAGGGATACCGCACGGCGGAAGTCACCCTCGGCGGGATCGCGACAGAGGGCCTGTCATCAAGAACCATGGAAAGCCAACACGTTAGCGGGCTCTATGTCATCGGTGAGGCCGCCGATGTGACCGGATGGCTCGGGGGTTACAATTTCCAATGGGCCTGGTCCTCGGGCGTAGCCGCCGGGCGCGCCATCACTGGGCAGCCCGGCCACTAGCCCCACGCGCCCAATTCCTTGAAGGAATTGTGAAAACTCTTGCAAGAGTTTTCCACCGCCCGTGGCGCGCCTCACGCCCGCCAGAAGGTCGCGGTGAACAGGACCAGGACCGCCATCAATTCCAGTCGCCCGATCAACATCGCCGCCGACAACAGCCATTTTGCCGTGTCATTGAGCGGCGCAAAATTTCCACTCGGGCCGATCACATCCCCGAGGCCGGGCCCGATGTTGGCCAGCGCCGAGGCCGCCCCCGACACGGATGTCACCACATCCAGCCCCGTCAGGCCCAAAAGTACGGCGAAGATGCCCAAAAGGACGAAAAACAGCACGAAAAACGCCATGACCGACGAGATGACTTCCTCGGCCACCGGGCGCCCCTCGAACCTTGGCTCGAAAATGCCATGGGGGGCGTAGATGCGTTTGACCTGTGTCGATATCGCCGCAAACAGCAATTGGTAGCGGAACACCTTGATCGAGCACGACGTCGATCCGGCGCAGCCGCCGATCAGACCGATGAAGAAGAACATCACCGGCACAGCAGGCCCCCACAACTGGTAATCAACGCTAGCGTATCCGGTGCCAGAAATGATCGAGGTCACGTTGAACACGCCCTCGCGGAAGCCATGTTCGAAGCCGTCACCATCGGCGATCAGCCGGTAGAGCGTGAAGATCAGCGTCAGGATCAGGATCAACCCCAGGTAGGCCCGGATCTGGGTATCCAGAAAGAACGGCTTCGCGGTCCCGGCGACCAGTTGGATGTAGCGCACAAAGGGCAAACTCGCCAGGATCATGAAGACCGACGCGACATATTCCGCCGGCCCCTGAAACGCCCCGAACGACGCGTTGTAATTCGAAAATCCGCCCGTCGACATGGTGGTCAGCGCATGCATCAAGGCATCGAAGGGGAGCATCCCCACGGCCAGGTAGGCCAACCCGCAAGCAATGGTCAGGCCCAGGTAAATAACCGAGATCCGGCTTGCGATTTCACCGGCGCGCGGCAGGATTTTTCCCATTGTATCAAAGGATTCGGACCGAAAGATCTGCATCCCCCCCACCCGTAGTTCGGGCAGGAACACCATCGCGACGACGATGATCCCGATGCCGCCAAACCACTGCATGAGCCCGCGCCAGAGGTTCAGGCCCACAGGCAGGTTGTCGAGGTCCGTGAGCACCGTCGATCCCGTGGTGGTCATGGCCGACATCGCCTCGAAAACGGCATCCACAAGGCGCGCGTCTACCGCGCCAAAGATGAAGGGCAGCGCGCCGAACAGGGGCAAGACCAGCCAGACGCCGGTGGTCAGGAAGAACGTCTGCTGGATCGACAGCCCCTGCGTGACGCCATTGGCGCAGGCCAGCGTCAGCAAGAGGCCAGTGACCACCGTGACCGCCGCAGATTCCGCAAACGCCCCCCAATGGCCGTTGTCCGCCCAGACATCGGCCCCCAGCGGGATCGCCATCGTCACCCCAAGGGTGAGGACCAGAAGGCCCAGAACATAGCCCACCGGGCGCAAATCGAACATGGGGCGGAGCGTTGGCGCGCCAACGCCTGCCTGTCAAGCGGGCCGCACCGGGGGCAAGGTGCAAGGACGCACTAAAGGATTGATTTGATGGGCTGCCGCGGCTACCGTTTTGTCAATAACACGGTCACAGCTGCCCGCCTGCCACGGCCCGCCGGTGACCCAAGTGCGATATCGCCCACAAAGGGGCGTCAAAAGACGGTGATGGTTGATATGTCGAACGAGGCTCCCAAAAACGGCAGCAAATCGTTGAGCGATGCCGACATCGCCACGTTTGCCCGTCGCGCGGGCCCCAGTTCGGGGGCTCCGGGCACGGATGCGGATGCCCATAGCGACTCCGATGTTCCCGCAGCGGCCACCGATCACGACACAGCACCCGCACCTAAAAAACCCCTTCATACCGATAAAGACAGTTAACCTATGTCGCGGCCCCGGCTGCCGACCCCCATTCAACCCAGCCAATTTGCAAGGGAGACCACCCAGATGGACGAAAACAGCAACGACAAGAAAAAGAACGCCTCTGCCGGAAAACCGTTGTCCGAAGATCAGATCAGCTCCAAGCGCATGGACCGTCGTACGGTACTGCGCAGCGTGGGCCTTGCGGGCCTCGGCGCCGGTACCGTAGGCGTCACCGCCTGTGTGCCCTACGGCATCACCGACGTGGACAACGGCAACATCACCGACCCCGTCGGCGCGGGCCGCGGCTCACCGCTCAGCTATCGCTCTGGCGTGACGGACCGCGATTGGGGCGGCAACATCACCGACCGCGTGGGCTACGGCCGCGGACGCCCTTACTACTGAACCGAGACTTGCATACACAATGAAAGGCCCCCGGCGTTTGCAGGGGGGGGCTTTTTGTTTTCAGCACGTTATACGATGATCTTCGTGTATCACTTTAACCGACGTGGATCAGCGACGGGAACAGCTTCGGGTCAAGACTGACCTCGGCAAAGGTCTCACCCTCGGTCAGCAAGCTGACCGCATCATGACTGTGCAGGCTTTCCTGATGGCTGGCCATAACCCGGAAATCGCCGACCGCCTCATGGCTCTGCAACTGCTCGGCGAAAAGGCGTGCGGCATCTTCCACGAAGATCGGATTGGCGGCGTTCAACTCGGCAAAGGCCTGCTCGTCCTCGCGCTTGACCATCACCTGCGTCTCGGTCGGCACGCCCTTGCGCGCCATCTCGATCAGCTCTTCGAACCAGACGCCCTCGCCTTTCAACTCCACCGACAGCCGCGCAACCGAGCGTTGGGAATGCGGCGTCGCCAATTGCCCCCGCGTGGCACGGGCGTGTTCAGACAGTTCAAGCGAACAGGGACAGGTGGAGGAATAGACGTAATCCAGATGCACGATGCGCTGACGCACCCCGTCCCGCTCCACCAGTTCCAGCGCGATATCGTAGTATTGCCAACCGGACAGGCCCGAGCGCAGGCTTTCGACTTGCATCGGGTAGCTCAGGCGCATCTGGATGCGCGCATCGAAACTGCCCAGATCGGCCTTGTAGTCATCCAGCGCCGCCTCGATCACGCCGAAGCCAAAAGCCGCCTCGGCGTGCTTGTAGAAGGACCGCATGATGCGGCTCATGTTGATGCCTTTATGATCCGCCTCAAGGCTGACCGTGCCAGTGACCGAGGTCTCAAGCATCACCTGGGCCCCATCACGGACATCGTAGCGGATCGGAAGGCGGAAGTTGGAAATCCCCACATGCTGAATACGCCGGTTCGCCCCCTTGATCAGCGATGCAGGCCCGTTCTGCAGGTCCGGTAGCGTGGCACGATAGGCAGCATCGACGGCGAAATCGTCGGGGTAGCTGCGGGAGAACTCCGGATAGGACTGCGCCCGCACAAGTCGGGCCAGCTTCGGGTCCAGGGCGTTGATCTGATCGGCAGACGCGTCCTCAGTCCAGGCGCTCAACAGTTCAAGCGCTTTTTGGATCTGAAGGGTCGATGGCCGTTGATCGGCGGTCTTAACATGAACGTTCATGTGCCACTCTCTCTTTGATGGTTTCGTCCCACGATATGGCGCAGGTTGTGCAAAACCCAAGTCTTGATTTACGCCTATTTTGATCCCGAGGGCTCGTTTGCAGCATTAAATCAGAGTTTTATCGAAAGCGTGTCACGAAATTGTGCAAGATACGCTCGGGCGCCACGATGTCTTCGGCCAGCACGGCCTTGGTCAGCGCGCCCGCATCCTCGGGGGCAAAATAGCCCCTGTCGCGGTAGATCTCGATGCGGTTGGCGAAGTTTTCACCGCGCGCCTCGGGGTGGAACTGAGTGGCGTAGACGTTGTTGCCCGCGCGGATCATCTGGAATGGACAAGGGCCCGACGCCACGAGGTGCACGGCCCCCTCGGGCAGATCCTCCACCGCTTCCTTGTGGCCGACCAGCGCGCGGAACGCTTTCGGAACGTCGTGCAGCAGCGGGTCACTCGCGCCCGCATCCGTGACCTCGCAGGCAACCCCGCCGATGGGCTCACCATAGCGGCCCTTGCCCACGGGCGCACCAAGCGCCGCCCCAAGGATGCCCATGCCATAGCAGCAGCCGAGAAACGGCATGTCGCGCGACAGGATTTCCGGCATCAGCCCCATGATGTCAGCCTCGATGCGGGCTTCCAGGGGGTTCTTGCTGGCCGGATCATCGGACACGCAGCCCGGCCCACCGCCGACGATGATGCCCGCGAAGTCGTCCAGCGACAGCGCCGGGATTGGTGCCTCGTCCAGGCGCACACGGCGGACTTCTTCGGCGGCCAGTCCGCCGCGCGCGAGGAAGGCGGCGAATTCCTCCTCTGCGGCCGCGTCCTCGGGGCGCAACTGCAAAATCAGGAACTGGCTTGCGCCGCCGTTGCGCGCCGAACGCTGCGTCGGGGCGCCCCCGCTATGCAAAGCCTGCTGGCTCATGCCGCCGCAAAGCGGCGTACCAGCCGCTTTTCCATTCGCGCGTTGGGGATTTTCACCCCGTGCCGCTCTACCTCCTGGCGCTGGATCACCCGCCAGCCGTGGCGGCGAAAGAACGGCTCGGCCAACAGGCTGGCCTCGGTTTCCAGCACCGTGTGGCCCTTGACCCGTGCGCGCCCTTCGATCACCGCATATAGGGCAGCGGCCACGCCTTTGCCCATCGCCTCGGGCGCGACATAGGCGAAATCAAGGAATCCGCTGTCGATATCAAGCGTCATGAACCCCAGAAGCGTGCCGTTTTGTTCCGCCACGATGGTCTCGGCCTCCTCCACCCGGGCGCGCCAGCCTTCGCTGGTGGGCGGCGCAGGCGACCAAGCGGCGCGCTGCGCGGCGTCGTATTTGCGCGACGCCCCCTCATTCACCGAGCGGTGGTACAGCGTCGCCAGGGGGATCGCATCGGCGGGCCGATAGGGACGGATGATCAAGCCATTCATGCCCGCGCCAATGCCCCCTTGAGGTCGGCGATCAGATCGTCGGTGCCTTCCAACCCGATCGACAGGCGCAACCATCCCGGTGTGATGCCCAATTCGGCCCGCTGCGCGTCGGTCAGACGTTGGTGCGTCGTGGTGGCGGGATGGGTAGCGATGGACTTGGCGTCCCCCAGATTATTGGAAATCGTGAAGATCTCCAACGCGTTGAGCGCGCGGAACGCGCCGTCCTGGCCACCGTCGGCTTCAACGGCAATCACCGTGCCGCCCGCACCCATTTGCGCTTGGCAAAGCGCGTGTTGCGGATGCGACGGCAAGCCCGGAAAGACCACGCGTGCCGCGCCGGGGGTGCCCTCCAGCGCCTCTGCAATCGCCTGCGCGCTATCCGCTTGCGCCCTCACGCGCAGGTCCATCGTCTCAAGGCCCTTCAGCATCACCCAAGCGGTAAACGGCGACATCGCCCCGCCGGTGTGTTTCAGGTAGGGCTCTACGGTCTTGCGGATGAACGCCTTCGTGCCAAGGATCACGCCGCCCAGACACCGCCCCTGCCCGTCGATATGTTTCGTCGCGGAATAGACCACAACATCAACGCCTTGCGCGATGGCGTCGCTGAAGGTGGGGGTGGCGAAAACGTTATCGCAGATCACGGTAGCGCCCACCGCGTGGGCGATCTCGGAGACGGCGCGGATGTCGATGACCTCTAGGGTCGGGTTGCTGACGCTCTCAAAGAACACGGCCTTGGTGTCCGGGCGGACCGCCCCACGCCATGCGTCAATGTCCGTGCCGTCCACGAACGTCACCTCAACGCCGAAGCGGGTCAGGATCTCGTCCAGAACATATTGGCACGACCCGAAGAGCGCCCGGGCCGAGACCACATGGTCCCCTGCCCGCAACATCGAGGTCAGCGCAGCCGAGACCGCCGCCATCCCTGAGGCTGTTGCAAAGGCGTCTTCGGCACCTTCCAGCGCTGCGATCCGCTCTTCGAACATCGCGACCGTCGGGTTGCCGTAACGGGCGTAGATGTATTCATCCTCGCCCGATGAGATAAACCGCTGCTCGGCCGCCTCGGCGGTCGGATAGGCAAAGCCCTGGGTCAGGAACATTGCCTCCGACAATTCTCCGTATTGCGACCGGCGGGTGCCCGCATGCACCGCGCGGGTGCGTTTGGACCAGTTCTTTTGGGACGAATCTGTCATTCCCCAATCTCCATTCATCGGGCGCGAAAGCCCACAATTATGGTCGGGGACGGCGCGATCACTCGCGGCCTCGACCTCTTTAGCGGAATGTTTTACGTGGCCCGCAATCCGGTTCACAAATCGCCACGGGCATGTGGCTACGCCTCCGCGCGCGACCCGTCAAGGCGCAAAAGCGTGAGGATCGGACCGGGATCGGGGACGCTGCGTGCTGCTTTCCCCCTTGCGAAAACGACCCGCGATGCCGATTTCTTAACCACACCAGCGCCAAGCCGCCGCGATCGGCCGTCCTTTGCTGGTTTTTGCGCGAGAACCTGCATATCGTTGCAGGTGACATCGACTGTCATTCATGGCAGGCACAACAAAACGTTTTACGGGGCCCATATGTCATCCACCTTTCTGCAAGGCGTCTCTTTCTTCGTGCTGGTCCTTGTGATCGTTGGCGCGATCTTCGGCGGGTTCGGAGTTCTTTAGGCATGGCAAAGCGATACGGCGGCGAACATAGCCCCACCGGCCAACGAGACGGCGACACCCCGCGCGAGATGGTGAGCCATCTGAAGATGGAAGTGGCCCCCTTCAAGGGCCGAAAGCCCATGCGCCACGGGGCGAAGCTGAACATGCTGTTCATCCTGCCCCTGCTGGTGATCCCGACGGTGATCTTCAATTCCGGCGTCACCCAGATGGCGGTGGACTTGGCCGGTGGCGCCATGCTGCTGCTTTCGGCCTGGCTGACCCGCGATGGCGTCCGGGCCGAGGATGCGTTCAATGAACGCAAAGTCGCCCGCAAGCCAGCGATCCCGCGCAAGATCTTCGGCGCCGTGGGCACCGGCATCGGCGTGGCCCTGCTGATCCTGGGTGGCTCGAATTTCGGCGTCCAGTCGATCATCTCTGCCAACGTGGTGGGCTTCCTTGCGGCGGGCCTACACCTGTTTTCCTTCGGGCTTGATCCGTTGAAAAACAAGGGGATGGAAGGGATGGATTCGTTCACCTCTGAGCGTGTGGCGCGCAAGATCGATGAGGCCGAGGCGATCTTGGCCGAACAAAAAGACGCCATTGCGCGGGTCCGCGACTCGCAGCTGGAGGCCCGCGTGGACCGCTTTCAAACCGTGGCACGTGGCCTATTCCGGCAGGTCGAAGAAGATCCCCGCGATCTTAACGCCGCGCGCCGCTATCTGGGCGTCTATCTGAAGGGCGCACGCGATGCGACGGTGCAATTCGCCAACCTTTATTCCCGCAAGACCGACTACAAGGTCCGCAGCGATTACATTACTTTCCTCGACGATCTCGAACAGAATTTCGCCGCCCGAAAAGAGACGCTTCTGATCGATGATCGTACCAATTTCGACGTGGAGATCGAGGTCCTGCAAGACCGCCTGAACCGCGAAACACAATATCTAGAACGACAGGGATAACGTTATGCAATCTAAAACCCACCAACAGGCTCAAGAGATCGAAACGATGGTTGATGAGCTGAACGCCGTCGTCCTTCCCGAACCCTCCGCCGACCTCATTCCCCTGCCCGAGGCCGATGCGCCGACGTCCGAGCAGATCCGCTCGCGCATGGCCGAGATCAACATGACCGACACAAATTCCATCGTGTCCTTTGGCTCCTCGGCGCAGGCCGAGTTGCAGCAGATTTCCCAAGCCATGCTGGCTGGCGTCAAGAACAAGGATGCAGGCCCCGCGGGCGACAGCCTGCGCGAAATCGTCGGCACCATCCGCGGCTTTTCCGTCGACGAGTTGGACCCCAACCGCAAGCAATCGTGGTGGGAGCGGCTCTTTGGCAAGGCCAAGCCAATCCACGAATTCATGGCGAAATATGAAGACGTCCAAGAGCAGATCGACAAGATCACCGACAACCTGCTGGAGCACGAGCATATCCTGATGAAGGACATCAAGTCCCTCGACAAACTCTATGAGAAGACCCTCGATTTCTACGACGAGCTGGCGCTTTACATCGCCGCCGGTGAGGAAAAGCTGCGCGAACTCGACGATATCACGATCCCTGCGAAGGAAGCGGAAGTGAACGCCGCGCCCGAGGATGACCAGGTCATCAAGGCGCAAGAGCTGCGTGACATGCGGGCCGCGCGCGACGATCTGGAACGCCGCGTGCACGACCTGAAGCTGACCCGTCAGGTGACGATGCAGTCCCTGCCCTCGATCCGCCTGGTGCAGGAAAACGACAAGAGCCTAGTGACCAAGATCAACTCCACCCTCGTCAACACAGTGCCCCTGTGGGAAACGCAACTGGCCCAGGCCGTGACCATCCAACGCTCCACCGAAGCCGCCAAGGCGGTGAAGGAAGCCACCGATCTGACCAACGAGCTGCTGACGCGCAACGCCGAAAACCTGCGCGAATCCAACAAGTTGGTCCGCCAAGAGATGGAGCGCGGCGTCTTCGACATCGAAGCCGTCAAGCATGCCAACGCCGAACTGGTCGCCACCATCGAAGAAAGCCTGCAGATCGCGGACGAAGGCAAGCGCAAGCGCCGCGAAGCCGAAGCCGAGATGGAGAAGATGGAGCGCGAGTTGCGCGACACGCTGTCGTCTGCCTCTGCCCGTCGTCCCGTTGCCGATGCGGATGTCATCGAAGGCGACGCGACGCCCGTGCAGTCCTGAGCCCTACGTGCGCGTCCCGGCCCTGATCCCAATGGTGATGACGCTGGTCCTTGCGGCCTGCGTCACCACCACCCCCGTCACCTCTCCGCTGCCCGAACCTCGGGTGGAGGAAGAGGTCGCGGCCACGACCCCCTCGAACCTCAGCCAAAGCCTTGCGCGCTACTACCGCAATTCCGAGGCACGACTGGTCAGCCGTGGCATGTTGCGCACTGACGGTGGCGGGCCGGATACGCCGTTCAGCGCCGATCAGCTGGCCGCGAACTTCGAGCGCATCGCGCTTTACGATGAATACCAGCTGGAAAACGGGCGTTTCGTGGCGCGGCAAACCCCCTCGACCCTGCGGCGCTGGAGCGGGCCGGTGCGCCTTCAGCCGCATTTCGGTGCGTCGGTAGAGGCCGGGCAACAGGCCGAGGACCGCTCGGTCCTGTCCACCTATGCCACCCGCCTGTCGCGGTTGACGGGGCACCCGATCAGCACGGTCAATTCGGGCGGCAACTACCACGTCTTGTTCATGAATGCCGACGCCTTGGCCACGTCCGGGCCGCTGTTGCGCCAGTTGGTCCCCAGCATCAACGACGCCACGATCCGCGAGATTCAGGACATGGGGCGCCTCACCTATTGCTCCATCTTCGCCTTTTCGCCGACCGGCACGTCCGAATACATCACCGCCATCGCGGTGATCCGTGACGAACACCCGGACCTTTTGCGCCGCTCGTGCATCCACGAGGAAGTGGCCCAGGGATTGGGTCTGCCCAACGACAGCCGCACGGCGCGGCCCACGATCTTCAACGACGACGAGGAATTCGCGCTTCTGACCCGCCATGATGAGCTGCTTTTGCGCATCCTCTACAATGACCGCCTGACCATCGGCATGACCCCGGATCAAGCCCGTCCCATCGTGCGCCAAATCGTCGGAGAACTGGTCGGCGGGCCAAGTTAACCGAGCGTCAACTTGACTGCCATCACCTTGATCTTGGCCACATGCTTGCCCACATCCGCCGTCAACTATTCATAAGTGTGTATTACGATTCTGGAGCTGCCAAAGTTCACCAAATATACTACCCTTGCCACCGCGATGGTCGTTTCCTTCGCCGGAGCGGCTTTTTCGACGACCGTAGACCCCACCGTGGGCACGTTTGGCGATATCTCCCTTGTTGGGACGACAGCGCCAAAGTCCTATTTTGGCGGGGCCGGGATCTCCACCGACGCGACCAACTACAAGGTCTTTACAGACCGCTTGGGCAACGCGCTGCTGCTTGGTCTGTCGATCACACCGCGTTTCAGCGCGGTGACGCCAGTCAATGACAACGACGGGTCCTTCGATGTCGAGCTCGGCGTCGTATCTGGCTTCACGGGCTGGAACTTCAGCTTCTACACCGAACTGTTGGAGGTCGTGCGCCCTGACCTCTCCATTGGCGATATCGAGGTGGAATTGCTCTACGATCGGGACTCGGCTGCCGATACGGATCTTTCCGATCTGGGCGTTCTTGACCTTTCTATCTTTGCGGCTCCCGAAGCCCTCATCTCGCAGGGAAGCTTCAACCTGATGCATGGCTTCCTTTCTTCGCCCTTCCCCGGCGTTGTCATGCCCGCCTTGGATTCATTCAGCCCCGACTTCGGCGAATACAGCTTCCTGATCCGGGCCAACGACTTCACGCCCGCAAGCATGGAAGGTATCGGCGTGATCGCCGATGCGGGCCCCTCGCCTGTCCCGCTGCCGGCCGCACTTCCGTTGCTTCTGGTGGCTTTGGGCGGACTTGGCTACGTGGGCCGTCGCCCGGCGCAAGGCGCCTGACAGACGAAGAAATCTAGTTTGGAAGGGCACGGCTTCAGCTGCGCCCTTTTCGTTTGCACTGTCGTCCGGGCCAGGGGCACCCCGTGCGGTGAAAACAGGTCAGGATTTCCCTCCCCCACTTCCCTATGGATCGGGGGCGATCATCCCTATATCATCTTGGAAAACCGAGACACCTTTTTAACGTGGGAGTTGCCGCCACATGGCCATTATGGATTTTCTCAAAGGTCAATTTATTGACGTCATCGAATGGACCGATGACAGCCGGGACACGATGGTCTACCGCTTCGAGCGCTATGGCCACGAAATCAAGTACGGCGCCAAGCTGACGGTCCGCGAAGGCCAGGTCGCGGTCTTCATCCATGAAGGCCAGTTGGCCGATGTGTTCACACCGGGCATGTATATGCTTGAGACGAACAACATGCCGATCATGACGTCGCTCCAGCACTGGGACCACGGCTTCGCCTCGCCCTTCAAGTCCGAGATCTACTTCGTCAACACCTCGCGCTTCACGGACCTCAAGTGGGGCACCAAAAACCCCATCATGATCCGCGACAGTGATTTCGGCCCCACCCGTGTGCGCGCCTTCGGCACCTACACCGTCAAGGTCGAGAACGCGGGCCTGTTCATGACCGAGATCGTCGGCACCGACGGTGAATTCACCACTGACGAGGTCACGCACCAGATCCGCAACATCATCGTGCAGCAGTTCAGCCAGGCGATGGCGGGGTCGGGCATTCCGGTCCTCGACATGGCGGCGAACACGGGCCAGATGGGCGAATTGGTGGCCGAGAAGATCTCTGCGACGATCTCTTCCTACGGCCTCACCTTGCCGGAACTCTATATCGAGAACATTTCGCTTCCGCCCGCAGTGGAAGAGGCCTTGGACAAGCGCACATCCATGGGCGTGGTCGGCGATCTGAACAAATACACCCAGTTCCAGACCGCCGAGGCCATGGCCGCCGCCGCCTCCACCCCCGGTTCCGGCATGGGCGAAGGTTTGGGCATGGGCATGGGCATGGCGATGGCCAACCAGATGGCCAGCAACATGCATCAACCGCAGCAACACCACGCGCCCGCTGCGGCGGCCCCGCCGCCCCCACCGGTTGAACATGTCTGGCACACGGCCGAAAACGGTGCCACGAAAGGCCCGTTCTCCAAGGCAGATCTGGGTCAGATGGCAGGAAACGGCGGACTGACCCGCGACACGATGGTCTGGACCGCAGGTCAGGATGGCTGGAAGAAGGCCGGTGACGTGGACGAACTGGCGCAGTTATTCACGGTCATGCCACCTCCCCCCCCGCCGCCGATGTGAGCGACCCATTAAAAAAGAAGCCCGGTGTACAATGTCACTTGGCTCTATCAATCATAAACGTGACCTTCAAGCCATTGATATCCTTCGTGGATTAGGCTTTCTCGATTGTATTCTTTTGTGATCTGGCCCATAGGTGGAGCACTGATTTCATTGGCAAGGCCCCAAAATGCGCTTTCTGAATCTCATCGTTATTCTGCCGTTCGTCACAGCATGTGTACCTGCTTCGGAAAGTGGGTATTGGCGCGACGGAGCGAGTTTTGCGCAGGTTGATCGGGCAATCACGCAATGCCAAGTACAAGCGTTGCGCGAAGTGCCACGCGCCACAGCGATTGGGACCAGACCAACATACACTACGCCTGTCCAAACGAACTGCTACAACACGGGCTACAGCGTTCAGTGCACCTCTACTGGTGGGCAGGTGATGGGAGGGCAAACCTATTCTTACGATCCCAATACAGCTTTGAGAAATCGTATCGAGACTCAGTGCATGTCTGATCGCGGCTACGGATTGGTATCGCTTCCGCGCTGCACCTCCGAACAACGCAGGTCCGACCAACTCCGCGCACTGCCCGCTACGCTCCCACCGCTGGCCTCAGTGGCTTGCATTTATGATGGAAGCTATCTCCCCATTTAGCTTGGTGACAGACGCTTAATTTTGGGCCACTGCAAAGCGCCCGACCTCTCCCGCGCGCCTCTTACTATTTGCCCCCTCACAACATCCGCTTTAACAACCCGTCTTTCTTGAACAGCTGATGCCTGAGGACCAGCCCGATGTGGCCGACCATGGCGGCCAGCAACACCCAGCCCGCCACGATATGCACCCATTTGAACACGTCGCGCAGGGTGTCGTCGCGGGGCAGCGGGCGGGGCATTTCCCACAGGCCGAACAGGTTCACCCCATAGTGGCCGTACATCACGTAGAGCCAGCCACTGATCGGCATCACCAGCATTGCGGTATAAAACACCTGCTCGACCCGGTGGATGAACTTCTTCTCGAAGCCCGACAGCGTCGGCGCCCAGGGCGGCAGTTGCCCCACGCGGCGGTTGATGATCCGGAAAATCGCGACCGCCAGCGCCACAAGACCCAGCGATTTATGCCAATTGTAATAGGTGTTGGTGCCGATCCCGGCAAACTCGGCGTTGAACCCGATGGCCACCATAATGTTGCCGCTCAGGTATTGGGCGGCGAACAGGATCACGATCAGCCAATGAAACAGCTTGGTCAGCGCGCCGTAGCCCGCGCTTGAATTGGTCATGCCCACGCGTCATCTCCCCCGGGCAGAAGCGCCCGCGGAGAGCGTGGCGGAAAACACCGCCACACTCAAGATTTACGCGTTCACGCCTGCGTTTGGGACGTCGTCAGATAGGCGTAGATCTCATCCTTCAGGCGCATACGCTCCTTGCGCAGGTCGGTCAGATGCTCGTCCGATGTCGGCTCCACATCGGTTTCGGCCCGGTGCACGGCGCGGTTGGCCTCGTGGTAGCTATCGTAAAGCTTGGCGAAATGCGCGTCAGAGCCGCGCAGCTCATGCATCTTTTCAACGTGCTCCGGGAAGTCGTCGGCCAATTCGTGGGGTGTGTGGGACATAGTGGTGGTCCTTTCTCAGCTCTTTCGGCTGTCGGGGTGAAGGGAGGAGGCAAGGATATGATCGGCGTTTTGTACCAGGTGAGTGGCATGAAGCACGATCTTCGGGTCCACCGGGGTGGCGACCTCGGGATCCTTGTCGGGATAGTCGAGCTGCGACAGGAAATGCCGCATGCAGTTGAGCCGCGCACGCTTCTTGTCGTTGGAACGGATCACGGTCCAGGGCGCATCGGCGGTATCGGTGTAGAAGAACATCGCCTCCTTGGCTTCGGTATAGTCGTCCCAACGGTCGATGCTGGCGCGGTCGATGGGCGACAGCTTCCAGCGCTTGAGCGGGTCCGTCTCGCGCGACGCGAAGCGCGCGGCTTGTTCTTCCTGCGTAACCGAGAACCAGTATTTGAACATCCGAATGCCCGACCGCGCCAGCATCCGCTCGAACTCCGGCGTCTGTCGCATGAATTCAAGGTATTCATTGGCCTCGCAAAAGCCCATCACCCGCTCCACACCCGCACGGTTGTACCAGGAGCGATCATAAAGGACGATCTCGCCGGTCGTGGGCAAATGCTTGATGTAGCGCTGGAAATACCATTGCCCGCGCTCTTCGTCGGTGGGCTTGTTAAGCGCCACGACGCGCGCAGCACGGGGGTTGAGGTGTTCGGTAAAGCGCTTGATCGTGCCGCCCTTGCCGGCCGCATCGCGCCCCTCGAACAACATCACGACCTTTTGGCCGGTCTCCTGCACCCAAAGCTGCGCCTTGAGCAGTTCAACCTGCAACGCGGCCTTCTCGGCCTCGTAGACGCCGCGGGCCAGTTTCTTGGGATAGGGATATTCTCCCTGCTCGAAGCCCAGAATTTCCGCTGTCCGGGCCTCGGCCTGTTTCGTTTCGGGTGCTGCCATACAAAATCCTCCTTGTTGAGCCAAGGATGACAGACCCATCCGCACGCGTCGTTGACACAGGTCAAGCAAGCACGCGCAAAGCACCCCTCATTCTGCGAGGAGGGCCCCCAAGGGCCCGAGGAGGGGCCGCGAAACGCCTTCCTCCCCTTCTCGGACGGGTGCGACGCAGGGCGACAGGCGCCGGGCCAAGCGCAAGGCCCGATCGATGCTTACGCCGCCTTCCACTCCAACCGCCGGGCGTGCAGCACCGGCTCCGTATAGCCCGAGGGCTGCGCCCGCCCCTTCAGCACCAGGTCCAGCGCCGCCGCATAAGCGATCCCGTTGTAGCCCGGCGCCATCGGTCGATAGAGCGGATCACCCGCGTTCTGTTCGTCCACCACAACGGCCATGCGGCGGAAGACATCGCCCACGTCGGCCTCATTCACCACCCCGTGGTGCAGCCAGTTGGCGATGTGTTGCGCACTGATCCGGCAGGTTGCGCGGTCCTCCATCAACTCGACCCCGTTGATATCGGGCACCTTGGAGCAGCCCACGCCCTGATCCACCCAGCGCACGACATAGCCCAAGATGCCCTGGGCGTTGTTCTCCACCTCGCGGATCACCTGGTCCCGGGTCCAGCGGCGGTAGGCGGCCAGCGGGATATCCAGAAGCGCCGTCACATAAGCGCGCTTGCCGCCCTTCTCCAGCGTCTCCTGCACGGCGGCGACGTTCACCTTGTGGTAATGCAGCGCATGCAGCGTGGCGGCGGTGGGCGACGGCACCCAGGCACAATTGGCGCCCGCGCGTGGATGCTCGATCTTCTGCTCCAGCATCTCGGCCATGGCGTCGGGCTTGGCCCACATGCCCTTGCCGATCTGAGCGTGGCCGCGCAGGCCGCATTCCAGCCCGATGTCGACGTTCTGGTTCTCGTAGGCCGTGATCCAGCCTTTGCGCTTGATGAAATCTTTGCGCGAGAATGGCCCCGCTTCCATCGAGGTATGGATCTCGTCGCCGGTGCGGTCGAGGAAACCCGTATTGATGAACGCCACCCGGTGCTTGGCGGCCCGGATGCATTCCTTCAGGTTCACCGAGGTGCGGCGTTCTTCGTCCATGATGCCGATCTTTACCGTGTGGCGTTCCATCCCCAGCGCGGCCTCGACGCGGGTGAAGATCTCGTCGGTGAAGGCCACTTCGTCGGGGCCATGCATCTTCGGCTTGACCACATAGACCGACCCGGCGACAGAATTCCCGCCTTCTTGCGCCAGATCATGCTTGGCGATCAGCATCGTCACCATCGCATCCATCAGCCCCTCGTAGACCTCGGACCCGTCGCTCAGCAGGACGGCGGGGTTGGTCATCAAATGCCCCACGTTGCGCACCAGCATCAGCGCGCGGCCCCTCACGGTCACCTCACCGCCATCCGGCCCCGTAAACACACGGTCCGGCGCCAGGGCGCGCGTCATTTGCGCGCCGCCCTTCTCGAACGTCTCGGACAGGTCGCCCTTCATCAGGCCAAGCCAGTTTGTATAAGCGATCACCTTGTCCTCGGCATCGACGCAGGCGACGCTATCCTCGCAATCCATGATCACAGAGACGGCGCTTTCCACCCGCACATCCGCCAGCCCCGCCTGATCCCGCGCGCCAATGGGATGGGCACGGTCGAAGACCAGCTCCACATGGAGGCCATTGTTGACCAACAACACCGAGTCAGGTGCCTTGGCACGGCCCGTGTAGCCCGCGAACTTTTCCGGCGATATCAGCGGCTTGTCATCTATGAGCAACGTGCACTTGTCGACATGATAGCGGCGCACATCGCCGTGGGACGCGCCCTCGATCGGGAAAGCCTCATCCAGGAACACCCGCGCCCGGGTTACGACGCGGGCCCCCCGGCCCCGGTCATAACCACCCTTGGCGGGTTTGGAGCCCATCGCGTCGGTGCCGTAAAGAGCGTCATAAAGGCTGCCCCAACGGGCGTTGGCGGCGTTCAGGGCGAAACGCGCGTTGGTGATCGGGACAACCAATTGGGGGCCTGCGACCGTGGCGATTTCGGGATCAATCTTCGTCGTTTCGATGTGAAACGGCCCACCTTCGGGGACGAGGTAGCCGATATCCTTGAGGAAGGCGTGATAGGCATCGGGATCATGGGGCGCGTCACGGTGGGCGATGTGCCATTGATCGATCTGCCGTTGCAGATCCTCGCGCCGCGCCAGAAGCGCCG
This sequence comes from Gymnodinialimonas phycosphaerae, assembly GCF_019195455.1. Lineage (NCBI taxonomy): Bacteria > Pseudomonadati > Pseudomonadota > Alphaproteobacteria > Rhodobacterales > Paracoccaceae > Gymnodinialimonas > Gymnodinialimonas phycosphaerae. The sequence goes on along the minus strand of NZ_JAIMBW010000001.1, from coordinate 509,003 downwards.
CGTTTTTCGGCGCAAACTCATGGGCGAGGTCCGAAAAGCCTTGCCAGAAGGCTTCCGCCGTTACCCCACTGCCCGGCAGCGCCTGCGCGTCGATGAAATCCGCCAATTCCGTCGCCACCTGGAGGCCCGCTTTTTCCAAACGGTTGCTCATATCTTGTCCCTTCACCCTGTTGTGCATGCCGATCTATGCGAAGGCTTGGGTCCCGGCAATAGATCAGCGCAGGCGACGGCAGCGGTCCGAGCAAAAGCGCACGTCATCCCAGACCTTCGCCCACTTCTTGCGCCACGTGAAAGGCAGCCCGCACGCGGCGCAGGTCTTGGTGGGCAGGTCTGATTTCTTGCGCATCTTGGCCATGGATCAAGAGATAGGCGGGCGGCGGGGGATGTGTAGGGGACGGGACGCTCCGCGGGGAGTTTTTCGGGCAAGATGAAGCGGGCCAGTTCAGCGAGACCACAGACGTTGGCCCTGGTGGGCGCGGGCGGTGTCGATGACGAGGCCTTCTTCCGTGAGCGAGAGGGCAATGGCGCCACTGTCACGCAGGGCGCGCGGGGTGAGGAGCAGGCAAAGCGGTGCCGGGCTGGCGCGGACGGCACCCGGGGCGGGCTCTGGCGCGGCAAGGCGGGCGCGGGTGTCTGCCTCGGCCTGTTGCAGGGCCGGACTGGGATCTTCGGGGGGGAGGTTGGTGACAACGATGTCGTGGGCGACACAGGCCTCCTCGATCACGCGAGAGGCGGCGCGACCGGTGCCATGCCACAGGGTGAGCGTGCCGATTGTGGTTGTGCGGCCCGGATCGGCGTCGCGCCAACTGGCACGGGCGGCGGCGGCGGCTTGTTCCACAGGATCGCCGTCGTTCTCCAGCCAGATACCGGCCACGAAGCCATCGCCGCGCGGGCGACTGAGGGCACGGCCTGCGTCGGTCAGTTGGCCGACAAGGCCGCCGGGTTCCGAGATCAGGAATTCCGGGCGCGTGGCCCCTTGCCACAGCACCAGCCCCAGCGCCATGGGCGCCAGGGCGAGCCATCGCGCGCGTCCCAACCAAATGCAGATCGCAATGCCGCCCACTGCGATCAGGGGCAGCACGGCGGGCGACGGGCTGGCCACCATGCGGACGGCACCCGGCAGCTCTGCCACGTATTCCGCCACGCCGAGGATCCATTCCAGCGCCAGTTCCATGATCCAGAAGGCCAGCCACGACAGACCGAAAGGCGCAAGCAGCAGCGCCAGAACCGCGAAGGGGATCACGACCGAGCCCATCGCGGGCACCGTCATCAGGTTGGCGACCAGGCCATAAACCGCCAGCCGGTTGAAATGCGCCGCCGCGAACGGTGCGGTCGCCGCCCCCGCAATGACCGAGGACGCGACGAGCGACCAGACCCCTTTCACCCAGTTCGGCCACTTGCGCATCCAAGGGGCGCCTTGCAGGCCGGTGAAGGCGGCGACAAGGGCCGTGGTGGCCGCAAAGGACATCTGGAAACCTGGCGACATCAGCGTCTCGGGTCGGTGCAACAGCACGATGATCGCGGCGATCGCGACAGAGCGCAGGGTGATGGCGCGGCGGTCCAGCAGGACGGCGGTGAACATGACCGCAACCTGGATGAAGGCGCGCTCGGTCGCGACGTTGCCGCCTGACATCGCCAGGTAGAAGGCGCCCGACAGCAACGCCGCAACGGCGGCCCATTTGCGGATCGGGTAGCGCAGGGCGATGGCGGGGATCAGCGCCAGAAACGTGCGCAGGGCCGCGTAGACGAAGCCCGTCAGCAGACCCATGTGCAGACCGGAAATGGCCAGCAAATGCGCGATGTTGCTGTCACGCATATCTTGCGTGGAGGCCTGCGACAGGCCACTGCGGTCCCCGGTCAAAACCGCCGCCGCGAAGGCACCGGGTTGGCCCGCGATCTGGCTCTGGATTGCCGCCGAGAGACCCATGCGCAGGGTGAACAGTGGGGCCACGCCGTCCTCGGGCGGTTCCAGCAGCAGGACCGGCGCACGGGTGTAGCCGACGCCGCCGATGGACTGGAACCACGCATGGCGCTGGAAATCGAAGCCGCCGGGCTCGGCCGCGCCGCCCGGTGGCGAGAGGTGGCCGGTGGTGAAGATGATCGCGCCCGGTTGTGGCGCCATGAAACCTTGATCGCCGTGGAGCGCGATGCGCACGCGGCGCGGCGTGTTGCGCACATCATCCAACCGCACTTGATCCAGCGTCAGCCGAACCGCGTCCGAGTTCGAGCGGTCAATCCCCACGATGCGCCCCTCGATCGCGCCATAGTAGCGGAAATCGATCACCGGGCCGGCCACGGAATGAGCCCGAAAGCCCGCCACGCAGAAACCAAGGGCCACCAGCGAAACGGCCATCCCCATGGGGCCCAGGACCTCTCTGCGCCACAGGCCCAACGCCGCAGCAACCAGCGCCGCGCAAACCGCCACGGCATAGGCGGGCACGCCAGGCTCCACCGACAGGCTGAAATAGAGGGCCACGCCGCAGCCCAACGCCACGGCGGACCAGGGCATCATGGCGCCCCTCTGTCCCTGCTGAACGGCATTCACCGCGCGTAGGATCAATTCACCCACCTTCTTTTGTCCGGGCACCTGTCCGGCCCTTGCCCGGCTTCCCCGCCCAAGATACCACCCCCTCAACGGTGCCAGATGATGGTTTCCAAAAGGTTAACGCACCCGCCGGGACCGGCGGCGCAGAAGGATCCCCCCTCCATGTCCCAAGTCGTCACCCGCATCGCCCCCTCGCCAACCGGCACCATGCACATCGGCACGGCGCGCACGGGGCTGTTCAACTGGCTCTTCGCGCGCCAACATGGGGGCAAGTTCCTGCTGCGGATCGAGGATACGGATCGCGAACGCTCGACCCCCGAGGCGACGCAGGCGATTCTCGACGGGATGGCGTGGCTTGGCCTTGATTACGATGGCGAGGCGATAAGCCAATTTGCCCGCGCCGACCGTCACCGGGAGGTGGCCGAGGAGATGCTGGCAGCAGGCCATGCCTACAAGTGTTTCTCGACCCAGGACGAGATCGCGGCCTTCCGCGATGCCGCCCGCGAAAAAGGCGAGAGCACGCTGTTCCTGTCGCCCTGGCGCGACGCGACCGACCACCCGGATGCGCCCTACGTGATCCGCCTGAAAGCGCCCCGCAAAGGCACGACGGTAATCAAGGACCAGGTCCAGGGCGACGTGACGATCCAGAACGCGACGCTTGACGACATGATCCTGCTGCGCTCGGACGGGACGCCCACCTATATGCATGCCGTCGTGGTGGACGACCACGACATGGGCGTGACCCATGTGATCCGAGGTGATGACCACCTCAACAATGCAGCGCGCCAGATCCAGATCTACACCGCCATGGGCTGGCCCGAGCCGGTCTGGGCGCACATTCCCCTGATCCACGGCGACGACGGCAAGAAACTGTCCAAGCGCCATGGGGCCACGGGCGTAATGGAATACGCCGAGATGGGTATCCCTGCGGCGGCCATGCGCAACTACCTGACGCGGTTGGGCTGGTCCCATGGCGATGACGAGCTGTTCACCGACGCACAGGCGCGCGAGTGGTTTGACCTGAGCGGCATCGGCAAATCGCCGTCCCGGCTTGATATGAAGAAGCTGGCCAATGTGACGGGCTGGCATATCGCGCGTATGGAAGACGCGGATCTGATCGCACAGATCAACGAATATCTGGCACTCACCGGGCAACCGGCGCTTTCGCAGACGCAGCAAGATGGGATGACCCGTGCGATGTATTGCCTCAAGGATCGGGCGAAATCCTTGCCCGATATCCTCGATAAAGCCCGGTTTGTATTGGAAAATCGCCCCTTCGACTATGACGAGAAAGCGCGGGCTGCCCTTGATCCGGTATCCCGTGGTATACTGCGGGAATTGACTACGCAGTTGCAGAATGCTAGCTGGACCCGTGACACCTTGGAGGGCGTTCTGAACGCCGCCGCGGACTCCCATGGGCTGAAATTCGGCAAACTGGCCGGACCGCTTCGCGCGGCTCTCTCTGGGCGGACGGTTTCTCCAAGCGTGTTCGACATGATGCTCGTGATTGGCCGGGACGAAAGCATCGCCCGCCTGAACGAGGCCGCCTCCCTCGCCTGAAAGTTGGGGGGCAGCGCCCCCGCCCCATCTTGTGAGCATCCGCTCCCGAGTGGGCCCCATATCCCGCCGGCATTCCGCCGCGCGCGCTTTCACGAAGGGACGACCATGGCCGAGCCTAAAACCGCCACTTTGACCATTGATGGCCAATCCTTTGACTTGCCGATCCATTCGCCCACCGCCGGGCCGGATGTTGTCGATATCGGCAAGCTTTACGGACAAGCGGGCGTGTTCACGCACGATCCCGGCTTCACCTCCACCTCGGCGTGCGAATCGTCGATCACCTTCATTGACGGCGACAAGGGAGAGCTGCTGCACCGTGGCTACCCCATCGACCAACTGGCCGCGCAATCCCACTACCTGGAAGTCTGCTTCCTGCTGCTATACGGCTACCTGCCCTCTGCGAAAGAGCTGGAGCATTTCGAGACCACGATCACCCATCACACGATGCTTCACGAGCAGATGGCCAACTTCTTCCGGGGCTTCCGCCGCGATGCCCACCCTATGGCCGTCATGGTTGGTGTCGTGGGCGCGATGTCCGCCTTCTACCACGATTCCACGGATATCACCGATGAGCGCCAGCGCGAGATCGCCTCGCACCGACTGATCGCCAAGATGCCGACGATTGCGGCATGGGCCTACAAGTACACCATCGGCCAGCCTTTCGTGTATCCGCGCAATGACCTGAGCTATGCCGCAAACTTCCTGCGCATGTGCTTTGCGGTTCCGGCCGAAGAATATGTCGTCGACCCGATCCTTGAAAAAGCGATGGACCGGATCTTCACACTGCACGCGGACCACGAGCAGAACGCCTCGACCTCCACGGTGCGTCTGGCCTCTTCGTCCGGCGCCAATCCCTTCGCCTGCATCGCAGCTGGCATTGCCTGCCTCTGGGGCCCTGCCCACGGCGGTGCGAACCAAGCCTGCCTAGAGATGTTGAAGGAAATCGGCACCGTTGACCGCATTCCCGAATTCATCGCGCGCGCCAAGGACAAAAACGATAGCTACCGCCTGATGGGCTTTGGCCACCGCGTCTACAAGAACTTCGATCCGCGCGCGACGGTCATGAAAGAAAGCGCCGATGAGGTGCTGGAACTGTTGGGCGTCGAGGACAACCCGCTTCTGCAAGTCGCCATGGAGTTGGAAAAGCAAGCGCTCGCCGATCCCTACTTCGCCGAGAAGAAGCTGTTCCCGAATGTCGATTTCTACTCGGGCATCATTCTGGAGGCGATGGGCTTCCCCACGTCGATGTTCACCCCGATCTTCGCGCTGTCGCGGACCGTAGGCTGGATCTCTCAGTGGAAAGAGCAATTGGCAGACCCGGCGCTAAAAATTGGCCGTCCGCGCCAGCTTTACACCGGTGAAACGACGCGCGACTACGTCGACATCAAGAACCGCTAAACGCGCTGCCTGAATTTGGATTGGCCGCTCCGGACCCCGGGGCGGCCTTTTTCGTGCGCCTCGCGTAGACCGGGCCTTGGCCCGGGGCCACCGCCTGCCCCGATCAGGTCTTTACGCCGCCTCGGCCGCGTGGGCACGGATCCGCTCGACCATGGCCCGCACCCCGTTGGAGCGTTGTGATGACAGATGCTCATCCAACCCCAAACGCGCCAATTCCGCCGGTGCATCGACAGCCAGCACGTCCCGCACTGGGATTCCACCATAAAGCGCGTGCAAGACCGCCACGAGGCCGCGCACGATGATCGCGTCGCTGTCACCTTGAAAATCGAAGGTCTGCCCTTCGATCCGGGGCAAAATCCACACTTGCGAGGCACAACCATCAACCTTGGTGGCGGGCACTTTCAGCGCCTCCTCCATCGGTTCCATCGCTTTGCCAAGTTCGATTACATGGCGGTAACGATCTTCCCAATCATCAAGAAATTCAAAGGTTTCCGCGATTTCTTCAAAGGCTTCGCTGGCCATTGGGCGTCTCCGACGGTCAAGGGGTGTGAAGGATGAGGTAGGCTGTTCGGGCCCGCTCGTAAAGGGCTGGCCCTCTGCGCACCGCCACAGGCCGGGTTTTCAACCCGCGCGGGATCGTTTACGCACGTCTTCAAGCTAATGTCTGAGGGATCCTCCCATGTTGCGCGCCGCTTTTCTCGTTACCGCCCTTCTGTCGCTTGCGGCCTGTGATAGCCGGATCAACCCGCTCAACTGGTTTGGCGGCGACCGCGAGCAACGCATCACGGTGGACCCGGACGCCCTTGGCACAGGCGCCATCGTGGATGGGCGCATTCTGGCGGCGGAAATCACGCAACTCGCTGTAGAACAGACAACCTCTGGCGCGATTGTCCGTGCCACCGGCGTGACGCCAGCGCAGGGTTATTTCAATGCGGAACTGGTGCTGGTGGAGGCGACGGAAACGCTGCTGGCCTATGAATTCCGGGTCGTCCCGCCCCTTGGGTCAGGTGCGGCAGGCTTGCAGACCATTTCGGTCGGGGCCGAACTGACGGTGGGAGAGCTTGCAGGCATCCGCACGATCACGGTCATCGCGCAGAACAATCGCCGGTCCGTCGGGCGCCGCTGACCGTCCGCAAGTAGGGCGTTACGCCTCGACGATCTTGACGCGAGAGCCCTTGGCCGACAGCGCAATCTCTCCGTTTAGAAGCCTCTGCGCATCGGCACCAAAGACCTCTTTGCGCCACCCGGACGCCCAGGCGCCATCGGCGTAGCCCGAGGCGATATCATCCAGATCACCGGACGACGCGATCAGCTTCGTCGCGACCCCAGCCTCTTCCGCCTTCGCCTTCAAGAGAACACGCAACAGATCCGCCAGCGCCGGGTTGAGGTTCGAGCGGTCGCGCCCGGCGGCCACCTTCGGGATTTCGCTGTTGGGCACCGACATGCCGCGCGCCACGGCCGCCACCAGCCCTTCTGCGATGGCACCCTTGCGCGCGTCGCGCAACAGCAGCCGGGATTTGCCAAGGTCGGCCACCGTCTTGGGCTTGGTGCCTGCCAGCTCCAGCAGCGCATCATCTTTCAACACGCGGTTGCGCGGGATGTTCTTTTCCTGGGCATAGGTTTCACGGAAGGCGGCAAGTTGCTGCGCAATCGCCACGACGCGCCCGGAATTCGATCGTAATTTCAGGCGCTTCCAAGCGTTCTCGGGATCCACCACATAAGCGTCGGCATTGGTCAGCTGCGCCAGCTCCTCTTCCAGCCAATGGGTACGTCCGGTCTTTGCCAGCTCGGCCGAGAGGTATTCGTAGATCTGCCGCAGATGGGTGACATCGCCCAAGGCATAGGTCTTCTGCGCGTCCGAAAGCGGCCTGCGGGACCAGTCGGTAAACCGCGAGGATTTGTCCAGGCTGGCCTTCGCGATCTTGCGCACCAGCGTCTCGTAGCCAACCTGGTCGCCAAAGCCGCAAACCATCGCCGCGACTTGGGTGTCGAACAGAGGCGCAGGCACCAGCCCACCTTCGACGAAAAAAATCTCCAGATCCTGGCGCGCCGCGTGGAAGACTTTCACGACGTCGGGATTTCGAAACAACTCGTACAAAGGCTCCAGCGACATGCCCTCGGCCAGCGGGTCGATCAATACTGCGTCACTGTCGTCGGTGCCGGGCAATGCCACCTGCACCAGGCAAAGCTGTGCAAAGTAGGTGCGTTCGCGCAAAAACTCCGTGTCGACAGTAACATAGGGCTGGGTGGCGGCGCGGGCGCAGTAGTCGGCCAGAGCCTCGGTGGTGGTGATTGTGTGCGGCACGAGGGGGCGTTCTTCGTCAAGAAATCAGGTTCGGACCGGGTGTAGAGGACCGGGGCGCGGAAGGAAAGACGGTGCGTCGAATTGAAGACGTCACGGCAGGTGAAACACTCGGCGATCCCCGCTGACAAAACGGCGCAAGACGGCAGGATACAGCGCGTGTTCCAGCGGCAGGATGCGGGCGGCCAGTGTGTCGGGCGTGTCATCGGGCGCGATGGTCACGCGGGCCTGGCCCAGGATTGGGCCATCGTCCAGCGCCGCCGTGACCTCATGGACCGTGCAGCCAGCCTCTGCATCGCCCGCCGCAATCGCCCGGGAATGGGTATCGAGGCCCTTGTAAAGCGGCAGCAAAGAGGGGTGGATGTTCAGCATCCGCCCATCCCACTGGCGCACGAAATCCGGGGTCAGGATGCGCATGAACCCGGCGAGACAGATGATATCGGGGGTGTAGTAGGACAGCGCCTCAAGCAGCGCCGCCTCAAACTCCTCGCGGCTCTCGTACTTGCGGTGGTTCACGCAAAGGGTTGGAATGCCAAGACTTTCCGCCTTGGCAAGCCCCCCCGCCCCCGGCACGTTCGAGACTACCAGACAGGGGCGCGCCGGGTGATCGCCTGTCATCGACCGGGCCAGCGCCACCATGTTGGAGCCGCCGCCCGAGATCAGGATCGCGACCCGTGTGCTCACAAAAGCGCACCCGTGTAGCGCACGCCTTCGCCCGCCGTGACAGAGCCGATGCGATGCACGCTTTCGCCTGCCTCTTGCAGCGTCCAGGTCAGGCCATCCGCGGCTTCAGCCGAAACGACAAGCACCATGCCGAGACCGGCATTGAAAGTCTTGAGAAGTTCGGCCTGTTCCATACCGCCCTCTTGCGCCAGCCAACCGAAGACCGGCGGAAGTGGCCAACTGCCAAGGTCGATGTCGACGCCCAGGCCCGCGGGCAGGACGCGGGGGATATTCTCGGTCAGGCCGCCACCGGTGATATGCGCCAGCGCGTGAACGCCGCCGGCCCGGATCGCCTTCAGCGCGGGTTGCACATAAAGGCGCGTGGGGGCGAGAAGGGCCTCGCCCAGGGTGCCCTCGCCGAACGGCGAGTCCGCGTCCCACGGCAGACCCGACCGTTCCACCACCCGGCGCACCAGCGAATAACCGTTGGAATGGACGCCGTCCGATGACAGGCCAAGCAGAACATCGCCCTCGATCACGCCGTCCGGCAGGGCCGCGCCACGTTCCATCGCCCCGACAGAGAACCCCGCAAGATCGAAATCGCCGGGCGCATACATGCCGGGCATCTCAGCGGTCTCGCCGCCGATCAGCGCACAGCCCGAACCCTTGCAGCCCGCCGCGATCCCTTCGACAATGCGCGCGGCATCATCGACGTCCAGCTTGCCCGTCGCGAAATAGTCGAGGAAAAACAACGGCTCCGCCCCTTGGCAGACCAGATCATTGACGCACATGGCGACCAGATCGACCCCAATGGTATCGAACACGCCGGTATCGATCGCGATCTTCAACTTCGTGCCGACGCCGTCCGTAGCCGCCACCAGAACCGGGTCCGTGTAGCCCGCCGCCTTCAAATCGAACAAGGCACCAAACCCCCCAAGACCCGCCATCACGCCGGGCCGGTTGGTTGCCTTCGCGGCGGGTTTGATCCGGTCGACCAGCGCATTCCCGGCATCGATATCAACGCCCGCTGCCGCATAGGTCAACGCGTCCAGCTTCTTGTCGGTCATATCCTGGCCCCTTTTCACAGACGCCGCTCAGTTATCAGGCCCCCCGCGCCCCGTCCATGCACATCCGCAACAGCGCGATCCCTCACTGCCGATTGTGTCAATTTGCGCCTAATTTTCGACAAATTGGCTGCGTAGCGCTTGGGGAAAGACAAAAACCGACGAGGCAAAGCACATGACATCGCATCTTTTGACCGAGGTTTTCTTCATCATCGACGGCGAACGGCTGGAGGCGCAGGCCAGCCTGCTGGCCCCGACGTTGAAACGTCACCTCACGGCCCATCAGCGCGCCGTGGCTTACGTGCGCGAAGACTACATCGATCAGGTGAACGACTTCACGCTGGATGTTCTCGCCGCGTCGGATGTCGAAGTCCGTACGATCCCCGGCACGAATCTTGGCCATACTCCGTGGCTGGCACCCTACCCCCACGGCAACAAGATCCTTGCCGCCGCCACGCCGCGCGATTGCGATGTCTCGGTCTGCCTCGACACCGACATCGTGCTGACGGGATCGATTGATTTCGCCGCCGAATTGGGGGACGCGCTGATTGCGGCCTGCGTGTCGGACTATGCCTCTGCCACTGGCACCGACGCGGATTGGCAGGCCTATTACGCCGCGTTCAACATGGAGCCGCCCGAGGATCGCGTGCAGCTCAACGGCGGGCGACGTCTGGTGTCCTTTCCCTATTTCAACGCGGGCGTCGTGGTGTTCCGCGAACGCGGAAACGATGGCACGCGCACGGAGGTCGGGCGCGATTGGCTTGGGGCGGCGCTCCACTTCGAGCGCGCGGTCACGCGTGACTATATACGCTCCAACATCGACCAATTCACGCTGCCGATTCTGGGCTATCTGCGCCAGAGCCCGATCAAGCCGATGGGCCAGCACATGAACTACAACGTGCAGGCCTTCGGCGACGGTGAGGGACAGAAACAGAGTGTGGTCCACTACCACCGCGTCGGCGCGCTTTGGAAACACAGCAAACATGGGCGCGCGACGCTGGAGATTCTGGCCGATGTCATGAACAGGGAGGCCCCCGAAACGTTTCTGGAGGTCTTCGGCCTTCACGCCCGGCGCAAGAACATGAAGCACCACCTGCGCGCCATGGCCGAGGCCGGTTAACCGCGCGGGCCACCGATCCGCGCGCCGATCCACAAGAACACCGCCAGCATCGCCGCCGTAGCCAGAAGCAGGCTAGCCGTGACCTGAAGATATTCAGGCGTAGCCAAAGCGGCGCGCATCGGTGCCAAGATGATCGCCGGCAAGATGATTTGAACCGCCGCGAAAAGCGCAAGGCAAAGGCCCCACAATTTGGCCCATTCGGGCAGCGCCAGGGGCCCCGCCGACATCTGCCGCGCCGCCCGCGCCACGTCCAATGCAGGCACGGTCGCAAGGATGACGCCCACGGCAGGAAGATTGGGCAATCCCACCCCCTGCACCGCGAAACTGTAGAGGATGCGCAAGCCGATCAGCCAAAGCAGGTAGCGCAGGGCGAGTTTTCCAAGGTTGGGCATGGGCATATCTCCGGCGCAATCAAAGGCTGGCGTAGCGATAAGGGAAGCGACCCCGGGCCGCAACGCGATTGCCCCCCTTCAAAGTGGCTTTGGGCTCTGCTAACCCTGCGGTTATCGGGGGCCTGTAGCTCAATTGGTTAGAGCAGAGCGCTCATAACGCTTTGGTTGCGGGTTCAAGTCCTGCCGGGCCTACCAAACTTCCCGATCACCCTTTTTCCGAGGCTACACTTGTGTCGTGCGCCAAAACTGGGGAACACGTTTCAATGGACTACAATGATCCCTGATTTAGGGGTTCGATGCGCCGACGCATTCAATCAACCCCTCAAATGCGTCTGCACCACGACCAGAAAGGACTCTCAACATGAGCATCAGAAAGCGCTACGATGAAGCGCTTCTACTTATTGAGAAAAAGCACTACGAAGCCGCGTTGATAATTGTCTTAGTAGCAATAGCCGCCTGCTCTGTAATCGAAGGAAAGAAGAAGGGCTGGACCAAGGACTTGGCGGAGAAAGGTAAGCCCAACTACAAGAGCGATCGGCATTTCTTCATCGAGTATCTCAAGGATCCGAAACGCACAAACATTGTTGGAACTAACATCGTGGGTACTAGCGGAGGCACAGGAATGGCCGACACACTGTACGGTGAACTCAGATGTACACTGATCCACGAAGCAGTGGTGTTCGACGACGGACAGGGGTTCTCAGACGAGACTGGCATTTTCACGTATAACGGTGGAGAATTTCGGTTCGGCGTAGGCTTACTGCATGCCCTTCTTCGCGCCATTCGTTTAGACGATAACCTGCGCGATCAATTTCAAGACATCCAACACCCGCTAGAGAGAAAACCCGCTATTTTTGACCTAGCGTCTATAGACGAGTTACTAGCAACGGCCAATGCGACCGCTCAGGCTGAAAGTTGGTACTACAAAGACTTTCCAAATTTCTCGGAATCGCGAAAGTCAACACTTCTTGTTTTAATGGAACACATCGGCGTCGAGGCGATTATTGTAGAAAACTGGTCGAAGTATCGAAAATTCATTGCTAGTAACAAGGGTGCTTTGCTGTGCCTTTCCGGGAACAAGATAAATGGTGGAGCAATCGGCAGCCTCCAGAGAACCCACCCGCAAATCGTCGATTCGGATGAGAAGATCACAGCTGAAGGATGGGAATTCCTGTGTGCAATGGCGCAGCACGCGACGCCCAGCGAGAGCTAAGTCGCTATTCTCAAGCTACAAATAGCAAGTTGAAACCGGGTACAGAGGAATTCGGATCGCATTTCCGAACATCACATTTCCGTTTCTCGTCCACAGTCGTTGCTTATAGATTGGCCCCGGCGATGTTAGCAGGGACTACCTCGGCAGCATCATGTCCACCCGCAACCCGCCCAATCTGGCACTCTCGCCCAGGATCAGGGATCCCCCGTGGCGGCGCACGATGTCATGGGCAATCGCCAACCCCAGGCCCACGCCCGAGCCCTGGTTCTGGTTGCGCGCCGTGTCGAGCCGGATGAACGGGCGCAGGGCGTCCTCGCGCTTGTCCGCCGGGATACCCGGCCCCGCATCCTCTACCGTGATACGCAGCGTCCGTTCCTGTACGCTGACTGAAACCGCCGTGCGCCCACCATAACGCAGCGCGTTTGACACAAGGTTCATCACCGCGCGCTGCACCGCCAAGGGGCGCATCATCACAGGCTCGACCGCGTCGGGGAGTTGCAGGGTTATTTCGCCACCGCTGCGCCGCGCATTCTCGACCACGTGGGTCACCAGTGCCAGCGGGTCCACGGGTTCCGGGTCGTCGAGCGCATCGCCACGCACGAAGTCGAGGAAGGTCGCAACCAGCGCCTCCATTTCTTCCACGTCCTGGATCAGGGCGTCACGGTCCGGCCCCTCCTCCATCATTCCCAGCGCAAGCCGCATCCGTGTCAGCGGCGTGCGCAGATCATGACTGACCCCCGACAACATCAAGGTGCGTTGCTCCAGATAGCCCTCGATCCGCCCCCGCATGTCCAGAAACGCCCGTCCCGCCGAGCGGACTTCGGTCGCCCCCGACGGATGATATGGCGCCCGCCGCCCCTTTCCGAACGCCTCTGCCGCGTCGGCGAGGCGACGGATCGGGCGTAACTGGTTGCGCAGGAAGAGATAGGCCACCAGCGTCATCAGGATGCCTGTCGCCACCATGATGACCAGAAGCTGGTGTGGGGCCGCCGCCGACGCCCGTCGCCGCGTCGTACTCAAGGCCACGGGCGCGCCCGCGTCTGGCGCCACGACCACATGAACTTGGCGCGCATCAGTGCGCAGATCGATCGCGACCGTGCCCGGCACCTGTTCGCGCAGCACCTCGATCACCACGACGCCCGAGAGGTCGTAGAAATCCCACGCATCCCTCACCGCCACGCGCGGGGCCGAGATCTCGATCTCCAGCGCCTGAGCCAACGCCTCGGCAGCCACTGGCCCCGAGGTCTCCAGCGTGTCCAGCACAAGGTTGAAATCGAGGCTGAGCGCGCTGGTCATCTGACGCGTCACATCCTCGAAATGGCGTTGCAGAAAAACCGAACTGACGACAAGCTGGATCGTGACCACGGGAACGATCAGGATCAGCGCCGCACGCCCATAAAGGCCACGGGGCAGGAAGCATTTGATCCAGGCCGACGGTTTCATGGGGCGTATCTAAGCGGGGGAAGGCCAGGCATGCAAAGCGAAACCGTGCAAAGCGAAACAAGGGCCGTCCTGGCCCCGGGCCTGCGCCGAGTGACCGCGCCGAACCCCTCTCCGATGACCTTCACCGGCACCCAAACCTATATATTGGGCGAAGGCGCGGTCTGTGTCATCGACCCCGGCCCTGCCCTTCGCCCACATCTTGAAGCGATTCTGGCGGCACTGGAGCCCGGAGAGCGGGTGTCGAAGATCCTCGTGACACATTCCCATCTGGACCATTCCCCCCTCGCCCGGCCCTTGGCCGACGCAACGGGCGCTCCGATCCTGGCCGCCGGTCCCTCGGACTGGGGCATCAGCCCGGTGATGGCCGACTTGGGCGAGGCCGTTGGCGGCGGAGAAGGCGTGGACCCTGACTTTGCCCCCGATGAGCAGATCGCAGAGGGTGACGACATCGACGGCATCGCGGTGCTGGAGACCCCAGGGCACATGGCCAATCACCTCAGCTTCGCTTGGGACGGTGCGTTGTTCTCGGGCGATCTGGTGATGGGGTGGTCGACATCCCTGGTCTCGCCCCCTGACGGCGACATGACGGCGTTCTTCGCCTCTCTCGACAAGCTGAAGGCCCGCTCGGACCGCATCTACTACCCCGGCCACGGCGATCCGGTGCGGGCCCCACAGGCCCGCTGCGCCGAGCTGATCGCCCACCGACGCACCCGCGAAGCGCAGATCCTCTCGGCACTCGCGGCGATCGGACCTGCCAACGCCGAAATGCTGGCCCGCCACATCTACACCGACGTCGCCCCCGCCCTTTTGCCCGCCGCGGCCCGCAACGTGCTGGCGCATCTGATCGACCTCACCACACGCGCCCGGATCCACCCTCAAGGCCCCCTCCACGCCAATGCACTTTTCCGTCCCGAATGAAGTTTTCCGGATTCCCCCACTGGACGCCCCAAATTCCCCTTGCTATATCGCGCCTAGTTCCGGCGTAGCTCAGCGGTAGAGCAGTTGACTGTTAATCAATTTGTCGTAGGTTCGATCCCTACCGCCGGAGCCAGTTTTTCCTACTAGGACAATGAATTACTGGCGCTTCTGCCTTGTGCACTGCGGCGCTGTCGATGCTCTGGAAGCAGGAGCGGCGGCATTGGGCCATTTACTGGGCACAAAAACACGGCAGTCCTATTGAACCATTCCGACGCTTAAAGGCAGGCCGCTCGCCGCGGATGCTACCCCCTGGTGCTGCCGTTTATGGCGAACGACGCTGTCGCCATCAGGACGGCTGAAGCGGTCGATGCCCAACAAACGACCCCGCCGGTCTTCATCAAGCAGAGATCGTGCCGGGTTTTCCCATGCAATTGCGGTCCTCCGAGCGGCTCCGATGCGGAAGAGCGACAATGGGAAGCCCTGCTTGCTCCCTTGAGTCGCAAAGCATTGACCGAGATGCTTGAGAGGCCACATGTTGGTGAAAACACGCCGTTACCAAGCGCCCGCAACGGTCGCGACACGAGCCAATCCGGTGAGAGGAGCTATTATGAATATACCCGAGACGCTTGCCGCACAGACGATCGCACCGGAGCACTACTGGGCAATGATGGAAGCGGTGTCATCGGGGATGTTTTACTGGTGTGTTCGGGAGGACCGCGTCCAGTGGTCGCCGAAGTTACATCAAACGCTTGGATATACGGCACAGGAGGCCGCTGGTGTTTCTGACACCTTGGCTCTGATGCACCCGGACGATCTGGAGCCCTACAAGCAGATCCTAGAGGCTGCGATGGCAGAGGTTCGGGATTATACCACATCGGTCCGACTCCAAAATGCCAAGGGTGCTTACCAGCATTTTGACGTTTCCGCCCACTGGATGCCGGCGCAGGATGATGGGCAGCCAGATCTTATTGGGTTTCTTCGCGATGTGACGGCACTGACCGAGTCCCGGGCGCAAGCACAGCGGTCACAGCGCATTTTTCACGCCCTTTGCGAAAACATGCCCGCCGCTGTCTACATCAAGGGTGCAGACCGCAAACATATCTACGGCAACGAGATGGCCGCCACGTTTGCGGGATGCAGCAGGGACGCGTTCATCGGCAATTCAGCCTCGGATCTCTTTGACGCCGATACGGCTGCCGCGCTTGAACGTGTCGACCATCGCTTGCTGAAAAATGGTGGCAGCATTTCGCGCCACGATAGCTTCGTCACTGAAAGTGGTGAGACACGGACGGTCTTTGATACGAGCTTCCTGATCGACGGGCTGTCCGAAGGGGAAAAACTGATTGCCAGCGTGGCCTTCGATACGACCAAGCAGTACGAAGCGGAACAAGCGCTGGCGCGCAGCCAGAGGCTCGAGGCGCTTGGACAACTCGTCGGGGGCATCGCGCATGATTTCAACAACACGCTTGCCGTTTTGAAAGGCAATCTGGAGCTGCTTCAGATCATTGACGACAAGTCGCAATGTCAGCTGTTCTGCAAGGAGATGGACGATGCCATCGAACGGGGACGTCGCTTGACGATGCAATTGCTGGCCTATGGCCGCAAAGCGGTTCTCAATCCCCAGATTCACAGCATGTCCGACATCCTGGCTGAAAGCGACAGGATGCTGCGCCGCGTTCTTCCGGAAACGATACTGATCGAGATGGTCGCGGGGGGTGGTTTGTGGAACACAATGATCGACCGCTCGCAAGTCGAGAACGCCATTCTGAACCTGGCGATCAATGCGCGTGACAGCATGCCCGATGGTGGCAAGTTGACGCTCGAGACACGCAACATCCGTTTGGATGACGATTACATCGATGATCGAAACGAGCCGGTGGAACCCGGACGCTATGTGATGCTTGCCGTGACAGACACCGGCACTGGTATGAGCAAAGACGTCATGGACCGGGTGTTCGAGCCGTTCTTCACCACCAAAGACGTTGACGAAGGTTCGGGCATGGGACTTGCCATGGTGCATGGTCTCATGTCCCAGATCGGTGGCAGCGCGCAAATTTACAGCGAGCCGGGCGTTGGCACGACGGTAAAGCTCTATTTCAGGGCATCCGAGGAAACGGCGGATAGGGACACTGCCGTGCTAGCCAAACCCATCGTGCGCGGCACCGCCCACGTGCTGTTGGCGGAAGATGAAAAGAGCGTCCGCGAGATGCTGACCCGGCAGCTGGAGGCGCTGGGATATCGGGTCACGGTGGCCGCCAATGGTGATCAGGCCTACGAATTCCTGCTTCAGGATGCATCGATCGAATTGCTTGTTACGGATGTTGTCATGCCGGGCACCTTGCAAGGCCCGATGCTGGCCAGGCAAGCCAGAGAACATCGCCCCGATTTACCTGTCCTCTTCATGTCCGGATATCCCCGTGAAGCGGCCATCCATGGCAACGGTTTGAAAGAACGTGACATCAACTTGATGAAGCCCGTCAGCATGCAGAATCTTGCAGTGGCCATCGCGGAACTCTTGAACAATCACGAAACCAGCACCTGAAGGTCTTCATCTGCGAGCCTGTTGAAGCCGCCGCCACTCTTGGCTGATCTGGCTGCGATTTGGTCGTGCTTACCCGTCATATGCACATGCTGAGGGGCCGTTTCCTGCACATCATGCCGTTGTGAAGATGACAGTGACGCCCCGATGTGCGGCCGACAGCTTCCGCGCTTCTCTTCTTGCCTGATCCGTCGTTAGGGCACCATGACAACGTGAGCGCTGCTGCGTGACCGCGTCGGGCTGGCGCTGGAGAAGTGGCGCGACCGCCTCGTCGCGGTCCGCCTTGTGCCCGTAGCCAACCGGTCAAGCCAGACGGTCGCTCAGGTTTGGTGCTTGGCGCTTGCGCCACGGCGGGGCACAAGGCCTTTCAGGCGCCGCACGATCAACGACGGCAGGCGGATCACGATGTAGACACCGTCCAGCGACGGGGGCAACGGCAAGGCCATGACGTCTTCCTGGCCAATCAAATGACCTCTCAGCGCCCACACCCCCGCCCACGGCGTGGCATGGAGATGGCGCGACGCGATGATGTCCTTGATCTGCCGGATCACGCCCCGGGCACTGGTGGGCGCGACACGCGGCTGATCGATCCGCGCCAGCGCATAACGATACAGGATCCTGGCCCTGCGCGACATTCGGGGGGCATATTCAGTGCCGAACAAGGTGTCGCAGAGCGCCAACGCCTGCGCCAGAACATCGCTTGCCGGGCCAGTACCCACTTCCGCGATCACACGGGCACGCGTCAGCGCGGGAAGAGCATTGAGGTAGGCCGACAGGTCCGCCAGCCACTTGAGCCGCGTCCAGAAATGCGCGGCTCCGTGCTGGCAAAGGTAGGGCACCAATTGCTCGGCTGCCATGGTTTGCATATCCGTGGTCCCCGCAACCGCGATGGTTTGCGCCTTGGGATCACGCTCAGCCCCGCTAAGGTCTTCGCCGATGTCACACAGCCGCCAATGCAATTCAATCAACGTGCCGGACGGCCCCCCGAACTTGAGATCCTTGCAATTCCGGATCACGGCATCGGCCAGCCTTGCCGAGACCTCATCCCCCTGCCCCGCGCGCCGATATCCAAGTCCCTCCAACGCGGCAATTGCGGCATTGGCCTCGGATGGCGGCACGAAGATATCGAGGTCACGACTGAATTTCCGCACGACACTGTTATAGGCCAATTGCCCCAACACGGGACCTTTCAAATGCAGCGGCGACACGCCGGCGGCTTTCAAGGCTTTATCGACATCAATGCACGTGCGGGTCAATTCCATGGCTTGCAGTGCCACGCCATGGGCCTCTTGCCGCGCCCAATCGCGGAAGGCCTGCGGCACGCAGGCAAGATCACGCACCGCCGGGTGAACCAACGCGACGACGCGATGCTCTGCCACGGCCTCTTGCGCCAACTCCCACGAACCGACGTCGGCCGCCGCTGCCGCAACCGCCTCGTGCGCGGCGGCGTCAACGGGCCACCGACAGCAGGCCGCCACGAACCGGGTTGTGTCACGCATGGGGCGTCCCTCTTGCACCGCGGATATGCGGTGGTGTGCCTCTAACCTAGACGCAGGCAGCGACCGCCAAAAGAACAAAAAAGACGTGACTAAATCGCTGGCTATGACAGTGTTGGCCTACCGGAGAACCCGTGTACCGTTTCATTAGTTTGCCAAAGTCCTTTTTACCGCGGGATGTGCCTTCGGAAAATGAAACAGAATAGGAAGACATTATCATGCCTGTAGATCCGTACCTTGGTGACATCTCGATGTTTGCTGGAAACTTTGCCCCACGGGGATGGGCGTTCTGCGATGGCCAGCTTTTGCCGATCTCGCAATACTCTGCCTTGTTCTCGATCCTTGGCACCATGTACGGCGGCGACGGACGCACGACCTTTGCCTTGCCGGACCTTCGCGGTCGCGTGCCGATGGGCCACGGCGCTGGTCCGGGCCTGACCCCGCGCAATACGTTCGGGCAAAAGGGCGGCAACGAATTCACGACCCTGACCACGGCGAACATGCCCAACCACACCCACACCGCAACGCTGCACGCCGAGGCCGCAGTCGGAACGTCGGGCAATCCCACGAACCAGATGCTGGGGATCATCACCGGGGACACAAAGATCTACGCGCCTCTGGACCCGGCGAACAATGTCGTCATGTCCTCCGAAAGCATCACGGTCTCGGCCGAAGGGGGCAATCAATCGTTCTCGAACGAGCAGCCCTTCCTCGTGCTGGCGTTTATCATTGCCCTCCAAGGCGTCTTTCCAAGCCGCAGCTAAAAAAAACGCCTGCCTCTGATACGAGGCAGGCGTTTCTTTTCATCCAGCGCGTCTATTTCGACGCAAGTGCACAACCCTCAGGACATTTGCAGAATGGTTGGGAACTCACTGGGATCCGGGAACGGACCCGTCTGCGTGTCCGCAACGTTCAGCACACGCAATTGCGGTGCCTCATAGGCCGGAAGGTCTTTTTGGCGATCCTGGTCCGTGGCGGTGGTCATTGGCCTGTATCCTCAAAAGAGTTAAAAATATGGTTAATTAGGTACCGAGCGTGCTTGGCTTGTCAAGCCGTGAGCGCCACGTTAATCGCCGTGTCAGGCTTATTTTCAAGGCGCAACCTGGAATTCCCCCCGCGATGCATCGCCCGCAGCCCTAAAGCCATGCAGTCAGTTGATCCAGCTGCCACAAACTGAATTCCGACGACAAATCCGCCGGTGCATCCGCCTTGTTCTGTGGTCCGCACCGAGCCATCAGGGCATCGTACTTCCGGGCATCCACAAGGCTGCGCAGGACCTCGGGCAGTGCTGCGAACGGCGTTACCGTTCTGGGGGCAATGTTCGGGCGCCCGCCCAAATGCGTGCCCATGTCTTTCGTCTTCTGCCAAAGGATCTGATCGGGGACCCGCCCCATCATTGCGCGGCGATGCAGATACCGTCCCATATCGCGGTGCCGTTTCTCGATCGCGGGCGTGGCGAAAAATTGCTGGATCAGGCGGCGGTCGAGCATCGGAAATCGGTAATCCACGCGGTGGCTTGCCGCAAACAAAGCAGTGCTTTCCAGACGCGCCGTGCGCCCGTGGGTGAAACCCGGCAACAGTCCGGTCCAGGCATTGAGGGTGGGGGTCAGACCGGTGGGGTTTAACCACGCCTCGACCTGATCGCGCAGGCCCATGTCTTCCAGCACATCGTCGCGCAGGCAACTCGCGGCCAGTTTGGCGCGAACCCTTTCGCGTTCCCGCTCGAACGGATTCGAGGCACCGCGCATCAGACGTTTTGCCAGCCGCGCAAGGCGCATTGCTCCGGTGCCGGGAAGCTCTTGAAGCAAGGTGCCATATGCTTTTTGCGCCTGCAGATCGTCGAACAGGCCCCCCGCATAGGATGTGACGACCTCATCCCCCCCGAAGCCAGAGACCATGGTGCGAATGCCCAGCGATGCCCCAATGGTGAAGAAGCTGGGATGCAGCAACATCTGCCCATGTTCGGCCGGATGCCCGATGGTGCGCAGCGCCCGCTGAAAGCTGGCGTTAAGTGCCAGCATTTCGGGCCGGGTGACGATATGGGTGTGACGGATGTCGCACATCGCGGATGTGGCCGGAAGCAGCGCCACCTCATCCACCATCTGCATCATGCCGAAGCAGTGAAAATCCGCGCGATCATGGGGCAGGACGCGCACCAGTTGCGCGACAATGGACGAAGAATCGAGCCCGGCAGAGCTTTCGGCGCCCACCAGGTACGCGGATCGTGCCCGATCCTTGACGACGCGGTCAAAAAGATCGCGGTAGCGCTCGACCCAGATGGGGTCGCGCCGCGTGGCGTGGGGGGCGCTCAGATCGAAGTTGAAATAGCGCTTTGGTCCTGTGCTGGCATCGCGCGCGACCGTCATATGATGGGCCGGAGCGAGTTTGGAAACGCCTTCGTAGGCAGCCTCGGTCTGCGCCCAGTTCATGTTCGCCACGAACAGCGCGATCCACTTCTGGCTGGGGGCTTTGAATGGCGTCCTGAGCGCACGCAGGGCGACCAGAGAGGTCGCTGCAACAAAGACCTCATCGGTCAAGACATAGTAGAATGGCCGCGTGCCCAAGCTGTCGCGGGCGCAGAATACATTATTCTTTTCAGGGTTATAGAGGACGAAGCTGAAGTCCCCTTCAAGCTGGTCGACGCATCCCTCACCCCACGTTTGATGCGCGGAAAGGATGATTTGCGGGTCCGTCAGGTCGGGTGCGTCGCGTAGGTGCAACGCGGCGCACAACTCCGTCCGGTTATCGAGCCGCACCCAAGACACGATCACGCGGCCTGTTGTGGCGCAGACCTCGGGCGCGTTCTCAAAGCGCTGCTCCGGCGTGTTCCAGGTCAGCGCCTGGACCATCATCAGATGCTCGTTCGACCAATGGCCTTGCACATCCGCCGGCTCAAACGGCGTCAGGGCGTGCAACAAGGCCTCGGGCGTCGCATGATCCTGCGGATTAGCGCGAGCGGCACGGACAAAAATGCAGGCAAACATCAGCCGCCGTGCCGGGGGCTGTGTTTGAAGACCATGACGACCGCGTAGCGGCGCACATCCTGTCCCCCCGTCGCGTTCCAGTGCCCTACCCGGACCCATGCGTGCGCGCTCAACGGATCTGTTTCAGCCCCATCGCGGGCAGCGGCGACGCCAAAATAGCCGCAGTAGGGCACACCCGCCAAGCGAAGCAGAAGCGCGGCGACCATGGCTTGGCCAAGGCACACGGATTGCCACGGGGTGATCCGTGCGGTGCGCCGCACGACCTTGCCGATCGCACGGGCGCGCGCCATGGCGCTGTCAGACACCGGTGCGGTTTCAACGTCCAGCCCGGCCGGTTGCCCAAGAACGCGGGCATAAAGCCGGAACGGCAGGATCAAAATCGCCAGCCGCGCCACGCCTAAGGCCATGAAGACAGGCGCGATCAGGATAAGCTCGAACGCCGAGAATGTCGTCGCGGATCGGACTTTCCGAAGGGCAACGGCCACGATGCCCATCGTCAGGCCCTGATCTCTCGGATCAGGTTGTTATGCGCCATGTCGGCAAGGAACCCCTCCACATCGGTCTTGACCTGGGAAGCATCATCCGTGGCAAAGGCCTTCGTTACGCTTTCGACCAGGCCCGCCAGCGTTTGCGGCGTCTCCAACTGCTGCCAAAGATGGCCACCGACCGGGTTGATCGCGAAATAGCTGCCTTGGTCGATATCCATCATCACCAGATCGCCATCCATCTCGGCCACCATCATATTGGCGCTGCGCTCGTATCGCATGATGTCTTCTTTCATGGCAAAACCCTCAAACAACGCCGCCCTTGAGGCCGTGGGTCGCCCCCCATCTCTCTTTCACAAGCAACCAAGCGGCGTGTTAACTTCTAAGGCCTTGAAAAAAGGTCGTCTAGGGCATTGTCCGGGACAGTCGCGTCAGGTGTTCCGCACCTGATCGGTGGTATCAGCGATCAAGGCATCCAGCAGTTGGTCCAGATGAAACCCTTCCGCAGGGCGTTTTATCCGCGTAACGCTGATGCGCCGGGCAAGATCGGCCAGCTGCTGGAAATGCAACGTGCTCAAGCCCAGGGCGGCCACGAAGGGAAAACGGTAGGTATTGTCGCGAAGCGTGTCGAATTTCTCGGCCGCGTTCAGCCTTTCAAGGCTGACGGTGGCAGAGCCGTTGGGAGAAAGGACGTAGATTCTGGTAACCGGCAATGGATCGGCGTAGAACGCCCGCCCCAAAGGCAGCCCGTACTTCTCCATGTCGGGCCTGACGGGATCCAGCCCCTTTGTGGCCATGCCCAACCCATCTGCCGCGCTTTGCCACAGCTTGATGCTGGGTATGCCCGGAACGATCTGCCCGGCCCCGTTGATCGCGCAGACATCATCGCTCATCACTCGGTGGCCGCGCTGCATCAGGCCCGCGGCTGTGGTGGATTTCCCCACGCCCGATGGCCCCACGCACATCACGCAAGCCCCGGCCACCTCCACCGCATTGCCGTGCATCACCAACAACTTGCGCTGCATCAGAACCGCCCCCAACCCCGAGCCCATCAGGAACACCTGAACAGACGCGTCATCGGTGCCGTCATAGGGACAATACAGCAACCTTTGCCCCGCAATCGCCGCCATGCGCACAACCCCGTCAATGTCGAGTGACAGAAAACCGGGGGCGGCCCGCAGGTAGGGGCCAATCTTCGCCGCATTGGCAGGCGCCTCTGGCATCACCTCCTGACGGGTGACGGTGATCGTGTCGAGGCCCAGATCAATGCCGGGGCTCAACCGAGCCAATGGTATATCGCTGACCAGATTGAAGCCATAAGCGCGGTAGGCGAAAGATGTGACAGACGCGCTTTGCATCGGGGGCGGCCCTCAGGGGATCGGCTCGGCGCAAGGTCGCGGCGATGGGTTCAAGAGTGACACTATAGCGACCATATTTTATCTTTAGAGTAAATCTTTAAACTTTAGAGTCAAGAATTAACCTTTAGCTTCAAGAACGCCTCTTTACAGCCCCGGAACACGGCGAAGAGAAAACCCTGTGGCCACGTCTTGCGCCCCGCGCTTTGCACTATGTTTGCGCAAGGCCTGTTGCCCGGCAAAGCGAACAGATAGCCTGTAACGGAGCGCGGCGTTTGCAGTCGTGGCGCACGACGAAGGGCACACCGTGGCAACCAAAGCGCCAGCACATATTCTTGAGGCCCGCCGCCCGCGCAAAGGATCTCGCCGGATCGGGATCTTAGGGGCGCTGGTGCCGTTCTTGCGCCCCCACCGGACCCTGATTGGCGCGGCAGCAATGGTGCTGCTTGTGACCACCCTCGTGTCGCTTGCCCTGCCCCTGATCGTGCGTCGACTGGTGGACCATTTCAACGCCGGAAACGTCGAGCTTCTGGACCGGTACTTCGTCATCGGCCTTGTTGGTGTCGCGGCCCTTGCGGTTGGCTCGGCCCTGCGCTTCTACCTCGTCGCCCGCCTCGGAGAGCAGGTGGTGATGGACCTGCGTAACGCGGTCTTTTCGCGGGTCATCGGCCTCAGCCCCGCCTTCTACGAGACCACCATGACCGGAGAGATCCTGAGCCGCATCACGGCCGATACCACGCTGGTGCAAAACGTCGTCGGCTCTTCCGCCGCGACGGCCCTGCGCAACGTCCTGACCCTG
This sequence comes from Gymnodinialimonas phycosphaerae, assembly GCF_019195455.1. Classification (NCBI taxonomy): domain Bacteria; kingdom Pseudomonadati; phylum Pseudomonadota; class Alphaproteobacteria; order Rhodobacterales; family Paracoccaceae; genus Gymnodinialimonas; species Gymnodinialimonas phycosphaerae. The sequence goes on along the minus strand of NZ_JAIMBW010000001.1, from coordinate 484,727 downwards.
ACGGGCGGTGTCTTCCTGCTGGTCACGACCTCGGTGAAGCTGTCGGCCCTTGTGCTGCTGGTCGTGCCCCTGACGCTTGTGCCGATCTATCTTTTGGGCCGCAAGATGCGCCTCGCCAGCCGCGAAGCCCAAGACTGGCTCGCGGCTTCCTCGGGCAAGGCCTCGGAAAGCCTGTCGGCGGTGCAAACCGTGCAATCCTTCACCAATGAAAAGGCCAGCCGAACCCAGTTTTCCTTCTTCACCGCCAAGGCCTTCGCCGCCGCGCGACGCCGGATCGAGATCCGGGCGGCGCTGACCTTCTTCGTCATTCTCCTGTCGTTTACCGCCTGTGTCAGCGTCGTTTGGGTCGGCATCGGGGATGTCCAGAGGGGCCTCATGACCCCCGGAACCCTCGTGCAGTTCATGATCTACGCCGTCATGGTCGCCACGGCGCTGACGGCCACGGCGCAACTTTGGGGCGACCTTCAGCGCGCAGCGGGTGCGACGGAGCGGTTGGTCGACTTGCTGAGCGCCGAAGACGGCGTAACGGATCTTGAGGCCCCCACACCGCTGACGGGGCCCGTGACGGGCCATATCGTCTTTGAAGACGTCCATTTCACCTACCCCACGCGCCCCGAGGCGGCGGCATTGGCGGGCGTGACGCTGGAGATTTTGCCGGGCGAGACCGTGGCACTGGTTGGCCCTTCGGGGGCGGGCAAGACTACCATTGTCCAGTTGATCCAGCGCTTCTATGACCCCACCGGCGGGCGCATCACCCTTGATGGCTGCGACCTGCGCGACCTGTCCCGGCCCGCGTTCCGCCGCAACATTGCATTGGTGCCGCAGGATCCTGCGATTTTCGCGGCCAGCGCCACCGAGAACATCCGGTTCGGGCGTCTGGACGCGGATCAAGCCGCGATCGAGGCTGCCGCGAAGGCCGCCGCCGCCCATGGCTTCATCACCGGTTTCCCCCAAGGTTATGACAGCCACCTGGGCGAGCGCGGCGTAATGCTATCGGGCGGCCAGAAACAGCGCATCGCCATTGCCCGCGCGATCCTGCGCGATGCGCCGGTCCTGTTGCTGGATGAGGCCACGAGTGCGCTGGACGCGGAAAGCGAGACCGCCGTGCAGATGGCCGTCGACCGCCTTAGCCGCAACCGCACGACGGTTATCATTGCCCATCGCCTGGCCACAGTGAAGAAGGCCGACCGCATCATCGTGTTGAACGAAGGGCACGTCGTGGCCACCGGCACCCATGATGAGTTGATTGCCGCAGGCGGGCTATATGCCCGCTTGGCCAAGCTGCAATTCATCGGCTAGGCGCGCAGCAACGCCGCGTCGATCCCCGCAGCCTTCAGCCCTGCCAGATGCGCCATGTGCCATGCCAGCACCAGATTACTCGACAGGACCGGCAGGCCCAATTCCGCCTCGATGGGCGCGATTACGTCCAGCGTGCGCAGGTTGGTACAGGACAAGAACACCGCGTCGCACGGTGCCTGCGCCACGGTCGCGCGGGCCGCATCGACGATTGCACCGGGCGCGATACGCACGACACGCGCCTCGTTGGCCTCGTTGAAACTGGCGAAGGCCGCAATCTCGATACCCGCCTCGGCCAAGACATCCATCAGGCGCGTCGAGACCTCTTCGACATAGGGGCTGACCAGCGCCAAACGGGACAGGCCCAACTGCCTGCATGCCGCGATCAGGGCCGACACGGGATCCGTGACCGCCTGCGTCTCGACGCCTGCGCGGGTGAGTTGCGCGATGCGCCCTGCCCCGATCTGCGCCGTACCCGACGTGCAGCCAAAGCCCACCACCGCCAGTTTCGCGCCCCGTGGCAACAGCGAAGCGGCCGCCGTGAGGTCACGCGCCATCTCACCGAGGCTGTCGCAGGATACCGTGTCCGACGACGGGATCCGGGTCACCAGAAGCTCGGCCCGTTGCGGCAGAAGGCGGCCCAGGTCCGCCTCCAGCGTCTCGTCCGACTGCAGGACGACCATGCCCAATTGCGGCGGGCGATCCTCGGTCAGCGCATAGGGAAGATGGGTCATATCACGCGGATCTCCCGGTCTTGAGGCGAAGACAGGAAGCGGGCGCCCTGCGCCTCGATGACGATGTTTTCCTCATGCACCATGATCTTGCCGTCGGGCAAAGTCACGCCCGGCTCCAAGGTCAGCACCATCCCCTCTGCCAGTACGGTCTTGTCGGCGGCGATGATCGACGGCCATTCCGTCAGCTGCATCCCCACCCCATGCCCCAGCCGTCCCGCGTCAGACCCCGCACCGCCCGGGTTCACGATGTCAGTCATCGCATGGAACAATTCGCAAATCCGCGCGCCGGGCTTGGCGGCTTGGAACCCGGCCTGCGTCGCCTCGATCAACCGCCCGTGGCCCTCGGTCACCGCCGCCGAGGGCGCGCCAAGGCTGAAATTCCGGTCGAAATCGCAAAAGTAGCCGTCCCAGACCAATCCGGTGTCCAGCATCAGCACATCGCCCGCCGCCAAGGGGGCCTCCGTCGCCGGAGAAATCACATCGCCGTATCCCCCAGCCTCGGACGCACCCGCCAGATACGGCACCCAATCCGCGCCCCCCTCCAGACAAAGTCGCTGGAAATCTCGGAACACCCGCGCCAGCGGTATTCCCACGCGCGCAATCTCTGCCACTCGGTCAAAGGCGCGATCGGCGATCTGGGCGGCGCAGGTGATCTTGGCCAGTTCCGCCCGCGACTTCACCATGCGCAAACGGCGCGTGATCGTCGCGTCGCCCGTGATGCGACGGGCCCCAAGCGATTGTTTCAGAGTTTGAAAATCGGCCAGCGGCATCCGAAGGTGGCTTTCCATCTGATCCGCCACGCCGATCCGGGCGTCCGGAGGCGTCACCTCCTGCAAGGTCTCGGCCAATAGGCCAATGCCGTCATCATCGTAATCAGGCGCCTGCCAGGTGCGAATGTCATCAAGCCACGTCTGCCCCATCAGATGCGCGCCGATGCTGGGGATCACCGCAATCGGCGCGCCCGAGGCCGGGATTACGACAAACCAGGGCCGCGTGGGGCTTTCCCAGAAGCGCGTCAGGAAACCGGTGTAGTAGCGCACCTCGGGCTCGGTCGTGAGCAGCAGCGCCGACAGACCAGCCTTTGCCATAAGCGCCTGCGCGCGATCGGTGCGGTCGCGGAACTCTGCCTCCGGAAAGCCGCGAGGGGGTGTCATTCCGGACCCTCGCTAAGGATCAGCAGCACGCGCGAGGTGCGATCCAACCCAAAGTCGCCCTCTGCGGCGACGATCAGGCCCGCTAGACCCGCCGCGCCCGACGGCGTCGAGGGAAGCCCCGCTTCCTCGGCCATCTGCGCGCCCAAAGCGCCCTCTTTTTCGGAAATCACCATGAAATCCGAGGCATCGCGCGACAGCCCCTTCAGCGCAATCAATGACGGCTCCTTGCAATCGAGCCGCCCCATGACGCTCGCGGGCCCCTCGGTGGTCATCGCGCGCCCCGCCGCGACCGAAGCGATCAGCGCAGGCGCCGCGTCGGGCTCCACCACGATGATCCGGGGACCAGCGCCCCAAACCTTTCGTGCATAGGCCGCGGCAGAGGCCGCCATACCGCCCACCCCCGCTTGCAGGAAAACATGGGTCGGCGGCGCAGGTATCTGCGCCACGGCCTCTTGCATAAGGACCAGATAGCCCTCCATCAGCCGCCACGGGCGCTTTGTGTAGCCGGGCCATGAGCTGTCGGACAGCAACACCGCCCCCTCTGCCGCAGCGTCTGCTTTCGCCGCCTCCATGCTGTCTTCATAGACATCTCCGCGCCAGCGGACTTCTGCGCCCATCCCCTCTAGCCGTGCCGCGAAAGCGGCTGGCACCGTGGCCGCCAGATAGATCACCGCGCGCGCGCCGAACGCCAGCGCGCCCGCCGCCACCGACAGCCCATGGTTACCTGCGCTGGCGGTGTAATAGGCGCGGCCCTTGGCGGTTCCCGCCGCGGCATCACAGGCAATGACGTAGGCCGCGCCCAAGGCCTTGAAGCTTCCCAATCCCATGCGCGCGCGCTCATCCTTGAGGTGCAACGCCTCGAGGCCCAAGCGTGAAGCAAGCGCGGGTGCCGCCACCAAGGGCGTCTGCGCGGCCTCGGGGCATCGGCTGAGCAAGGCGGCCGGTGCGTCGGCGTCCACCGAGGGCCATGGAATATCCGAGAGGTCAGCTTGCACAGCATCGACTTGGGCGGGGGTCGGTATCAGGTGTCGCATTGGCAAGAGGTAACATGGTGGCCCCCACCGCCAAGCAGATTCTTATCGCCCCGTACAAAAGAAAGCCCCCCGCCATGGTGGCGAGGGGCTGACCCGGGGGAGGAGGTCCCGTGATCTGGTCTTAGTTGTTCTCACGATCAGCGGCGCGCAGGCGCTCGAAGATGTCGGCGCCGTAAGCGGGCGTGCCGTTCACGACGGTTGCGCCGTTCAGGCCGCGCAGGTCGCCGGTGCCGTCAGCGTATTCGTTGAACAGGGCGAAGGCTTCAGCCAGGGGCGTCATGCCGCGGGTAGAGACCTGCGTGGTGTTCGCGCCATTGGGCAGGGCCACAACGTCCGAGGCGCTATCGGCCGACTGGTTGAAATGCGCGATGGCGAAGGCGGTGGAGGCCGATTGCGCGAAAGCCGGAGCAGCGAGGGAAGCGGCCATGGACAGGGTGGTAGCGGCGATGATTGCGATCTTTTTCATGACGTTAGTCCTTTTTCTTTTCTGAGTGGGCGGCGGTTGTCGCGGCCCCTGGTTTGGGTTGTCTTGGGGAAGCGCGGCGTCTTGCTGCGTTCCGATGAGATGAATATGCGCCTTGTGTTGGCGTGATTCCACACACGTATCTGAGAGAAATGCGCGATATAGGTGCGAATATGAACAGACGGCACCCCGCCCTGCACCAACCACACAGGCCCGTGAAAGCCCGTCTCGCCGCCGTGAGGACGGCGCGGGTTTTTGCAACAATTCGCACCGCAATTGCATCGCCCTGCGCGCCGCATCGAACGGGTACTGCCCGATCGCGACCAAGGCCGCCGCAAGATCGCCCAATATTGCAGCATTTCGCGTTTAAGCCCCCTCTCGCACCGCCTACCCCTTCACGTGCAACGCCGGAGAAGCCAAAAAGATCTCAGTTGATGTGAGCCGGGACGTCTCCTCCCTTTGTTCCCGGTCCACCCAACGCCTTCCAAGCTGGCGGCCCGCGTCCTCGTCTCTCTTCCACTGATCCGGGACGCCAGCTTTTCTTTTCCCCGCTCCGATTTTTGTTTTCACGGACTTGGTGCCCCATTGTCGCCTCATTTCCGCACCGTAAATCGCCTGATTTCAGGCGCAGCGTTTTCTGTGCAATCCCAAAGAACGGAGCAGCACGATGCCAACCCGCAAGCCAAAGCCCGCCAAGGGCCAAGCCCCCGCCAAGGAACTGCCAACGCCGGTCCGCTTCTCGGATTGGGCCAGTATCTGAGCGCAGAACGCGTTCAAGTTTCGAACAGACCTGTGTAAGGTGACGACCTCAACCAGAGGTCCACGATGACAGATGACGACGACACCGCCCCAGTGACGGTGATCCGCAATATCGGCCCCGCCCAGGCCCAGGTTCTGGCGAATGCCGGGATCCACACCGCGGGGCACCTGCGCGATCTTGGCGCCGACCAAGCCTACCGCGCGATCCTAAGAACCGGCGCACGGCCCCACTTCATCATGTACTATGTCCTGCACATGGCGTTGCAGGGACGCCCTTGGAACGACTGCAAGGGGGCCGAGAAGGACGCGTTGCGCGCTCAATTCGACACCCTGAAAGCCGACGAAGCGGGTTCCGTCGTCGACAGCGCATTCGAACGCATGCTCGATGACATTGGCGTGGGTCAGCGGCGCTAGGCGCATCGCTATCGACAATCGCCCTCGGTTTTTCCGCGAAGCTGCCCTCGCCCGCGCATGTCTCCGGCAGGGTTGATCCACGTCAATCGGCAGATCGCACAGGCAACTATACTCCGTATCGTGTCGACGCTTGGATAAACCGAGGGAGGGTCCGAAATGGGACAGGTTTCACGCATCATTGGTCTGGTAGTCGGACTTGCAGTCTGGCTGCCGCTGGTAGCCAACGCACAACAAATCGGTCAATTGGAGTATATGGACAGTTGCGCCCAATGCCATGGCGCGTCCGGGACCGGCGACGGGCCGTTGGCAGGGTACCTGAACGTATCCCTCCCCGATCTGACAGCCCTTCAATCTCAGAACGGCGGCGTGTTCCCGGTGACCTCCGTCTACCAGATCATCGAGGGCCCGGTCTCCAGCGGGGCCCATGGCAGCAGCGAAATGCCCGCATGGAGCAACCGTTTTCAAGCCCGGGGACGGTTGGTGGCGAACCCCGACTTCTCCACCACCGAGGCCGAGATTTACGCACGCTTCCGGATCCTTGCCCTGATCGAATACCTCGCGGGGATCCAACAGGATTAGATGACGTAACCCTTTTCAGCACGCACAAAGGGCCGCCCCATCTGTCTGGGACGGCCCTTTTTCATGTGCTAGAACAGGGTGGCTTAGCCGACCAGCTCAAGACCCGAGAAGAAGAACGCGATCTCTTCCGCGGCCGTCTCGGGCGCGTCGGAGCCGTGGACCGAGTTCTCGCCGATCGACAGCGCGAATTCCTTGCGGATCGTGCCGGGGGCGGCATCGGCGGGGTTGGTGGCGCCCATGACTTCGCGGTTCTTGGCAATGGCGTCTTCGCCTTCCAGAACCTGCACAACGATCGGCTCGGAGATCATGAATTCACACAGCTCACCGAAGAAGGGACGCTCGGAGTGGACACCGTAGAACTGCTGCGCCTGGGCCAGCGTTAGCTGGATGCGCTTGGAGGCGACGATGCGCAGACCGGCTTCCTCGAATTTAGCGGCGATCTGGCCGGTCAGGTTGCGCTTGGTGGCGTCGGGTTTGATGATCGAGAAAGTGCGCTGGATGGCCATGGGGCTGCTCCGGGTTGAGTGCGTTAAGATTTCGCGCGGCAGCTAGCATGGGCAACAGAAGAAGGAAAGACCCGGCAGCGACCGCCCTGCCCCCGAATGGCGGCTTGCTCAATTGGCTGGCAGGGCCTTGGACCAGCGGCGCGCCAGGAGGGCCGCCGCCATAGATACGGCCACAGCCGCCACCATAAGAAGGATGAGCCGCGCCGGCGTCGCCTGGGCGCTGAGAACCATGGTGGTCAGCCCTGCCAGGACCGCGCCCGTCACCAGGACAAAGGCCCCTGCAAGCCCCGCCGCCGTGCCCGCCATTTCGGGCCGCACGGCCAATGCACCCGCATTGGCGTTAGCCACCGTCAGGCCATTGCCGAAGCCCACCGTCATCGTGGCCGCGAACAGCACCCACAAGGTCCCGAACCCTGCAAGGAAAACTGCCAACGCAGCGACAAGCGACACAAGCGGCAGGCCGCGCCCCACAAGGATCAACGGCATCGCACCCACCCTTTCGACCGTTCGCGCCGAAATGCCCGCCCCAAGCATATACCCCAGCGTGATCGAGCCCAGAACAAGGCCGATCTGGTCCGACGAAAGGCCGAAAACCTGCGACGCCACGAAGGGCGCCCCCGTCAGAAAGGTGAAGAACGCCCCGACGCTGAACCCCAACACACATGTGTAGGCCCAGAACACAGGCTCTTTCAGCAAGGCCGTCACGCGGCCTGCTTGCCGCGCGGGGTCCCGTTGCTTGGTCTCTCCCAGATCCGCCCAAATCAGCACGAATGCGGCCAACCCAAAGATCGTGTAGGCCGCGAAGATTGCACGCCAGCCGAACCACGCGTCCAGAAAGCCCCCCAGGATAGGCGCCAACATCGGCGCAATCGCCATCGCCGTCGCAATCGTCCCCAGCTTCGCCGCCGCCATCCGCCCGTCATAGAGGTCACGCACCACGGCGCTGGACAGAACGCCGCCTGCCACTGCAACGGCTTGCACCGCGCGCGCCACCAGAAACACCTCGATGGATTGCGCGCTCAGGCAGACCAGCGACGTCACCACGTAAAGCGCCAACACCCCCAACAGGACCGGCCTGCGGCCAATGCGGTCCGACAGCGCGCCAAGCGACATCTGGAACACCGCCGCGCAGGCCATGTATCCGGAAATCGCCAAGCCCATCACCGCCTCGCTCACGCCGAAGCTTTCCCCCATCGCGGGCAAGGCAGGCAAAAACATGTTGAGGGTCAGCACCGACAGCGCCGTCATCAGCACCAGCGTAGTCAACCTTGGGGGTGTTCGCGTCACGGAAGGGCATCCTTTCGAAAACCAGCTAGCATGGGGCGCAACCCTCTGCTAGGCCGCGCTCCATGTTGCGTATTTCTGATATCGGTTACTCCGTCGCGGGCCGCTCTCTGCTTGAGGGCGCCTCTGTCACCATTCCTGCGGGCCACAAGGTGGGCATCGTGGGCCGCAATGGCACGGGCAAGACCACGCTGTTCCGGATCATCCGGGGCGAATTGGGCCTTGATACTGGTGAAATTACCCTACCTGCGGGCGCGAAAATCGGCGGTGTGGCCCAAGAAGTGCCCTCGTCCGAGACGTCCCTGATCGACACGGTGCTTGAGGCCGATACCGAACGTGCCGCCCTATTGGCCGACACGTCCCAGGACCCCACGCGCATCGCCGAGGTGCAGGCCCGCCTCGCCGACATCGACGCCTGGGGGGCCGAGGCGCGCGCCGCACAGATCCTGCGCGGTCTTGGCTTCAGCCACGAAGACCAGCAACGCCCCTGCTCCGCCTATTCAGGCGGCTGGCGCATGCGGGTCGCGCTGGCCGGTGTCCTGTTCGCGCAACCCGATATTCTACTGCTCGACGAGCCGACCAACTATCTCGACCTTGAAGGCGCTTTGTGGCTGGAGGCGTATCTGGCCAAATACCCCCACACGGTCCTGATCATCTCCCACGACCGCGGACTGCTGAACCGTGCCGTGGGCCACATCCTGCACCTCGCCGACAAGACGCTGACCTATTATACCGGCGGCTACGACACTTTCGCCAAAACCCGCGCGGAACGCCGCGCCGTGCAAGCCGCCGCTGCCAAGAAGCAAGACCTCCAACGCGCCCACCTGCAATCCTTCGTGGACCGTTTCAAGGCCAAGGCCTCCAAGGCGAAACAGGCGCAATCGCGCGTGAAAATGCTGGAGCGAATGGAAACCATCCGCGCGCCCGAAGATGCCGCGCGCACCGTCTTCACCTTCCCCGAGCCCGAGGCCCTCAGCCCGCCTATCGTCGCCATGGACAACGCCGCCGTGGGCTACGGCGACCGCGCAGTGCTTAACCGTCTTAACCTGCGGCTGGATCAGGACGACCGCATCGCCCTCCTGGGCCGCAACGGGCAGGGCAAATCCACCCTGTCGAAACTGCTGGCGGGCAAACTGCAAACGATGGAGGGCCGCGTCATCTCGTCCTCCAAACTGCGCATCGGTTACTTCGCGCAGCACCAGGTGGACGAGTTGCACCTTGATGAGACGCCGCTCGATCACCTGCGCCGGGAACGCCCCACCGACGCGCCGCCGAAATTGCGCGCACGCCTTGCGGGCTTCGGCCTTGGCGCGGATCAGGCCGAAACGCTTGTGGCCAAACTCTCCGGCGGCCAAAAGGCGCGCCTATCGCTGCTGTTGGCCACGTTGGAAGCGCCGCACCTCCTGATCCTGGACGAGCCGACCAACCACCTCGATATCGAATCCCGCGAAGCCCTGGTCGAGGCACTGACCGCCTACACAGGCGCCGTGATCCTCGTGTCCCACGACATGCACCTGCTGTCGCTCGTGGCCGACCGCCTCTGGTTGGTTAAGGACGGCCATGTCGCCCCCTACGAGCATGACTTGGAGACCTACCGCCAATCCCTTCTGGGGACCGAGCCCAAGGCCGCCAAACCCGCAAAACCCAAGCCCAAGCAACTGTCCCAGGACCAGATCAAAGAGCTGCGCTCCGAGGTCAAGAAAGCCGAAGCCCGCGTCGAAAAGATCGAAGACATGCGCGAGAAGCTGGCCAAGAAACTCGCCGATCCTGCTCTCTACGAGGATGCCCGCATCGGCGAGCTGACCACCTGGCAAAAGAAATACGCCGAAGTGATGGAAGGCCTCGCTCGCGCCGAAGACCTCTGGGAAAAGGCCCAGGCCAAGCTCGATGCCGCACGCCCCTGAGGCTCCCCTTTCATCTTGCCCGGAAAACTCCGGGGTATTCGCATCCCTTGGATGCGAAAAAGGGGCAGCGCCCCTTCCTCTTGAAAAACCAATGCAGCTTTGCTGCGCAATTTGCTAGAAATCGCCCCATGGACCTCGCCCTCCTGATCCCTGCCTTCGTGACGCTGTTCGTCATCATCGACCCGATCGGTCTCGCGCCTCTTTTCGTGGCACTGACCCAAGGCATGACCCCGCGCCAGCGCCGATCCATCGCGATCCGCGCCTGCCTCGTGGCCGCAGCCCTCCTCACGCTGTTCGGCGTCGCGGGCGAAGCGGTCTTGGGCTTCCTCGGCATTTCCATGCCCGCCTTCCGCATGGCAGGCGGCATCCTGTTGTTCCTCACCGCCCTCGATATGCTGTTCGAGCGGCGCAGCCAGCGGCGCCAAGGCACCGCGGATTCCGAGCCTGAGGGCGAAGACCCCTCCGTCTTCCCCTTGGCCATCCCGCTGATCGCGGGCCCCGGGGCCATCGCCACGATGATCCTGCTGACGGGCCAGGACGACAGCACCCTCAATCTCCTCGCGATCCATGGTGTCATGGCCCTCGTGATCGCCTGCGTCTTCACGCTTTTCCTACTTGCCGCCCCGCTAGAGCGGCTCCTTGGGCCGACAGGTATCAACGTCGTCACCCGCCTTCTGGGCATGCTTTTGGCGGCGCTTTCGGTGCAATTCGTCATCGACGGCTTACGCGATTTGCAGGTGATCTGACGTTTCATTTCGTCCAAGCCTGCCTATATCTGCATCATGGATAGCCAAGACATTCCCCGCCTGATCTACCTGATCGTGCTGCTTTGTGCGGTTGGCGGCTATTTCCTTTGGGGTCAGCGCCGCCAGCTTGGGAAGATGGCCCGCTACCTCGCGGTCTGGGGCTTCATCTTTCTGGGCGCGCTTGTGGCCGTGGGCCTTTGGAACGACCTGTCCAGTTCCATCGCGCCGCAGCAATCGGTGATGCAAACCGGTGCGATCGAGGTGCCACGCGCCTCTGATGGGCATTTCTACCTGACGTTGGAGGTGAATGGCGTGCCAACCCGCTTTGTGGTCGATACCGGGGCCTCGGCCATCGTGCTCAGCCAGGCGGATGCCACGCGCGCCGGCATCGCGACGGATGACCTGATCTTTTCGGGCCGTGCCAATACCGCCAATGGCCGGGTCGAGACCGCGCCCACCCGCATTGCGACCTTGTCGCTCAGCGGGATCGTGGACGAGAACGTGCGCGCCATCGTGAATGCGGGCGAGATGGACGGCAGCCTTCTGGGCATGACCTACCTCAACCGGTTCTCGCGGTTGGAAATCGCCGACGGGACTTTGATCCTGGAGCGTTAATGGCCTTAAGACGCTGCGCTTTCGGCCTTCATCTCCCAGCGCCCGGACGCCTCGGACCAGTATTTCGCCGCAACGCCTGCCGCCGTCAGGGCCTTCCACTGTTCCCGCGCGGTCTGCAAGGCCGCCTCGTCGTGGCCATCGAACAGGACCATCACCCGCTCCATCATGCCCACCTCGGCGGCCTCAACCGACGCCCCTTCCACCGACACAAGACAAGACGGATCGTTGCCTGCCGCCCCCATCGTCAGAAGCACCGGTTGATCGGCATCATGGGGACCGCCCGCGCGGCCGTGGGGCAGGAAGCCGTCCTCGGGTACCAGCCAAAGCTGCTCGTCCAGGCGGTCCAGCACAGCCTCCGTCCTGCCGCGCACGGCAACACGCCAGCCCGCTTGCAACGATTTGCCCAGAAGCACCCTTAGCGTTACCTCCAGCGGCGCTTGGGTGAGGTGGTAAAAATACGCCTCACCCATGACTTACACGCCATTCTTCATGTGATGGATTAGCTTTCATAGCCATCGCGCACGAGCCGATCCAGCGCCATCACACCCCAGCCCGTCGCGCCCTTGGGGGCCAACGCGGTCTCGGTCTTCACGCTGGCCACGCCCGCGATATCCAGATGGATCCACGGCATTTCGTCTTTCACGAAACGTTGCAGGAACTGCGCCGCTGTGATGGAGCCTGCGGCCCGACCGCCAACGTTTGCCATGTCCGCCACGCGGCTTTTGAGCAACTTGTCGTAGGCATCCCCCAAGGGCATCCGCCACGCGCCTTCATTCTCGGCCCCTGCCGCCTTCAGGAAGGCGCCGGACAGCGCGTCAGAGTTGGAAAACACTCCGGCGTTCTCATGGCCCAGACCAATGATGATCGCGCCCGTAAGCGTCGCCAGATCGATCATGCCGACAGGCTCGAACCGCTCCTGCGCGTACCACATGACATCGCACAGGACCAAACGCCCCTCCGCATCGGTATTGATTACCTCCACCGTGTCGCCCTTCATCGAGCGGATCACGTCGCCGGGCCGCGTCGCGCGTCCGTCGGGCATGTTCTCGACCAGGCCCACAATTCCCACGACGTTGGCCTTCGCTTTGCGCAGCGCCAAGGTCCGCATGACCCCCGAGACAACCCCCGCGCCGCCCATATCCATCGTCATGTCTTCCATACCGCCCGCAGGCTTCAGGCTGATGCCACCGGTATCGAACACCACGCCCTTGCCGATCAGGGCCAACGGCTTCTCCTTCCCGCCGCCATTCCAGCGCATCACGACGACCTTCGATGGGCTTTCCGAGCCTTCGCCCACCGACAACAAGGTGCGCATGCCCAATTCCGCCAAAGCCGGTTCATCAAGCACTTCGACGTCAAGGCCAATGTCCTTCATCGCCGCCAGACGATCGGCGAACTCCTGCGTTGTCAGGACGTTGGCAGGCTCATTGATCAAATCACGGGTGAAGAAGACACCCTCTGCCACGGCCATGGCGGTGGCGGCCTCGGGCGCCACCTCATCGGGCTTGGAGCAGTAGACCATTGCCCCTTGGCCCTCTTCCTTTTCCTTGGTGCGGTGGGTGTCGAACTCATAGGCGCGCAGGGCAAGGCCCAGTGCGATATCGGGGGTGCGGTTGAACGTGCCCGCGTACAGCGTCAGGGCGTCCTTGCCCTTGAACTTCGCCAGGGACGCGCCCGCCTTGCGCGCCTCCACCACCGTGGGGCGACGCTCCAACTTCACGACCAGCAGGGCATCGGCGGCCAATCCGGCCGGGAAACCCATGGTAAAGCCTTCTCCGACCTTCACTTTTCCCCACTTCTCGGACTCGACCAACCGTGCAACCGCTTGCTTCGTCAGGCGATTCACCCGGCGACCTGCCGGGTCCAGCTTGCCATCGGGCGTGACGAGGATCGCCAGCTTGCCTGCTGCATCGGCAAGCGCATCAAGGTCGGTTTCGGAAAAATCGATGGACATGAGGTCGGTCATCAAGGGCTCCATTTCGGGCGAAAAGCGTGACATTCGCGCCAGACCTTACGGCGCTGTTCCGCCCTTGGCCAGATCGCCCCTACGCAAGGGCGAAGATCGCTGATAAAACATAGATGACGCGGTCGGGCTGCCACCCGCACACCGCATGTGGGGGGTACCACGGCTTGGGTCAGTACGACCGATACATCTTGAAGCAGCTGGTGATGCTGTTTTGCTTTTTCAGCCTCGTGCTGGTGTCGGTCTATTGGGTCAACCAGGCCGCGCGCCTCTTCGACAGTCTGATCGCCGATGGCCAGAACGTCGGCGTGTTCCTTGAATTTTCAGCCCTGACGCTGCCGTGGATCGTGCAATTGATCCTGCCGGTCTCGGCCTTCGTGGCCACGCTCTACATTTTCAACCGCCTAATCAGCGATTCCGAATTGGTGGTGCTGCAAACGGCAGGCCTCTCGGCCCTGCGGCTCTTGCGGCCCGTCCTCGTCTTCGGCTGCCTGATGGCGCTTTTGGTGGCACTGCTTGGCAACCTCCTTGCACCCACCGCTCGCGCCCAGTTCATCGAGCGTCAGAGCGAGGTCCGCGATGACCTGACGGGCCGGTTCCTGCGCGCCGGAGAGTTCATCCACCCCACCGGTGGCCTTACGGTCTATATCCGCGAAATCAGCCCCTTGGGCGAGTTTCGCGACCTTTTCCTGCAAGATGCCTCCAACCCCGGGGTCGAGGTAACATATACCGCCACGACGGCACTGCTGGTCCGGTCAGTCAACGGCCCGCGGCTGGTGATGTTCGATGGCATCGCCCAAACGCTGGACCTGGAGACGGGGCGATTGGCGACGATCTCGTTCAGCGATTTCACCTATTCCGTCGCCACGCTGATCGATGACTCTGCCCTGCGCCGGGTGGATGTGCGCGAGTTGCCGACGCCCTTTCTTCTGACCGCCGATCGGCAGATGGCGGATGCGTTGAACCTGCCCCTGGCCCACATGGTCTTCGAAGGGCATGACCGCATTGCGCAATCCCTTTTCGTGATTTTCGTGCCGCTGATCGGAGCCGCCTCGCTGATGCTTGGCAGCTTTTCGCGCTTTGGGGTCTGGAAGCAGATCCTGATCGCCGTGGCCCTCGTGCTGCCCATGCAGATCGTGCGCAACGCGGGCGAGGCCGCCGTTCGGGCGGACGCCGAGGATTGGGCCATGGCCTATGCCCAACCGGCCCTGGCGGCAGTGATCGCCGCAATCATGATCGCATTGGCGATGCGCCGCTCCACCCGATGGCGGAGCGTTCCGGCATGATCCTGCATCTCTACATTGCACGTCGCTTTTTGATGGCTTTCGGGATCGTGACGGCTGTTTTCGTGGCGATCCTGCTGCCCATTGACATGGCAGACCAACTGCGCGGCCTGAACGAAGGCGAAGGCTTCACCGCCGTGCTGCAACTGGCACTGCTGAACTTGCCGCGCTCGTTGATGGGGTTGCTGCCCCTCTTTGTGATGCTGGCGACGCTGTTGTTGTTTCTGGGCCTGGCACGCACATCCGAGTTGGTGGTGGTGCGCGCGGCCGGACGCTCGGCCCTGGCGGCGGCGGCCTCTCCGGTTGTTGTGGCACTTATCATCGGGGGGCTTGCACTGGCGCTGCTGAACCCGCTGGTGGCCTCTACCGCGCGCCAGTTCGAGTTGACGCGCGCGCAGATGACCGGCGGCGAAAGCCGGACCGTCTCGCTGACGCAGGGGGGCTTGTGGTTGCGCCAGGGCACCGGCAGCGAGCAAACGGTGATCCGCGCACGCGCGACCAATTCCGACGGGACGCATCTCTTCGACGCCTCCTTCTTTACCTTCGACGCGAACGGCCTCCTGCTGGAGCGGATGGACGCGCGCGAGGCAGTGCTGGAGCGGGGGGCTTGGGACTTGGCGGACGTCAGGCGTTGGCCCATCGCGGGCTCTGACAACGCCGAGGCGGACGCGAGAACCTTCGCGGTACTCACCCTTCCCTCTACCCTCACGGCGGAACAGATCCGCGACAGTTTCGGCAACCCCGAAACGGTATCGATCTTTGATCTTCCGGGGTTCATCCGGCAGTTGAACGATGCGGGCTTTGCGGCGTTGCAACACCGCACATGGTTCCAGATGCAACTGTCCTCACCCCTGGTGATGGCCGCCATGGTGCTGATCGGCGCGGGCTTCACCATGCGCCACACGCGATTTGGCAAAACCGGTGTCATGGTGCTTGCGGCCATCCTTCTGGGGTTCGGAGTGGTCTTCATCCGCCGTTTTGCAGAGGTTCTGGGCGAAACCGGGCAAGTCTCGGTCACACTTGTGGCCTGGACGCCGCCGATTGCAGCAATCCTCTTGGCGCTTGGCTTTTTATTGCATACGGAGGATGGGTGACCCGTTGCGTCTTGCATATCGCTGCGGTCGTATTGGCCGTGCTCGTCTGCCTTCCGTCACCGGGGGCGGCACAAACGACTGCGCCCGCCACGCTGATCGCCGACAACATCCGTTTCAACGGCTCGACCTCTGTCACTGCACGTGGTGCGGTGGAGGTCTTCTTCGAGGGCTCGCGCCTCCGGGCGGAATCGATCACCTACGACGGCAGCACCGATAACCTGCGCGTCCAAGGCCCGCTCACCTTGGTAGACGAAAGCGGCAACGCTGTATTTGTCGCTGATTTTGCCGAGCTGTCGGCGGACCTGCAAAACGGCGTGCTGCAATCCGCACGACTGGTTCTGGATCGCCAGTTGCAGATCGCCGCCACCGAGATTGTCCACACGGACGGGCGCTATACACAGCTTTACCAGGCCGTCGCGTCGTCGTGCGAGGTCTGCTTCGATCACCCCACACCGCTGTGGGAAATCCGCGCCCGGCGCATCATACATGATGCCGAGGAACAACAGCTATACTTCGAAAACGCGCAATTCCGGGTCCTTGGCGTCCCCGTCTTCTTTCTGCCGCGCATGCGCATGCCCGACCCGACGCTGGAACGGGCGACGGGCTTTCTTGCCCCCTCTGTCAGCGCTGATGACCTGACCGGAACGCAATTGCTGGTGCCCTATTTCATTGAATTGGGCGACCATGCCGACATCACCGTGACCCCGTGGATCGGCGTCGGTACCCAGACGGTGGAGCTTCGTTACCGTCAGGCCATCCGCAACGGGGAACTGGAGGCCGAAGGCGCTGTGTCGTGGGACGATCTGACAAACAATGCGACCCGCGCCTACCTGTTCGCCGATGCGTCGTTCGAGTTGCCGCGCGCGTTCACCCTCGATTTGCAGCTGCAGGCTGTCAGCGACCGGGGCTACCTTACGACCTACGGCTTCAATGACCCCGATACATTGGAAAGCTACGCCCGCGTCAGCCGCGTGCGGCGCGATGAATATGTCGAGGCCTCCGGCACGCTCTACGAAAGCCTGCGCGACGGCGTCGATAACGACACCCTGCCCACCCGCGTCGCCCATGCCGAGATCACCCGCCGGATCACCCCGGACCTGATCGGTGGCACGCTGACGGCCACGCTTGAGGGCACGGGCTTCTATCGCTATTCGACCATCGATGGGGACGACGGGCGCGATGTCTTCCGCGTCACCGGCGCGTTGGATTGGCGCCGATCGCAGACCTTCGGCGGTCTCATGGCCACCTTTGAAGGGGCGCTTCACGGCGGGGTCTACAATACCCAGCAAGACGCCACATTCGGCTCGACCGTTTACCGCCTGACGCCCTATTCCGCCGTGGAATTGCGCTATCCGATGCAGGCCACGACAGCCACAGGCGTCAGCCACCTGATCGAGCCCATCGCGCAACTGGTCTGGTCCAACACCTTCGGCGACGCCCCCCCGAACGAAGACAGCTTCATCGTCGAATTCGACGAGGCGAACCTGTTTTCTCTCGACCGTCTTCCCGGGTCGGACCGCCGCGAGACAGGCACGCGCGCCAATATCGGCCTCAGCTACTCGCGCATCGCGCCGGGCGGCTGGACGGTGGGCGTGGGCGCAGGCGTGGTCTTGCGCCGCGAGGACGAGGGGCAATTCACCGAAGGCTCTGGCCTCAATGGCTTGCAGTCGGATTTCCTGATGGCCACCCACCTCAGCTTCTCGGACCAGCTAAGCGTCGCGAACCGGTCGCTTTTCGACAGCGCGCTGAACTTTACCTCCAGCGAATTGTCCCTGGCCTGGAGCGGGGACCGCCACGAGGTCATCTCAACCTATACCTTCCTGGAAGCAGACCTGGGCGAATTGCGCGCCGATCCCTTGGCGGAACTGGCCTTTGACGGCGAATATGCGCTCAACAGTGGCTGGGACGCGGGCCTGAATTTCCGGTACGACTTCATGGACAACGAGGCGACGCGGGCGGGCGTGACATTGGGCTACAGGAATGAATGTCTGGATATGGAGTTTTCCGTCTCGCGCCGATATACCACTTCCAGCACGTTGGAGCCGGCCACCAGCTTTGGGTTGACGGTGTCGCTGGCAGGGTTCGGGGCTGGACGCGAAGGCCGCTCGGTATCGCGCAGTTGCCGTGGATGAGGGCCCGACCGGGCCCACTAGATAACGACGCTGCCGCAAATGCGGCGGCACAGGACGAACGAACAGGGGTTCACGGATGAACGGCATAGTCTTGGCAGCACTCCGATTGCGGCAAATGACAGGTCTTGGGGCAGTGCTGATGGCCCTGTGGTTTGGGGGTACGGTCGCGCCAACGCCCGCCCAGGCGCAAAACCCGTTCGCGGCCGCCGTCGAGGTCAACGACACCATCGTGACCAACTACGAAATCAACCAGCGGATGCTCTTTCTTCAGGTGCTGAACGCCCAGGGCGATCTGCGTCAGCAGGCAGTTGAGGCGCTGATCAACGAGCGTTTGCAACTGGATGCCGCGCTGGCCGTCGGGGCCGAGGCCGCGCCCGAAGCGATCGAGGCGGGGCTGTCGGAATTCGCCGCCCGCGCCAACGTGGGCCCCGAACAGTTCCTGCAACAGATGGCGCAGCAAGGCATCGCGCCCGAAACGATCCGCGATTTCGTCGCCAACGGCATCACCTGGCGCAACGTGGTGCGGGCACGCTTCGGGCCGCGCGTCGAGATCACCGATGAAGACGTGGAACGCGCCCTTGAACTGGGCACCGTACTGGGTGGCGGGATCGAGATTGCGCTGGCCGAAATCATCATCCCCGTGACCCCCGACAACCAGGCCACACTGGAAACCGAACTTGGGCGCCTTGGCCGCGATCTTGCCGGCGATGTCGATCGGTTCTCGGAAGCCGCGCGCCGCTTTTCCGCCGCCCCCACGCGGGAGGCCGGTGGCGTCACGGGCTGGCGCGCGTTGCGCGAATTGCCCGAGGGTTTGCGCGACCTCTTCATGAGCATGAGCTACGGTCAGGTGACCGCGCCCGTGCCCTTGGGCGGCGGGCAGGCCTATGCGTTGTTCCAGTTTCGTGGCCAGCGCGAAGTGACCTCTCCGCGGTTGCCCGTCACCTCTATTGACTATGTGACCATTGCAATCCCCGGCGGCCGCTCGGTCGAGGCGCTGGCAGAGGCCGCGCGCCTGGATGCTGCCGTCGATGTTTGCAACGATTTTTACGGTGTGGTCCCTGGCGGTTTCACCTTTCACTCGGTCCCGCCCGGCCAAGTGCCCGAAGACATCGCGATGGCGATCCGTACGCTCGACAATCACGAAATGTCGACCTCGGTCACGCGCAACAACGGCACGGTCTTGCTTGCGGTCATGCTTTGTGACCGCGTGACGGCAGAGCCCGATGACGGGATCGACAGCATTC
This sequence comes from Gymnodinialimonas phycosphaerae, assembly GCF_019195455.1. NCBI lineage: Bacteria > Pseudomonadati > Pseudomonadota > Alphaproteobacteria > Rhodobacterales > Paracoccaceae > Gymnodinialimonas > Gymnodinialimonas phycosphaerae. The sequence goes on along the minus strand of NZ_JAIMBW010000001.1, from coordinate 465,523 downwards.
GTGAGCAGTTGTTCGGCGAACAATTGCAGCGGCTCGCGGCGAATTATCTGGAACAACTACGTGCCGAGGCGCGCATCGCCTACGTCAACTGAATGACAGTTCCCCCCATGGCCCGGCCCATCGCGCTGTCCGTAGGCGAGCCGTCGGGCATCGGCCCTGAAATCGCTGTCCGCGCCTGGGCCGCGTTGGGGGCCAAGTTGCCGTTCTTCGTGATTGGTGACCCGGCCCATTTGGTGGGCCTTGGCGCGCCGCTTGTGGCGCTCTCCAGCCCCTCCGAAGCAGCTGCGGCCTGCCATGATGGCCTGCCGGTTCTGCCCCACGCCTTTGCCGCCCCTGCCATTCCCGGCCAACCGGACCCGGCCAATGCCCAAGGCGTGATCGATGTGATCGCGCGCGGGGTGGATCTGGTGATGCGGGGCGAGGCCTCGGCCCTGACAACTGGTCCGATCCACAAGAAAGCGCTCAAGGATGGTGCGGGCTTTGCCTTTCCCGGCCACACGGAATACCTCGCCCATCTTGCAGGGGTGGAACGTGTGGTGATGATGCTTGCCTGCCCCGAACTGCGGGTGGTGCCGGTGACGATCCACATCCCCGTGGCCAAGGTGCCAAAGGCCCTGACGGCCGATCTGTTGCGAGACACGATCCGGATCACCGAAACCGCGCTGCGCCGTGATTTCGGCATCCCAGCCCCCCGGCTCGCCGTGGCGGGCCTAAACCCCCATGCAGGCGAAGGCGGCGCGATGGGCCGCGAAGAGATCGAGGTGATCGGCCCGGTACTCGAAGAATTGCGCGCCGCAGGAATGACGATCAGCGGGCCGTCCTCAGCCGACACGATGTTTCATGCCGGCGCACGGGCACATTACGACGCAGCACTGGCGATGTATCACGACCAGGCGCTGATCCCGATCAAGACGATTGATTTCGCGGGTGGCGTGAATGTGACGCTCGGCCTGCCGTTTATCCGCACGTCCCCGGACCATGGCACGGCTTTTGACATTGCAGGCACAGGCAGTGCCGATGCGACCTCCTTGATCGCGGCGCTGAAGATGGCGCACGATATGGCCGCCGCCCGAGGGTCTTCGCCCAAAGAGGCCGAACAATGAGTGGCATCGACGATCTGCCCCCCCTGCGTCAGGTGATCGCCACCCACGACCTGTCCGCCCGCAAGGCTTTGGGGCAGAACTTCCTGCTGGACCTGAACCTGACGGCGAAAATCGCGCGACTGGCAGGCGACCTGTCCCACGCCGATGTGCTTGAAGTCGGCCCCGGCCCCGGCGGGCTGACGCGCGGGCTTCTGGCAGAGGGCGCACGGCGGGTCGTGGCTGTCGAAAAGGACCCTCGCTGCCTTCCGGTGCTGGCCGAAATTGCGGCCGCCTACCCTGGAAAATTGAAGGTTCTCAACGCCGATGCCCTCGATCTGGACTGGGAAGCCGAGCTGCAAGCCCCCCGCAAGATCGTGGCCAACCTTCCCTATAACGTCGGGACCGAACTCCTGATCCGTTGGCTCACCCCCGCCACCTGGCCGCCCCCTTGGGAAAGCATGACGCTGATGTTCCAGCGCGAAGTGGCCGAACGGATCGTGGCCGCGCCCGGCTCCAAGACCTATGGACGCCTCGCGATCCTGTCCCAGTGGCGCGCCGAGGCGCGGATCGCCATGACCCTGCCGCCCGAGGCCTTCACGCCGCCACCCAAGGTGCATTCCGCGGTGGTCCATTTCACCGCCCTGCCCGCCCCCCGGTTCGAGGCCGACGCACGGGTACTGACCCGCGTGGTCGCCGCCGCCTTCGGACAACGGCGCAAGATGCTGCGCGCGGCCCTGAAGGGGCTGACCCCCGATATCGAGGACCGACTGATCGCCGCAGGGCTCAAGCCCACCGACCGGGCCGAGCAAGTGCCGCTGGAGGGATTCTGTGCGCTTGCGCGGGTGATGACGGACGTGATCGCGCCCGCGCGCTAGCCAGCCCCACGAAAAAGGGGCCCACCGGGCCCCTTGTCTGCTTTTGCGCTGCCTTATTCTGCGGCTTCTTGCGGCGGTTTGTCGTCGCCGACACCGGCCTCGGGGGCATCCTTCGCCGGCGCGTCAGCCTTGCGGCGCCGCGTCCGAGGTCGCTTTGGCTTGGGCGCGCTTTCGGGCGTTTCGACCAGACCGCTGTCGGCCTTCGCGGGTTCGATCACGGCATCGAAAGTGCCCTGCGCCTCTGCGTCCGCGCGGGGCTGTTCCGCCGGCTGCTCTTCGGGCTGCTGATCATTGCCGCCACCGCCCCGGTTGCGGCGATTGCCACCCTTGCTGTCGCCCTGGTTGCCACCTTGTTGGTCGTTGTTCTGCTGGCCCTGCTGTCCACCTTGTTGGCCACCCTGCTGGTTCCCACCACCTTGGTTGCCCTGTTGATTTCCCTGCTGGTTGGCCTGATGTTGGGCCTGATGTTGGGCCTGCTTGGCCTCTTGCTCACGCATCGCTTCCGCCAGCATCCGGGTGTAATGCTCGGCGTGCTGTTGAAAGCTCTCTGCGGCCACGCGGTCGTTGGAAAGCTGCGCATCGCGGGTCAGCTGATTGTATTTGTCGACAATCTGCTGAGGCGTGCCGCGCACTTTGCCCTCTGGCCCCGACGAGTCGAAGACGCGATTGACGATATTGCCGCCGCCTTGGCCATTGCGGTTGCGGTTCCCTTTGGACCGCGAACGGTTCTTCGAAGATCTCATGTGTGTACTAATCCAGTGGTCCTGGTTGGCGGCCACATCGCAACTTTGGCGGGGCCCGGAAAGTCTCAATCTGCGCGTCGTTTGTACCGATCCTTGGCACTGCGCGATCTGGCGAGAAAAGCGCGGAGGGCAGAGACTGCCTCGTGTCGCGCTTGGTAGTGAGTAAACATGTGGGGATGAGTGAGTCCAGACCATTTTGGCGAAAATCAGTGTTTCTCGCCGGGGATTGCGCCGTTTTAGCGCCAGATTCCGCCGACGACCCGGGATTTGCCGTTCAGGTCCGCCAGAACCGAGATATCCTGGAAGCCTGCTTCCTTGAACAGCGCCGAAACGGCGGCAGCCTGGTCGAACCCGATCTCGACCATCAGATGCCCCCCGGGGCGCAGATGGGCGGGGGCCCCGGCGATGATGATGCGATAGGCGTCCAGGCCGTCCCCGCCGGGGCTTAGCGCGATCCTGGGCTCCCAGCGGGTGATTTCAGGGGCCAACGTCGCGTAGGTGGCGGCATCCACGTAGGGCGGATTGGAGATGATCAGGTCGAACGTACCTTCTATGTCGTCAAACCAATCGCTTTCGATCAACGTCACACGCGCGGCCACGCCAAGTGCGTCCGCGTTCACCGCCGCGATATCCAGCGCCGCGCGCGACGTGTCACTGGCCACGCCCTGCGCGTCGGGCAATTCTGCCAAAACCGTCAACGCAAGCGTCCCGGGGCCCGTGCCCAGATCCAGAAAGCTGCGAGGAGAGGCCGCCAAAGCGGCGTCGAGGAGGGTTTCGGTATCCGCTCGGGGCGTCAGGACGTCGGGCGTCACCCGAAACAGGCGGTCGCGAAACGGGGCGTAGCCCAGGATCTGCGACAAGGGCTGGCGCGTCCGCCGCGCCGTCAAGATGGCCTCTAGACGGGCCGGATCGCCCTCGAAGGCATCGCTTCCACGCAAACTTTGCTGCGCCCGCGACAGGCCCGTCAGGTGTTCGATCACCAGCGCCGCTTCTCGACCTGCTTCATAGGCACCGGCGAATTCCTTGACGGCGTTGACGTAGGCGCTGTGGACGTCGCGCAGGGTCGTATCGCTCACCCGTTCATCTCGGCCAGTTTCATGGCCTGATCCTCGGCTGTCAGGGCATCCACGATCTCGTCCAGATCGCCCTGCATCACGGCATCCAGCTTGTACAGCGTCAGGTTGATGCGGTGATCGGTCATGCGGCCCTGGGGGAAGTTATACGTCCTGATCCGCTCCGAGCGATCGCCCGAGCCGATCTGCGCCTTGCGGTCGGCGGCCATGGCATCATCGGCCTTTTGACGTTCCAGGTCATAAAGGCGTGTGCGCAGGGTCTGCATCGCGATTTCCCGGTTGCGGTGCTGGGATTTCTCGGAGCTGACCACAACGATCCCCGATGGCACATGGGTGATGCGCACGGCCGAGTCGGTGGTGTTCACGTGTTGGCCGCCCGCCCCGCTGGCCCGCATCGTGTCGATTCGGATATCCGTGGCGGGAATGTCGATATCGACATCTTCAGCCTCGGGCAGCACGGCGACGGTCGCGGCCGAGGTATGGATACGCCCACCGGACTCCGTTTCCGGCACCCGCTGGACCCGGTGCACTCCCGACTCGAACTTGAGTCGCGCGAAGACGTTCTCCCCCTCCACCCGCGCGGTGCATTCCTTGATGCCGCCAAGGTCGCTTTCCTGTAGGTCCACGATCTCCAGCGTCCATCCCCGCGCCTCGGCATAGCGGGTATACATGCGCAACAAATCGCCCGCAAAAAGCGCCGCTTCATCGCCGCCGGTGCCGGGGCGGATCTCGATCATTGCGGGGCGCGCGTCGGCGGCATCCTTGGGAAGAAGCGCCAGTTGCAAGGACTGCTCGGCCGCTGGAATGGCAGCTTCCAGGCGAGGCAATTCCTCCTCCGCCAGTTCCTTCATATCGGGGTCCGCCAGCATCACCTGCGCCTCGGCCCGATCCTCCAGAAGCTGCTCATAGGCGGCGATTTCCGCAACAACGGGCTTCAGATCGGCATATTCGCGGCTGATCCTGGCGATTTCCGAAGGGTCGGGGTTGCCGTTCAGCTGCGCTTCGAGAAACTCGAACCGGTCAGTGATCTGGCGAAGGCGATCGCGGGGAAGCGCATTGGCCATCAGGCGTCGCCCGCCTCATCACGTGCGGCGGTCAGCCAGCGCTGTACCCGGGCGGTGTTTACCCCCAGATCGCTGTACCCGTCGCGCGCCCTGGAGAAGACGTGCACCCGCGTCGTGTCGTCCTCGGGCACCAGCCGAATGGTAATGAAATCCGGAAAGCCCATGACGCGCGATCGCACCATGTAGGTCACGAACCCCTCCCCAAGCGCGCCCGCGACGACCTGCGCGCCCTCGGCCTCGGCAATCGCCTGCAAGCGGCCCGCCACCACAAGCGCAGAGGCCTGAACCGTGGCCGCATTGGATCCGGCCAGAAGCGCGTTATTCGGGCTGGCGGGCGGCGTGACCTCTTCCGGGTCCACATGCCAATCTGCGGCGTCCACCGGGGAGAGGCGCACGTAAGCGGCAGCCGCAAGGGTCAGGACCACGAGGGCCGCGAGAATATAAAGAAGTATTTTCATGGCATCTCAGATGCGCCGCCACGGCGCGTCCGTCAAGTCATGTCGCGTTTTCCCTGACGTGTGCGGCTTGCATCTGGTCGCCTGCTCCGCTCTGATACAGGACCAAACTGGAGGCCCCATGGCACGCAAGATCATCATCGACACCGACCCCGGCCAGGACGACGCGGTCGCCATCCTTCTGGCGCTGGCCTCGCCCGAGGTGGAGGTCGTGGGCCTGACCGCCGTGGCGGGCAACGTGCCGCTGGCGCTGACGGAAAAGAATACGCGGATCGTATGTGAACTGGCCGGCCGCCCGGACGTGAAGGTCTTCGCAGGCTGCGACAGGCCGCTGCGTCAGACGCTGGTCACGGCGGAACATGTACACGGCAAGACCGGCCTTGACGGCCCGGTGCTGCCGGACCCGGCGATGGCCTTGCAGGATCAGCACGCCGTCGAGTTCATCATCGAGACGCTGCGCGCCGAGCCCGAGGGCACCGTGACGCTGTGCCCCTTGGGGCCGTTGACCAATATCGCCACTGCCTTCCAACGCGCGCCGGATATCATGGCGAAAGTGCAGGAAATCGTCTTGATGGGCGGGGCCTATTTCGAGGTCGGCAACATCACGCCCGCCGCCGAATTCAACATCTTCGTCGACCCCGAAGCCGCGCAGATCGTCTTCTCATCCGGCTGCCCCCTGGTCGTCATGCCCCTCGATGTGACCCACAAGGCCCTGATCACTGCCCCCCGCGTCCAGGCGTTCCGGGATCTTGGCACGCGGCCGGGCACGATGGTGGCGGAATGGACGGACTTTTTCGAGCGCTTCGACAAGGAGAAATACGGCAGCGCAGGTGCCCCCCTTCATGACCCCTGCGTGATCGCCTACCTGATCAACCCTGCGCTGTTCACCGGCCGCTTCGTGAATGTCGAGATCGAGACCACGTCCAAGCTGACACGCGGCATGACCGTCGCCGATTGGTGGGGCGTCACGGACCGGGACAGGAACGCGATGTTCATGGGGGATCTGGAAGCCGAGGGGTTCTTCGCCCTGCTCACCGACCGGATCGGGCAGCTATGAGGGCAGCGCTGGCCTGCGCTCTCCTCCCGCTCTTCGCCCTGCCCGCGCGGGCCGATGGCCCGGCCCTCGCCCATCTGACGCTAGCGGGCACGACGATCACCCTTACCGAAGTGGTCCCCATTCAAGGCGGCGCCATGACTTTCGCGCAGATGCATCTGGGCTTCCCCCTGCCGCCCCTTCTGCGGGTCGTGCTGGGGGATGAAGGCACCGTGCACAGCATCAGCCTGAACGGGTCAGGCGACGGGTCGAACGGCACCGGCACGGCCCTGGGGCCCGAGACCTTCTTCTGGGTGGAGCCACAAAGCGCCCGCGTCACCGGCGACACCCAATCCCTTCGGATCGAGGCCGAAGCGCTCTCGCGCACCGCGCTCGGCCAATTCACCGCCCTGCCCCTGTGGATCGAGATCCAGTTGACCTCACCCTAGGCATTTCCCGCGCAACGCCCTACATCAAGCCAAACGCCGGAGACCCCCAATGCCCGCAGCCTTCCCATTCGACAACACCTACGCCGCCCTGCCGGACCGCTTCTTCACCCGGCAATCCCCGAAACCGGTGGCGGACCCGGCGCTGATCGCCGTGAACCGGCCCCTTGCCGAACGGCTTGGCATTACCCTCGGGGACAATGACGCCGAACTGGCGCAGCTTTTCGCAGGCAACGTCGTGCCGATGGGCGCCGCCCCCTTGGCGCAGGTCTACGCGGGCCACCAGTTCGGGGGCTGGTCGCCGCAACTGGGCGACGGGCGCGCGGTGATGTTGGGCGAGGTCGTGGCGCCAGACGGCGCGCGCTTTGACATCCAGTTGAAAGGCGCAGGCCAGACGCCCTATTCGCGCAGGGGCGACGGACGCGCGTGGCTCGGCCCGGTGATCCGCGAATACATCGTGTCCGAGGCGATGGCCGCCCTCGGCATCCCCACGACGCGGGCGCTGGCGGCAGTCACCACCGGAGAGGTCGTCCTGCGAGAAGGCCGAATGCCCGGCGCGGTGCTGACCCGGGTGGCCGCGTCGCATATCCGCGTGGGCACCTTCCAGTTCTTCGCGGCGCGCCAAGATACCGACGCCCTGCAAGACCTGCTCGACCACACCCTCGCGCGGCACTATCCGGGCGTCGAGGGGCCATCGGGCCTGCTGGATGCCGTGCTTCAGGCGCAGGCCGAGTTGGTGGCGAAATGGATGGGCGTGGGCTTCATCCACGGGGTGATGAACACCGACAACATGACCTTGTCGGGCGAGACGATCGACTACGGCCCCTGCGCCTTCATGGATACCTATGATGCCAACAAGGTCTTTTCGTCCATCGATCAATTCGGCCGCTACGCCTATGCCCAGCAGCCGCAAATCGCGGCCTGGAACCTGGCGCAACTGGCCACGGCGCTCTTGCCCCTGATGCCGGACCGGGACGCGGCGATCGAAGAATTCACCGAGGCCGTCAACGGCTTCGCCGCCCGGTTCGACGCGGCATGGCACGGGGTCCTGCGCGCCAAATTGGGATTGACCGGCGACGACGAAGCGGACGCGCGCCTCGCCTTCGATCTGCTCAACCGGATGGCGCAGGGCGAGGCCGATTTCACCCAGACCTTCCGCGCCCTTTCAAGCCCAGATCCCGAAAGCGCGGCGGCCGCCTTCAAGGCCCCGGCGGCGCTGATGCCCTGGCTGGAAGCCTGGCGCGCCCGCTTGGTCCAAGAGGGCCTGCCCGAAGACGCGCGCATCGCGAAGATGCAGGCCGTGAACCCCGCCGTCATTCCACGCAATCACCGGGTGGAGGAGGCCATTCAAGCCTCCATCACCGGCGACTTCGCCCCTTTCAATCGCCTGAACGCGGCCTTGCGAGACCCCTTCACCGACCGCCCGGAGATCGCAGATCTGCAACGCGCGCCCGAGCCGACCGAAGAAGTGTTACAAACGTTTTGCGGCACCTGAACGCGGCGGAGCCGCCTAACGCGTGGCAAAGCCGCGCTTGGCCGAGCGAAGCGAGGCCCCCCCCCGCGACGCCGTAGGCGGCGCAATGCCTTAGTGGCGACGCCGAAGGCGGCGTAAACCCTCAGCCTCTTCGCGCCGGACGGTTGACCAAGACCAGCCCCGCACAGACCAGCACCAGCGCCACCAAGATGCCCGGCCCCACCTCCTCCCCCAACAAGAGCCAGCCCAAGGCGACCCCGAAGACAGGGGTCAGGAAAGAGAACGCCGCAACCGAACTCGCCGGATAGATCGTCAGAAGCCAGAGCCAGAACAGGAAACCGGCTGAGACGATCACCACGGTCTGAAACGCAAGACCCACCCAGTGGATCAGTTCCGGATCCCTCAGCAAGGGCCCGAAAAACAGCGCCGCCAGCAACAGAAGCGGCGCCGAGATCGTCAGTTGCCACAGCAACTGCACTTCCGGGCGCACCGTGCTGAGTTTCGTGGCCCGCGCGCATAGCGCGATGGCGGCCCAGAAGATGGCCCCCAGAAGCGCCAGAATATCACCAAGGATCGAGGTCTCTCCCGCCCCGTCGCCCCGCATTGTAAGCGCCACGACGACCCCCGCGAAAGCCAACAGCAGCCCTGCGGATTTCATCGGTGTCAGGCGCTCCCCCGGGATCAAGACATGGGCAGCCAGGGCCAGCCACATCGGCATTGTGTAGAAGATCACCGATGTCCGCGTGACACTGGTCAGGTCCAGCGCCCAGAACAGACAAATGAACTCCAGCGCAAAGACCACGCCGATCATCAATCCCGCAGGGATCGTCCCCGGCGCGATGGCGACGGAAAGCCCGCGCAGTTTCATCCAGCCGAAGATCAACAGGGCGCCGCCGACAGACCGCAGCCCCGCGAAGAATACCGGCTGGAGGCCCTCGTTCACCAGCTTGATGACCACCTGATTGAACGCCAGAAGCAGCGCGAACCCGGTCAGGGAGATCACGCCAAAGGCGTCGATCCGGGGTTTTGGGTCCATGTCTACTGCTCCTGCGTCGTGCCTTGCGGCAGTGCCGAGGACGGCGTCCGGTGTCAAGTTTTGACGCACAAGGCCCCGCATTCCCCGTACCCTTGCGCAGATCAGGCTATGCCCATGCCCCTGCCTCTGCCATGCTGCCCCGCATATTTTCATCTGGGAGGATTTGGCTATGAGCCTGTTGAGAACTTTGGCCACGGTGGCCGTGGGTGTGGCAGCCGCGCGCGGTGCGCGGGCGCTGACGAACCGGGGCAACCGGGACGAGCGGCGGGGCGGCGGCGGATTGCTGGATTCGCTGCGCGGACAAGACGGGCGAGACAGCGGTGGTCTTGGCGCGCGGGAGCGGCGGTTTGTGGAAGATGAGTTGGACGCGCGCATCGACGTGCGTGATTTCGCCCGCGACGTGCCCGATCACCCCGGCCTCAGGGCGCAGATCTTCGCCGCCGCCATGTCCGCGATCGATGTCGACAGCCCGCGAGAGCGGGAGTTTGCAGAAGACCTCGCCAACGCGCTGGGTCTGGAAGAAAAGGCACGCGGCCACGTGCAACGGCGCCTGTCGGGCACCTATGGCCAGCAACCGGACACCCCGTGGCAAAAGCAGGACGTCAACCGCGCCTACTCGCAGCCCATTCAGGCCCCCGCCAGCGCAGGTGGCGCCGTGCGGGGCACCAAGGGCATGCAGGGTAATGCCGGGATGGGGCGGCCGTATCGAAAGTAGGCTGACCCCGGCAAAACCCGTCCCGTGCGGTCTTTATCCGCGCGGGCAAATCACGTAGACCGCGCCCTGCAACCGCCATTGCATCGCGCGAGGACCCGCCATGACCGACACCATCGAGGACCGCTGCGCCGCAAAGGGCCTCCGCATGACCGAGCAGCGCCGGGTGATTGCGCGGGTGCTGGAGCGATCCGACGATCACCCGGATGTGGAGGAGCTTTATGCCCGCGCGGCGGCGGTGGATCCGAAAATCTCGATCGCGACGGTCTACCGGACGGTGAAGCTGTTCGAGGAAGCGGGTATCCTCGACAAGTTGGAATTCGGCGATGGGCGGGCGCGGTATGAGGACGCGGAGCGCGATCATCATGACCATCTGATCGACATGCATTCGGGCGAGGTGATCGAGTTCGTGGACCCCGACATCGAGGCCTTGCAGGAGAAGATCGCCGAGAAGCTGGGATATCGGCTGAAGGGGCATCGGTTGGAGTTATACGGGGTGCCATTGAAGAAGAAATGAGCCGTTCCGGTGAGGTGCTCAAGCTTGAGCACACACGTAAGTAATTGTTTCTATTTCTTTTTCAAATTTTATTGACCTTTCATTAAGGATTTCCCGGCGGGCGTGCCCCCCTCATCCGGGCGCACGCCCGTCTTCGCAGGTGTCCGGTGCGCGCGGCGTAAGGCGTGCGATTTTCCAGTCTGGTGAACCCGGCCGCACTGGTCATGGCCTGCCTATGGGCGTAGGGCCGCAGGGCCGGAAGGCACGGAAACAGGAGCGGGCATGGACAACCTCAAGGGAATGGGCTGGATGGTGTTGGCGATGTTGGGCTTCGCGCTGGCGGATACCTTCATCAAGCTGACCTTGGGCGCCCTGCCCGTGGGCCAGGTCATTGCCATTTTCGGCTTTGGCGGCGCGGCGATCTTCGGGGCCTGGGCGGCCACAAACGGCGAGCGGGTGGTGGACCCTGCCCTGTTCACCGGGCCGTTCGTGTTTCGCCTGGCCTCGGAAGTGGTGGGAACGATGTGTTTCATCATCGCGCTGGCCTCTATCGAGTTGTCGTTGCTGTCGGCGATTATCCAGGCCAACCCGCTGCTGGTGACCCTTGGGGCGGCGCTGTTTCTGGGGGCCAGCGTGGGCTGGCGGCGCTGGATGGCGATTTTTGTGGGCCTATTGGGCGTGTTGATCATCGTGCGCCCCGGGCTGGAGGGGTTTGACGCCAACACCCTGTGGGCCCTGGGCGCAGCCGTGGGGCTGACGGGGCGCGATCTGTCGACGCGGGCGATCCCGCGCGATGTATCCACCTTGCTGGTGGCCGCATGGGGGTTTGCCGCCGCCGGTGTGGCGGGGGTGATCCTGCTGGCCTTCACCGGCGGCGCGGCGATGCCAGACGCCACGCTGACCCTGCAACTGATCGGCGCGCTAATGTTCGCCATGGTCGCCTATTACGCCGTCACGGCCGCGATGCGCGTGGGCGATATCCCCGTGGTCACGCCATTTCGCTACACACGTCTGGTCTTCGCGCTGATCCTGGCCTTCTTCGTCTTCGGCGAGCGGCCGGACATGTGGACGCTGATCGGCGCGGCCATCGTCATCGCCACCGGCCTTTACACCCTGTGGCGCGAGCGGCTGGCGGGCGGCATGGCGTGACATGTTACCGCTAACAATAATGATAATGGGCCGTTTGCGCCCGCCGCCGCCTCTGCTATAGCGCCTGCAACCCATCCTTCAGGAGAGCCCCCATGAGCGTTATCATCGATATCCATGCCCGCGAGATCCTCGACAGCCGGGGCAACCCGACGGTGGAGGTGGATGTGACGTTGGAAGACGGCACGATGGGCCGCGCCGCCGTGCCCTCGGGGGCAAGCACGGGCGCTTACGAGGCGGTGGAAAAGCGCGACGGCGACAAGGCGCGCTACAAGGGCAAGGGTGTTCTGGCCGCCGTGGAAGCGGTGAACGGAGAGATTGCCGACACGCTGGTGGGCTTTGATGCCACGGAACAAGTCGCGATCGACCAGACGATGTGCGAATTGGATGGTTCCGACAACAAGGGCCGGTTGGGCGCGAACGCGATTTTGGGTGTGTCGCTGGCCACGGCGAAGGCGGCGGCGGAGTTCACCGCGCAGCCTTTGTATCGCTATGTGGGCGGCACCATGGCCCACGTGCTGCCGGTGCCGATGATGAACATCATCAACGGCGGCGAGCATGCCGATAACCCCATCGACATCCAGGAATTCATGATCATGCCGGTCTCGGCCACCTCCATCGCGGAAGCGGTGCGCATGGGGTCGGAGGTGTTCCACACCTTGAAAGGCGAGCTTTCGGCGGCGGGTCTGTCCACGGGCATCGGGGATGAGGGCGGCTTTGCGCCGAACCTGTCGTCAACGCGCGATGCGCTCGATTTCGTGCTGAAGAGCATCGAGAAGGCGGGCTATGCGCCCGGCGACGACATGGTGCTGGCGCTGGATTGCGCGGCGACGGAATATTACCGCGACGGCAAGTATGAGTTGAAGGGTGAGGGCAAAAGCCTGAGCAGCGATGAGAACGTGGCGTACCTGCAAGCGCTTGTGGCGGATTACCCGATCTTCTCCATCGAGGATGGCATGTCTGAGGACGATTGGGACGGCTGGATCGCCCTGACCGAAGCCCTGGGTGACAAGGTACAGCTGGTGGGCGACGATCTGTTTGTCACCAACCCCGTGCGCCTGAAGGATGGCATTTCGCGCAAGGCCGCGAACTCGCTTCTGGTGAAGGTGAACCAGATCGGCACTTTGACCGAAACGCTGGCCGCCGTGAACATGGCGCACCGGGCGCGGTTCACGAGCGTGATGTCGCACCGATCCGGCGAGACGGAGGACGCGACGATTGCGGATCTGGCCGTGGCGACGAATTGCGGGCAGATCAAGACCGGGTCGCTGGCCCGCTCGGACAGGCTGGCGAAGTACAACCAGTTGATCCGCATCGAAGAGCAACTGGAAGAAACAGCCGTTTACGCAGGGCGGTCTATCCTGCGCGGTTAAGGCCAAGTCAGCCAAAAACCTGACGAAAAGCACAGGCTGACAGCAATACTGCCCATAGGTATGGTTTAAATATCGCACCTATGGGCAGGCTCTTCGCCAGTGAATGATTATCAATACGCAAATCAGGTCGACCGTCAGCTGAAGGAGTTGTCGGACCTTGACCGTTTGTGGTTCGCCCATTTCGGCACAAGCTGGGAAGTCGCGCTGCGTGTGGTAAGTGTGATCGCGGCTGCACTGGGTCTTTGGTTCTATGACGGGGCGCTGACCGGCCCGATCTGGGCCGTGATCTATCTTGGCGGTCTGGCGATGTCCTACTACACGTTGCAGCCGTCGGACCAGCACCACCCGCTTGCGTGGTCCATCGGCATCGGGAGCCATGTTTTCATGGCCTTGGGATTTGCGTGGCTGCCGCTGTATCTGATCTCGACCGACGACATGGTTCTGAACTTCTGCGGGTTCTTCGGGATGGTTGGACTGGGGGCCTTCAACCTGTTCCGGGAAGAACCCCCCGACATCGTGCAACCCCTCGACATCGTGATCGCATGGGCTGCCATTGCCATCATCGCCTACCAGTTTCTGCCCGAGGCCCCCTCCTTCGCCGCGCAAGCTGTGATGGGCTTTTTGTGCCTGATCACCGGGGGATATTACTCGGTGGCCCTGTGGACGACGCGATCCATCCGGCGCGACGTCCGCAAAGCGGCCGAGCGCACCCAGGAAGAGCGTGAGATGGAGGCCATCGGGCGTCTTACCGGTGGGATCGCCCACGACTTCAACAACATCCTGACGGCGTTGCACGGCAATCTGGAGCTGTATGCCGTGGTGCCGGAAGGGCCTGAGCAGGACGCGTTGGTGGATGAGGCGCGCGCCGCAAGCGTTCGGGCGACGGCCTTGGTGTCGCAATTGCTGGCCTATGGGCGCCGTGCCCCATTGGAGGCCCGGATCCTTGATGCGAATGCCGTGATCGATGAATTGTGCACGCTGGCCCAACGGCTTTTGCCGGCTGGCGTTCAACTGGAATGTCGCATGACCGACGCCGCCTCTTACGTGCTGGCCGACGCCAAGGGGCTGAATTCTGCCCTGCTCAACCTGATCCTCAACGCCAATGACGCCCTGGAAGGTCACGGGTCGATCGTCTTGGCCGTGGACGTCATGCACGGTCCCGCCCCCGAGGCCAGGTCAAAATTCGCGGTGTCGCAAGACAATGCGCACCTCTGTTTCAGCGTGGCCGATGACGGACCCGGCATGGCCCCGGACGTCCAGCAGCGCGCGATGGAGCCGTTCTTCACCACCAAACCAATCGGTAAGGGCTCGGGCCTCGGCCTGTCGATGGCACTGGGATTTGCAAAACAATCGGGCGGCGCCCTGAGGATCAAGACCGGCCAAAACGGAACCACGGTCGCCTTGCATTTGCCGATGAGCGATGGGCCCGACACGGACGGCCACGGGATCTAACCGCGACGCCAGGTGTCACTGCGGGAAAAACGCCGTTGCCAAGGCGGGTGCGGGGGGTAACTCTGGCATCACGCGTTGTTCTTTTCGAGCAACCTGCCCTTGTAACAGATCCGTGATACCCCATATTCAGTATACACCTGTATACAATTGAGACCGCACCCGATGCTCGACACACTTCTGTCAGGGCCTTTCATGCCCTTCACCCTGTCCTTGGCGCTGCTTTTCGGCCTTTTGGCCCTGGAGCTTGTCGTGTTGATGCTTGGCGGATCCCTGATGGGGGACAACGCCGAGGTGGACGGGCCGGATCTGGACGGCGACCTGGAATTCGAGGTCGAGGTAGAGCTTGAAGCGCTGGATCTGGACGGGCTGGATCTGGACGGGCTGGACGGCTTCGATGCAGAAGCGCTGGATCTTGAAGGAATGGATTTCGACACCACCGGGATCGAGCTTGCGCCCGAAGGCGCATCGGTCACTGCCGCCCCCTCGCCCCTTGGCTGGCTAGGGTTGGGCATGATGCCGACACTGATCTGGCTGGCTTGCCTGTTCATGGCCTTCGGCGTCGCCGGTGTGGCCTTGCAGGCCATTGCGATCGCCGCCCTCGGCGGGCCTTTCCCGGCCCTTCTCGCAGCGATCCCAAGCGCGCTGGCCGCGGTCTGGTTCACCGGTCGTTTCGGTGCGTTGTTCGCGCGGTTGATCCCCAAGACCGAAAGCCAGAGCGTTTCGTCCCGGCAGTTGGGGCGTCGCAAGGGCACCGTCACCCAAGGCACCGCCCGCCGTGGCACCCCCGCCGAGGTTCGCGTCACGGACCGCTATGGCAACACCCACTACCTGAGGGCCGAACCCCTCAAGGACGCAGACACCATTCCCCAAGGCACAGAGGTTCTTGTTCTGCGCCACCGCCCCAGCGGCGGGTTTCGTTTGATCGCGCTATAGGCAGCTTTTTCGCCCGATGCGCCCCTTTTGACCCACGCCCCCTTTTGAAAGGACCTTAATATGGAATTCATCCTCATCATTGTTGCCGCCGTTGTCGGCTTCCTGGTCTTTGCAGGCCTTATTATCGGCCGCCTCTACAAGCGCACGACGCGCGAGCTGTCGCTGGTGAAGACCGGCGCGGGCGGCAAGAAAGTCATCATGGATGGCGGCACCCTGGTGATCCCGCTTCTGCATGAAGTCACGCCCGTCAACATGAAGACCCTGCGCCTTGAAGTGCGCCGAACGGGCGAAGGTGCCTTGATCACCCAGGACCGGATGCGCGTCGATGTGGGTGTGGAGTTCTACGTCAGTGTCATGGCGACCGACGAAGGCATCGCGCGCGCCGCGCAGACGTTGGGCGACCGCACGTTCTACGTGGACCAACTGCGCGAGATGATCGAGGGCAAGCTGATCGACGGCCTGCGCGCCGTGGCCGCGAAGATGACGATGGACAACCTGCACGAGAATCGCTCGGATTTCGTGCAACAGGTGCAGAACGCGATTTCCGAGGATTTGTTGAAGAACGGTCTGTCGCTTGAATCCGTGTCGCTGACAGCGCTGGACCAGACGCCGTTCGACAGCCTTGATGAAAACAACGCGTTCAACGCGGTCGGGATGCGCAAGCTGGCCGAGGTGATCGCCAAGTCGAAGAAAGAACGCGCAGAGATCGCCGCAGAGGCCGACGTTGCCGTGCGCCGCGCAGGCATGGAAGCCGAACGCCAGAAGCTGAGCATTCAGCAGGATGAAGAGCAGGCCGCCATCGCCCAGGTGCAAGAGATCGAGACAATGAAGGCCGCCCAGGAGATGGAGATTGCGCTGCGCCGCGAGGATTCCCTGCGCGAAAGTGAGCGCGCCCGGATCGCCCGGGAAGAGCAGGTCCGCGCCACCGAGATCGCCCGCGAGAAGAACATCCGCGCTGCCGAGATCACCAAGGAGCGCGAGCTGGAAGTGGCCGAACAGGAACGCCAGATCATCATCCAGCAGAAGTCCGAGGAAGAAAGCCGCGCGCGCGCCTCTGCCGATCTGGCGCGGGCCGAGGCAACCAAGGCGACCGAGGCCGTGCAAACCGCCCGTGATGTGGCCGAGGCCGAACGGACCAAGCAGATCGCGCTGATCGAAGCCGCCCGCGAGGCCGAGCGGGAGGCCACCAAGATCCGCCTTGCCGCCGCCGCCGAGAAGGACGCCGCGCAAGACCGCGCCGACGCCCGCCGGGAAGAAGCCCAGGCCGAGGCCGACGCGATCTCGATCCGGGCCGAAGCCAAGAAGAAGGACATGCTGGCCGAAGCGGAAGGCACCCGCGCCATCACCGAGGCCGAGAATGCGCTGTCCGAGCAGATCGTTGCGATGAAGGTCGACATGGCCCGGATCGCGGCCCTGCCTGGCATCATGGAGCAGATGGTCAAGCCGGTGGAAAAGATCGGAGAGATCAAGATCCACCAGGTCGGTGGCCTGGGTGGCATGAACGGCGGCGGAGGCGGCGGCCAGTCGGGCGACAAGCCCGTTGTCAATCAGGCGCTCGATTCGATCATGGGCATGGCGGTGCAGATGCCCGCCCTGCGCAAGTTGGGCGACGAACTGGGTCTGAGCCTTGAGAATGGCGTGGAAGGTCTGGCCGACAGCGCCCTGAACGCGCGCCCGAAGTCCCCGGCCACGCCCCCGACGCCAGAGGCGATTGATCCGCCGGTCCAGACACCTCCGGCAGCCCAAGGCAATGGCGCGGCGGAATGACAGCAGACGAGATCATCGAAACGCTTGGCCTGGCCCCCCACCCCGAGGGGGGCCACTACCGCCAAACCTGGGTCGCCGACAATGCGACAACGAACGGGGGCCGCCCAAGCGGCACCTGCATCTACTTCCTGTTGAAGGGCGCAGAGGCCAGCCATTGGCACAGGGTCGATGCGACAGAGATCTGGCTGTACCATTCCGGCGCACCCCTGGTCCTGTCGATGGCCGCAACCGATGAAGGCCCCGCGCGCGATCACCTGCTGACCCCGGATCTGAGCCGGGGCGCGCCCCAATTGATCGTGCCGGAAGGCCATTGGCAGGCGGCGCGCACCACGGGCGACTACACGCTGGTCAGTTGCACCGTCTCGCCCGGGTTCCAGTTCGAGGGCTTCACCTTGGCGCGGGACGGCTTCGACATTCCCCGTGCCTAGGGGGAAGGATCAGGGGATGGCGGCAACACCCGGCCGTGATCTGCGCCCCCCGCCCACCACAGCCGCCACACCCGTCGTTCCCGGCGCCGAGGTCGGCAGGCCCCGCGCCACGCGCACCGCGAGATAGGCGAAGGCCTGCGCCTCCAGCGCGTCGCCGTTCAGGCCCACCTCTTCCACGACGCAAACCTTGCAGCCCAACGCCTCGGCCAGCATTCCCATCATCGTCGCGTTCTTGCGCCCGCCCCCCGCGACCAGCACCTGCCTTGGGCGCGCGGGCAAATACGGCAATCCCCGTGCCACAGCCCCGGCGGAAACCGCCGTCAGGGTCGCCGCCGCGTCAGCGTCGTTCAACCCGGCGACCGCGTCCAGCAGTCCCGAGAAGGCGTCGCGGTCCAGAGACTTCGGCGGCACCATATCGAACCAAGGCCCCTCCAGTGTCGCCTCCAGCACGCCCAGATCAATCTCGCCTTGCGCCGCAAGCGCGCCGTCCGCGTCAAAGGCCCCAAGGCCGCGCGCCGCCATCAGGTCATCGATCGGCGCATTGGCAGGCCCGGTATCGAAGGCGACGCATGCGCCGGGCAGCTCGGGCCCCTCAACACTTGGATCGACCCAGGTTATGTTGCCGACGCCACCAAGGTTCAGGAACGCCACCGGTCCCGTCGCCCCGATCCAGCGCGCACAGGCCCAATGGAAGAAGGGGGCCAGCGGCGCACCCTGCCCGCCCATGCCCATATCCGCACTGCGGAAATCCCAGATCACCTCGACCCCCAGCGCCGTCGCCAGCGCGGCGCCGTCCCCCGCCTGATGCGTGCGTAGCCCCGCCGGATCATGGGCCAGGGTCTGACCATGAAACCCCAGCAGTTCCACCGGCGGCAGATCCACCAGCGCCGCGATATGCGCAGCTTCAACCACCCGCGCGGCGGCCTCGGCCCGCGCCTCACCGGGCCAAGCCCCCATGGCGACGCGCAGGACCTCACGGTCTGCCGCTGAATAAGCCACGCTTCGCGCCTCTCCGAAATCCGTGATGCTGAGCCCATCGGTGCACACAACCGCCACATCGACGCCGTCGAAGGACGTGCCCGACATCGCGCCCGCCGCCCAAACCGCGCCCTGTTTCGCCCCGGGCCTCTTTTCCTTGCCTGCCATTCCCGCTAGACCCTCCCGGCCCCCTCTTGTTCGGGGCCAACTCTTGCGCGGACATCCCATGACCTACCAGCCCAAATCCGATTTCCTCCGTATCATTGTCGAGCGGGGGTTCCTTGCTGATTGCACCGACCTGCAAGGCCTTGACGAGCGCCTGCTTGAAGGGCCGATCACCGGCTACATCGGCTTTGACCTGACCGCGACCAGCCTGCATATCGGAAACCTCGTGCAGATCATGCTGCTGCGCTGGCTGCAAAAGACCGGGAACCGCCCGATCACGCTGATGGGCGGCGGCACCACCAAGGTCGGCGATCCTTCGGGCAAGGACGAGATGCGCAAGATCCTGTCGGTCGAGCAGATCAACGCCAACGCCGATGGCATCCGCACCGTCTTTGCCAACTACATTTCGTATGGCGACGGCCCCACGGACAGCCCGCTTGTTAACAATGCCGAATGGCTGGACAAGTTGGGCTACATCGACTTCCTGCGCGATATCGGCAAGCACTTCACCATCAACCGCCTTCTGGCCTTTGACAGCGTGAAATCCCGGCTGGACCGCGAGCAGGCGCTTAGCTTCATCGAGTTCAACTACATGCTGTTGCAGGCCTACGATTACCTCGAATTGTACCGCCGCCATGGCTGCGTGTTGCAGATGGGCGGATCGGATCAATGGGGCAACATCGTCTCGGGCGCGGACCTGATCCGGCGCGTGGATGCGGGCGAGGCCTTCGGGCTGACCACGCCGCTGGTGACGCGGGCGGACGGCAAGAAGATGGGCAAATCCGCCGATGGCGCCGTGTGGCTGAACGAGGACCGGATGTCGTCCTATGAGTTCTGGCAATGGTGGCGCAACGTGGACGATGCCGACGTAGCGAAGTTCCTGAAATTGTTCACGGAATTGGACGTGGCCGACTGTGATCGCCTGGGCGCGCTGGAAGGGGCCGAGATCAATTCGGCCAAGATCATTCTGGCCAATGAAGTCACGACCCTGTGCCACGGGGCCGAGGCGGCGGCCGCGGCGGAAGCGACGGCGAAAGAGGTCTTCGAGAAGGGCGGCACGGGCGATGATCTGCCCACGCTGACGCTGTCCGGCGACGACCTTGGCGACGGAATTTCCATCGTGCAGCTGATCACCCGGTCGGGCCTTGCGAAATCCGGCAAGGACGCCAAGCGCCTGATCGCCGAGGGCGGCGCGCGGATGAATGACGCCCCCATCACCGATGCCGGCCTGATGGTTGGCGCGGGCGATCTGGGTGCGCCGATCAAGCTGAGCGCTGGCAAGAAGCGCCATGCCCTGGTGATTTTGCAGGAATAAGGCACCGGACGGCGCGGCGTTAACCCTAGATTCAGGGATTCAGGGAAATGTTCATTCTATGTTCGATTTCTCGTCAGAACCTTTGCGCGCCGCCACGCCCCGGCAATTCGCCGTTCCCCAGCCCGGCGTTTTGACGACGGGCGCCGTGCCGTTGCAGCAAACCATGCTGTGGCTGGAAGCCACGCGCCTTCTGGGCAGTGACGCGGCGATGGTGGACATCGGCACGCGGCGCGCGCTGGTGTTGCGGCGCAAGCTGCCCGTCGTGGGTGACATGGCCCTGCTGTCGCGGGCCGAGTTGAAAGTATCGCGGGATGAGGCGATGGGATTGCGCGATCGCCTTCGCGCGCAGCACCTCGTGGTAAATGCAGAGACGGCTGCCGATGCGGACGCTTTGGCCGACGCCGGGTTTCATCGGATCTTCGCGCCGCGCGTGATGGCCGAGCTACCGCTTGACCCCTCCCCCGATGTCATGGCCGCACGGCTGAACCAGAAGTGGCGCAACAGGCTGCGCCATGGACAGGCTCAGGGCCTCGTGATCCGCCGCCGCCCCATGCCGCCTGACAAAAAGTTCTGGCTTTTCAAGGCAGAAGCCCTGCAATCCCTTCGCAAGTGGTATCAACCCCTCCCGCCCGAGATGATTGCGGCCATGGCCGCCTGCAAGCCCGGTGCCGTTCAGGTCTTCACCGCCTATCATCTGGGGCGTCGGGTTGCGGCGATGCTCTTCCTGCGCCATGGCAAGGACGCCACCTATCAGATCGGGTGGAGCACGCCGGAAGGGCGCAGGCTTTCGGCGGGACCCGCGTGCATGTGGCGCGCGATGGTAGAGTTGCAGGCGATGGGCGCAGAGCAGATTGACCTAGGTGCCGCAGACAAGGATCTTGCACCTGGCCTGGCGCATTTCAAACGCGGCACCGGGGCCGAGCTGCGCACCCTCGGGGGCACATGGATCGATACGACATGGACGCGCCGCAAGCACCAGCGGCGGCTGCGCCAAGCTGCCTGACGGCGGCCGGTCAGGCCACGCGGGGCCCACGGCGTCAGGGCCCCGCGCCGCTGTCAGCGCCCCCCAACACGGCGCGTGGCATTTACGGGAATGGCCGTGTGCTCACGCCCCGAAGTCCTGCACAAGGCTCAGGCCTGTTTCTTTGGTCAAGGCGTCAACCAAGGCCTCCACCTGTAGGTTGCGCGTATCCCCGGCAGCCGCCACCACATCGTCTTTGCGGCCCTCCCGGCCCGCCTTGACCATATCCGAAAAGCTCATGTTCCCCAGTATGACCTTGCGCGTCCCGCTTACATAGATGGTCTTGGCCGGATCCGGGTGCCGCAGCAAGATGACTTCCAACTCGAGCCCGTCGCCGTCGCCGTCCGGCGAACTGAGCCAAACGTAGCTTTGGTGAACGTCTGTGTATTCCGAAATCGGCGCGGTCCATGTCGCCGTGACGGAACCGGCGGTATCCGTGACCTCAACCCGGTCGGCAAATATCTGTGCGGTCCGCCGCCATTGCCGCGTGCCATCCTTGGCCCGAAACAGCGCGGGACCTGCAATGAAAGCCGCGATGACCAGCGGCAGGCCGATCCCCATGCCGGAATTCATCGTCACCCCGCCGTTGCGCAGCGCGCTGATCGCAACGATCAGCGAAAGCAGAACAAGCCCCGCACCAATGATCAGCGGCACCATCGCCCCGGTTGTCTTCCCCGATCCCGGCCGACCCACCCCGTATTGCGCCACAAAGGGCCGGGCGCTGGCCTCTGGCAGCAAGGTGCCGCCCACCAACGTGGGGGCAGAGGACCTGGCCAACAGGTCCATGACGGGGTTTTTGGGATCTGACGTTCGGGGCATGGGCTATTCTCCGCAAAAAGGGATCAAGACCTGAGCTATAGGCAACACCGTGGGGTCGGCCTAATGAGGAAATCCTCCACCCTTATCCCGCGACACTGCGCAACAAGCGCGCGCGTGTGGGCGGAACGGCGCGGATCTCCAGCCCCGTGAAGACATGCAGCGTCCCCATGTGCTGATCGATCACCGCATGGTCACTGACCCAGCCGCCCATCAGCAGATAGGTCCGCAGCAGCGGCGGCATTGCGGCCTGGGCGGCCTTGAGGTCCGGCTTGCGGCGCACCCGGCGGGCGAATTCGAACACCGTCGGGGCCTTGACCCGGGGCAGCCAGCGCTGCGGCGCCAAATGACGGTCCCGCAGAAGCGCGAAGGCATCATGGTAGGCACCGGCCTCGGTGCCCGGAAAGGAGGCGCATCCGAAAAGCATCTCGACGCCGTGGGCATCGACAAAGGCCGTCAACGCGCCCCAGGCGACGCGCAGGATATCGGCGTCGCGGCGCTCTGGATGGATGCAGAACCGCCCCATCTCGACCATCGGGCCCGCGAAATCCGCCAGCGCCGACAGATCGTAGAATTGGGCGGAATAGCTGCGCGCGATCTCGGCACCGCTGCGTAGGGGCAACAGGCGGAAGCAACAGACAAGCGCGCCATCGCGTTGGTCTTCGATCAAGACATGGGTGCACTCGGCGTCATGGGGATCAAGATCGATGCCGA
This sequence comes from Gymnodinialimonas phycosphaerae, assembly GCF_019195455.1. Lineage (NCBI taxonomy): Bacteria > Pseudomonadati > Pseudomonadota > Alphaproteobacteria > Rhodobacterales > Paracoccaceae > Gymnodinialimonas > Gymnodinialimonas phycosphaerae. The sequence continues at coordinate 442,926 of NZ_JAIMBW010000001.1, read as the reverse complement.
CCGCCGCGTGAAAAGCCAACGCCCGAAGGCGCTGCGCCGCCTCTCGGTCCGCATCCGTTGCCGCGGTCCGGGCCAGGTAACGGCCTTTGCGAAGGGTCAACATCGGCTCGTTCACAGCACCCGCCCCGCCAAATGATTACCCTCAAGATGGGCGCATCGGCGCTTCGCCACAAGCAAGATCAGTTGTCGGTTGCATCACCCAGACTGATCCGGCCGAAGTTCGACAGGATCGAGCGCAGGAACCCGATGTCGCGCACCGAGCTTTCGGTGACCCGGCGCGACAACTGCACGACCTGGCCGTCTTCCAGCCCGAAACGTTCGATATTCGTGACCCGGCCCGCATCGCTGAACGAGATCGCGACGATGTCGCGTTCGATCACCTCCGGGGCGTTGTAGGTGAAATTGCGCACGCGGTATTGGGTGTAGAACCACGCCTCATCGCGCATCACGCCGCCGGTGCCGGGGGCGCCCGCGATCTCGGCCACCTGCTCGCGTGAGCTGCCGATGCCGATTTCGTCAAGCAATTCGGGCGGCGGCACGTAGCCGTGGTTGGTGAAGGTGGCCGCGCAGGCGGTCAACCCGGCCGCAAGGGCCAAACCAAATCCAACGCGCCGGACTGCCGGGCGGATGGCGGAGAAGAAAGACTGACGCATCACGAATGGTCCTGCCTGAACATGCTCTGGTGGCCCCATTGGAGGCTCTGTTTTGCTCAAATCGCGCGGGGCGATCCAAACGGTGGCACCGTACACGACTTGCGAACGCACACGAAGCTGAATATCGGCTTAACGCAGGGGCGCGCTTGGGGCAAGCAAAGCGCCCTCCGGATCTGTTACCGCCCCACACTTATTGAGACGGAGGCCCGATGACCCCCCATGTACTGCCCCTTGCGCGGTTGAGCCGCGCCTCGGATACCGAATTTTCCATGGAGCCTGACGCAGAGACGCGCAAGCGGATCGCCGAGGCCCTGTCTCTGCGCGGCTTGAAGAAACTGCGCTTCACGGGGCGGCTGACGGCGGTTGGCAAATATGATTGGCACCTGCAAGGCCAGCTTGGGGCGACCGCGGTGCAGGAATGCGTCGTGACGTTGGAGCCAGTGACGACCCGCATCGATGTGGCGGTCGAGCGCAGCTACCTGGAAAACATGCCCGAGCCCACGGTGGAAGACTTTGAGATCCCAGAAGACGACACGGCCGAGCCCCTGCCCCAAACGCTTGACCTGCACGACCTGATGACCGAGGCGCTGGCCCTGGCCCTGCCCGATTACCCCCGCGCCGAAGGGGTCGCGTTGGGACAGGCGGTTTTCGCCGCCCCCGGCGTGAAACCGATGACCGATGAAGACGCCAAGCCCCTTGCCGGGCTGGCAGCGCTGCGCGATAAGCTGGCCAAGGATGAAAATGACCCTGAAAAGTAGGGGTAATTGCCCATCACCCATTGCCCCGAGAGGCCGCAGGGAATAGGGCTTGCATGGCTGCGGAATCGGAGTATGTTCCCGGCCTCATTCGCACCCCGGTTTCGATGTCGCCTGGGCCTTGCCGCGAAGCTTCGCGGTTGGTCTGAATTTGGCACCAAAGTGATCGGCACGCGAGACGAATTTTGATACGTGACGCAAGGCCCTGCAAGGGCGGCGCGGTCCTAAACCCGAGGTTGTGACATGGCTGTCCCCAAGAGTAAAATTACGCGGTCCCGCCGTGGTCAACGCCGCTCCCACGATGCGTTGGTTGCAGCAAACCCCAACGAATGCCCGTCCTGCGGCGAGCTGAAGCGTCCCCATCATGTCTGCCCTTCGTGCGGCGTGTACAACGAGCGTGAAGTTGTGGCTCAGGCCGACGAAGTCGATCTCGACGAAGACGCGGCCTAACTGCCGCCTGACCTAAGGCGGGCCGGATTACATGAGCGACGGTGCAGCGTTGACGGAAGATGCGGTGGTACACACCGTCTTGTCCATTGACGCGATGGGGGGCGATCTTGGCCCTACGTCCGTTGTTGCCGGCCTGTCGAAAGCTGCCGCCAAGAACCCGCAGTTGCGCTTCATCGTGCATGGCAACAGGCCCGAGATCGAGCGTCTGATCGCCAAGAAGCGCGGGTTGGCCGAGATCTGCGAGATCCGGCACGCCGAGGGCGTGGTCACGATGGACGCCAAGCCGTCCCACGTTATGCGCAATGGCAAAGACACCTCCATGTGGTCGACGATCGAGGCCGTGCGCGCCGGCGAGGCCTCTGTCGCCGTGTCCTGCGGCAACACCGGGGCCTTGATGGCGATCAGCACGATCCGTCTGCGCCGGTTGGAGGGCGTCAATCGCCCCGCGATTGCCTGTCTGTGGCCCTCACGCAACCCGTCGGGCTTCAATGTGATGCTGGATGTGGGCGCGGACATCCGCGCCGATGCCGAGGATTTGCTGCAATATGCGCTGATGGGGGCCAGCTACGCGCGCAACGGCCTGGACCTGCCCCGGCCCCGCATCGGGTTGCTGAATGTCGGCACCGAAGAGCACAAGGGCAAGGCCGAACTGAAGGTCGCCGCCGATCTGATCGCCCGCGCCGCCCCTGCCGCAGATTTTGAATTCGTGGGTTTCGTGGAGGGCGGTGACCTGCCCTCGGACCGCGTCGACGTCATCGTCACCGATGGGTTCACCGGCAACATCGCCCTGAAAACCGGCGAAGGCACCGCGCGCATGATCCGCGAGCGCCTGAGCGAGGCCTTCAAGAAGACCCCGTTCTCGCGCATTGCGGCGTTGCTGGCCTATACGTCCCTGCGGCGCCTGATCAAACGCATCGACCCCCGCCGGGTGAACGGCGGCGTGTTCCTGGGCCTGAACGGCACGGTGGTCAAATCCCACGGCTCGGCGGACGCCACGGGCGTCGCCGCGGCGATCAACCTTGCGGCACAGCTGTCGGCCACCGGGTTCCACAAAAGATTGGCGGCGCGCATCGCGCAGTCGGAAGCGGCGGCCAGTCTTGCCATACAGAAAGAGGAATTGCCTCAATGACACCGGGTCTTACGATACGGGCGGTTCCTGTTGGCATCGGCCATTACCTGCCCGAACGCATCGTCCCCAACGCCGAGTTCGAGGCGATGGAGGGTCTTGAGACCTCGGACGCCTGGATCAAGTCCCGCTCCGGGATCGAGCGGCGCCACTTCGCCGCCGAGGGTGAGACTACCAGCCAAATGGCGATTGCCGCCGCGACCAAGGCCTTGGCCCACGCGGGGCTGGAGGCGGATGACATCGACGCCGTCATCGTGGCCACATCGACCCCCGATCTGACGTTCCCCTCGGTCGCCACGATGGTGCAGGCGGGCCTCGGGATGGCGGGGGGATTCGCATTTGACGTGCAAGCGGTCTGCGCTGGATTCGTCTATGCGCTGGCCAACGCCGATGCGCTGATCGTCTCGGGCCAGGCCAAACGGGTGCTGGTCATCGGCGCGGAAACCTTCAGCCGGATCATGGATTGGACCGACCGCACCACCTGCGTCCTGTTCGGCGACGGCGCGGGCGCGCTGATCCTTGAGGCGCGCGAAAGTGCGGGCACGTCGGACGACCATGGCATCTTGTCGACGGACCTGCATTCCGACGGCAGCCACCGCGACCTGCTTTATGTGGATGGCGGTGTATCGAGCACCGGGACCGCCGGTGTCCTGCGCATGCAGGGCAAGGAGGTTTTCCGCCATGCCGTTGAAAAACTTACGAAAACTGCCGAAGCAGCCTTGGCGAAGGCGGGTGTGGGCATCGCGGATGTCGACTGGATCGTGCCCCATCAGGCCAACATTCGCATCATCACCGGGACGGTCAAGAAGTTCGGCCTGCCGATGGATAAGGTCATCGTGACGGTCCAGGATCACGGCAATACCTCTGCTGCCTCGATCCCCTTGGCGATGTCTGTGGGCGTGGGTGACGGGCGCATCAAATCGGGCGATTTGCTGGTGACGGAAGCCATTGGCGGGGGCCTTGCCTGGGGCGCCGTGGTGATGCGCTGGTAGGCGTTCAGGTGCCGGTGAAACGTCACCGCGCAACACACTGGATTGACTAAATAAACCGCATAATTCATCCTGTCTCTCAAACATGGGGGACGAAACAATATGTCGGCTAAGACTTTGACGCGTATGGACCTGAGCGAAGCGGTGTTCCGCGAAGTGGGCCTGTCGCGAAATGAAAGCTCGCAACTGGTCGAGCGTGTGCTGGAAATGATGTCGGACGCGTTGGTCGACGGTGAGCAGGTGAAGATCTCTTCCTTCGGGACGTTTTCGGTCCGCTCCAAGACGGCTCGCGTCGGCCGCAACCCCAAGACCGGTGAGGAAGTGCCGATCAGTCCGCGCCGCGTGCTGACGTTCCGGCCGTCACACCTGATGAAGGACCGTGTTGCCGCAGGCAACCGCAGCTAAAGGCTCGCCGCAGGCAACCGCAGCTAACGCCCGCGCCACGGCGCAAGACGACGCTGCATCGCCCCGCCAGAGGGTGAGCAGCCAGAGGCACAGACAATCGGCCCTCCGGCCAACGGGGGGCTTGAGCAGAGGACCGCACCCATGCCCAAATCCGCCCAAGCTTTCCGCACGATCCGAGAGGTCGCAGATTGGCTGGATGTTGCGGCCCATGTGCTGCGGTTCTGGGAATCGAAATTCAACCAGATCAAGCCCGTGAAACGCGCCGGGGGGCGGCGTTATTACCGCCCTGCCGATATGGAATTGGTGGGCGGAATCAAGGTGTTGCTCCATGATCGCGGCATGACCATTCGGGGCGTTCAGAAACTGATCGCCGATGAGGGCCTGGAGGCCGTGACCTCGCTGTCGCCTTCGATCGATGAATTGGTCGAAGATGCCGAGGTGGTCGAGCTGGACGCCTCTGATGTCTGGGATGAGGACGCTGCTGCCGAAAGCGAAGAGGCACAAGAGGCCGATGAGGCCGTTTCGATCGACGCGCCCGAGCCTGAACAATCCGCGCCCCCGGCCCCAGAACCGGACCACCCGATACCAGACCACCCGATATCGTCCGAGCCTGAAATCACGGCCCCCGAAGCGGCCCCGATCCCGGAAGACGCCCCCCTCCCGGACGCGGCTCCCGCCCCCGAGGAAGCCCCCGCCTTTGAAGAAGCCGCTGCCGTCGCCGAGGCCGCGCCGACACCCGAGGAAGACACCGAAGACACCCCCGCCGAGCCTGAGGCCGCACCGGTCAAGGCACCGCTGCCCACTGCCGCCCCCTCGCCCGAGCCGACAGCCCCGGCAATCGCATCGGCAGCGGTGGCGGTTCAGATTCCGCCCGCCGACCCCGCCGAAGGCGCCCTCGGCGCTCTCGCGGCCCTGTCTCAACTTCCCGGCCCGCAACGCGCCGTCCTGCGTCCGCAGATCATGGCGCTTGCCAAGCTCCGCGACCGGATGTCCTCCGGCGCGACCATCGGGTGAACGCAACTGCGAACAGCCCCTTGCGCCGCCCTCAGAAATCCTTAGAAGGGCCGTCAGTCGGGCTATGGCGCAGCCTGGTAGCGCGTCCGTCTGGGGGACGGAAGGTCGCAGGTTCGAGTCCTGCTAGCCCGACCATTTCTTCGCTCTACCTCCCTGCCACCTCTTGGAATTGTTGAACCCGCGTGGCCCGTGTATCAGCGGTGACACCATGACTGATTCCTTTTCCCCCACCGCCCCCCAGGGCGTCCTGCCCGATCACGCGATCTCCGCGATGATCGACGCGGGCGCGATTTACGCCACGCCCGCCATCCCCGATGGCCAGGTTCAGCCCGCCAGCCTTGATCTGCGCCTGGGGACCCGCGCCTACCGTGTCCGCGCCTCGTTTCTGACGGGCGCTGGCCGCACCGTGGCCGACCGCCTGCCCGAGTTCACCATGCACGAAATGGACCTGACCCCCGGCGCGGTGCTGGAGAAGGGCTGCGTCTACGTGGTGCCGCTGATGGAAGGCCTCGCCCTGCCCGAAGACATCACGGCAGTGTGCAACGCCAAGTCATCGACCGGTCGCGTGGATTGCCTGACCCGCGTGATCGCGGACGGCGGCGTGGAATTCGACCGCATCCCGGCGGGCTACAAGGGCCCGCTTTATGCCGAGATTTGCCCCCGCTCCTTCTCGGTAAAGATCGAGCCTGGCTTGCGCCTGAACCAGATCCGCTTCCGACGCGGCCAGGCGGTCCTGTCGGACGCGGCCCTGAAGGCGCGCCATGCCGACACCCCGCTGGTCGACCAAGAGCCGCTGATCGACGACGGCCTTGGCTTCTCTGTCGACCTCTCGCCCAAAGATACCACGCTTGTGGGCTACCGCGCCAAGCCGCACACCGGTGTCATCGACCTGACCCAGATCGGCACCCACAAAACGTCTGAGTTCTGGGAAGAAATCCACAGCGACAACGGCCAGATCATCCTCGACCCCGGCGCTTTCTACATTCTCGTCAGCCGCGAGGCCGTGACGATCCCGCCTGATTGCGCCGCTGAAATGGCACCGTATCTGGCCATGGTCGGCGAATTCCGCGTCCACTACGCAGGTTTTTTCGACCCCGGCTTCGGGCATGGCGTGCCTGCGCGCGGCGTCCTGGAAGTGCGCTGCCACGAGGCGCCTTTCGTGCTGGAACACGGCCAGACCGTCGGCCGCCTTGTCTACGAGACCATGGCCGCCGCCCCCACCCAGCTTTACGGCACCGGCATCGCGTCGAATTACCAGGGCCAGGGCCTGAAACTCTCCAAGCACTTCAAGTAGAGCGCTGCTCCCCGCTTCATCTTGCCAAATACAACTCATATCCCGCACCGGGCCACATGCGCGCGGCTTGGACGGGGCGCGAAACGTCACGCCCCCTCGCCCTGCTCCGCCAACCCCGCCCGCTGCGCCTGGGTCAGATCCTCCAGCCGCACGATGTAGGTGTGGATGGAGAAGACCACTGCCCGCGTCTCGACCAGGCGCAGCAACACCTGCTTTTCTGATCGCAAATACCCACCGCCCTCGTGATCGTCGCGCGGATCATCTTCCAGGCGCGGATGATACAAGTCCGGCTTTTGGTAGATCATCGCATTCTGCCGCCACAGGGGCGTGTCATCGCGCAGATTGTCGAAGAGCCGTTGCACGCGCCTGGCCATTTCCGCGTCGTAGGGGGCGACCGGATCATGGATCGCAGACAAAGGGCGCCCGATCTTCTGCGCCAGCGTCCAGGACGCCGGGAAACACAGTACCGCCGCCGTCAGCACGTGCTCATCGGCGCCTTCAGGCTTTTCCATCAGGCACAGATCCTGTTGCACCAATCGCGCCAAGGTCCCAAGCTTGTCGTGTGAATTCAGCGGCACGACGACGCCATCGGGGCGGGTGCACGTACCCTCAAGGCCCCCTGAGTGCCACGCGTACCAGGCACGCCCCGCAAGGGCATGAAGCACCTCTTCATACAACTCATCCACCGCCGCCTCGGACCCCGGAGAGGTCGCGATCACATCGCCGCGCCGCTCTGCCACCAAGCGATCACGCAGGGCCATTTGACCCGCAAATGCCTCATCGCGGGCCAACCACTCGTGATATCCCGCCAAGGGCTGAACGCCGGGCAACCGCCGCGTCGCCTCGGCCATCCAAGGGGCCGTGGGCAAGTGATCGTGGAAAACATGGTTCATTTCCGACCTTTTCGCGCCGCGATCTGACAGGCGGGCGCGCGTGTCCCGCGTAACGCTGATCCCAAGGGAGAGCGACCATGAACCAAGCCTATCGCCGCGACATCCGCAAGATCGACCCCACCAAAGGCGTCATGCTGCCCGATGGCACCCTCAACGACAATGATCGGATCGAGATCGGGCCCACGGCGCTGGCCTATGCCGAGTGGGAGGCCGCAGGCCTGATCCTGCCCAACCTTCAAACCATGCGCCAATTCCGGCTCGATCGTTTGGTGGGTCAATTGCAGGCCAATGACTACGGCGGCGTGCTGGTCTTCGACCCGCTCAACATTCGCTACGCCACCGACAGCACCAACATGCAGCTTTGGAACGCGCACAACCCCTTTCGCGCCTGCCTTGTCTGCGCCGATGGGCACATGGTTCTGTGGGAATACAAGAACGCGCCGTTTCTGGCCGATCACAACCCGCTGGTGCGCGAGGTCCTTTCCGGGGCGTCGATGTTCTACTTCTCCACCGGCGACCGGGGCGATGTCGCGGCCGAGAAGTTCAGCGGCCAGGTGGCCGAGATCATGGCGGCCCATGCGGGCAGTAACAAGCGCCTGGCGGTCGACAAGATCATGCTCCACGGCGCCCATGCGCTGGAGGCGCGCGGGTTCGACCTGAAGGACGGTGAGTTCATCACCGAGCACGCCCGCAAGATCAAAGGCCCTGACGAAATCCTCGCCATGCGCTGTGCCGTGGATGCCTGCGAAAAATCCCTCAAGGCGATGGAAGACGCCATCGCGCCCGGCAAATCCGAGGATGAGGTCTGGGCCGTCCTGCATGCCGAGAACATCAAACGCGGCGGCGAATGGATCGAGACGCGACTGTTTTCCAGCGGCCCGCGCACAAATCCATGGTTCCAGGAATGCGGCCCCCGCACGTTGTTGCCCAATGAAATCAGCGCCTTGGACACGGATCTGATCGGCTGCTACGGCATGTGTGTCGACATCTCGCGCACATGGTGGACCGGTCCCGACGCCCCGCGCCCCGACATGATCGCGGCCATGCAGCACGGCCACGCCCACATCATGGAGAACATGGCACTTCTGGCCCCCGGCGTCTCGATCAAGGAACTGGTTTTCGGCGGGCACCAGTTGGATCCGAAGTACGACAAGCGCAAGTATTCGTGCCGGATGCACGGTGTGGGCCTCTGCGATGAGTGGCCCCACGTCGCCTACGGTGATCACTTCAACGAGGCCGCTTTCGATTACGTACTGGAGCCCGGCATGATGCTGTGTGTGGAGGCCCTGATCGGCGAGGAAGGTGGCGATTTCTGCATCAAGCTGGAAGATCAGGTGCTGATCACCGAAGACGGCTACGAGAACCTGACGACCTATCCGTTCGACGCGGCGTTGATGGGGTAGACCGGGCCTTGGCCCGGGTTTGCGTCACGGGCCCCGGGCCTTGGCCCGGGTTTGGGTCACGGTCTACGGTGCGATTTCGAACATGCCGACAACGCCCATGTGGTCAGATCCCAATCGCGGGCGGACCGAATGAAGACCGCCCACACCGGGCAGAAGGACGTGGTCTATCGGTGGGGCAAGCCAGCCATCGAACAAGTGGATCGTGCCGCTGATCGGGCGCGGCACCTGAGAACCGCTCGCCTGCGCGAACTCTCGCAATACCCACGACCATGGCACCATGTTGAAGTCTCCGCCGATCAGGATCGGCCCTTCCAGCGCGGCGATCACAGGCACCAGCTCTTCTACTTGCGCTCGTTGCTCGTAGGGAAACGGCCAACGGAGGTGCACCGAGATTACCCAAAGCGGCCCCTGCGGCGTTAGCACCTGAAACCCCGCCATGCCATGCCCCTGAACGCAGAATTCACTGCCTTCCACAACCTCGTGGCGCGACAGCACGGCAACGCCACCGACAGAGGAATAGCCGCAATAATGCCGCGCGTAGTGGGACGGCAAGGCGCTCAAGACCTGCTGTCGGTTGTTAGCGTTCAGCTCTTGCAGGGTGATGTGATCGGGATCGATTTCAGCGATGTCGGCCAGGATTGCACCGGCGTTTGGAAGGGCGAACAACAGGTTTTTCTGGTAAATCGTCTGGGGCCGCACAAACGCGCTTGCGTGCAGCGCAGCCGGCGGGATGGGCGTCGCTCCCAAAAGCGCGATGCCCGCACCAATCGAGACAAGCATACCAAATCCGCGGGGTCGCACCAATATCATCACCACGGCGCAAGCCAGCAAAAGCCCCGCAATCCAATTGCGGAACACCGCCAGGGAATCGCCCAACGGATGCAGTGCCCCCAGATAGCTGCCCAACAGGACAAGCCCGCCCAACCCTGCGCAGACGCGCATGAAACCTCTGAAAAAACGCACGTTAACGCCCTTAACCAATCACACCTTCCGCACGTGGGTGCACGGCCCCGTGAAAACAATGACACAAGGGTTGCCGCAAGCGCACCTCTGCCCACATGGTCAAGGCAACAAGGGGACCCCGACCATGTCAACTGAACGTTTCACCTTTCCCGGCCACGCGGGCGACCTGCTGGCCGCGCGGCTCGACCTGCCGGATGGGCCACATCTGGCCACGGCGCTGCTGGCGCATTGCTTCACCTGCGGCAAGGATATCGCCGCCTCGCGCCGGATCGCGGCGCGTCTCAACGCCCATGGCATCGCGGTCCTGCGCTTCGATTTTACCGGTCTGGGCCATTCCGACGGAGAATTCGAGAACACGTCCTTCACCTCCAACGTTACCGATCTGATCGCCGCCGCCGATGCGCTGAGCGAACGCGGCATGGCCCCCTCCCTCATCATCGGCCACTCCCTTGGGGGCGCGGCGGTGCTGCGTGCGGCGGGACGGATCGCCTCGGCCAAGGCCGTCGTGACCATCGGCGCGCCCTTCGATCCGGCCCATGTCACGCATAATTTCGGCGACGCTTTGGCCACCATCGTGCGCGATGGCGTGGGCGATGTGCAACTTGGCGGGCGGTCCGTGCGCATCGGACGGGACTTCGTTAACGACGTTAACGAAGAGAAGCTGGCCAAAGATATTGCGACCCTGGGCAAGGCGCTGCTGGTCCTGCACGCCCCGCGCGACACCATCGTAGGCGTTGAAAACGCGGCAGAAATCTTTGTGGCCGCCAAACATCCCAAGAGTTTCGTCACCCTAGATGACGCCGACCACCTGATCACCCGGCCAGCGGACGCCGACTATGCCGCCGACGTCATTGCGTCCTGGGCGGGCAAATACCTGGACCTCAAGCACCCTGCCCCGCCCATCGGCGCGCCCGAGGGCGTGACCCGCACGTCAGAAGTGGACCCGGACGGTTTCTTGCAAGACATCAACGCCGGTCCCAAACACCATGTCCACGCGGACGAGCCTGAAAGCTACGGCGGGACGGATCGCGGTATGACCCCCTATCAATTTCTTGCCGCAGGCCTTGGGGCCTGCACCTCGATGACCATCCGGATGTACGCGCGACGCAAGAAATGGCCGCTGGATCACGTAGCGGTGGACGTGACCCACAACCGGGTGCATGCGCAAGATGCTGGTGTGGAAATCGGGCCGTTGGACCAATTCACCCGCACCATCACACTCACCGGCACCCTTGATGACGCGCAACGGGCGCGCCTGATGGAGATTGCCGACAAATGCCCGGTTCACCGATCACTGGAGGCGGGCGCGCATATCAAGACGGAACTGATGCCAGCGGCAGAAGCGGCGTTGACTTGATCTCCTCCATGCTCAGAAGGGCGGTGACGTTGTAGATCCGCACTTCCGAGATCAGCGCCTGGTAGAATTCGTCGTAGGCCCGCGCGTTCGCGACGCGCACTTTCAGGATGTAATCGATGTCGCCCGCAAGGCGGTGCGCCTCCATCACCTCGGCCCGTTCCTGAAGCGTTTTCAGGAACTTGTTCTGCCACTCCGCCTCATGTTCGGAGGTGCGGATCAGGACGAAAAAACAGGCCTCCAGCCCCAGCGCCTCGGCATCCAGCAGCACCGTCTGCTGGCCGATGATCCCCGCCTCCTTCATCTTGCGAATCCGTGACCACACCGGCGTCTTGGACGACCCCACATGTTTGGCGATTTCCTCCAGGGAACGGCTTGCATCCTCTTGCAGCGCGATGAGGATTTTCCGATCGAGGGCATCGATTTGGACAGGCATTCGGGGGGACTCCGATTTTGGGAACGGGGGTTCTGACCTGAACCGGATACAGAACATATGTCCCTTTCCACAAGTTCTATCTGCCACTTTGCAGGAAATTGTCCTACAACTGAAGGGCAATCAGCCTGTGAGGTTCTTCCATGCGCCACTTCCCCATCTTCCTTGACCTGCGCGGCCGTCGCGTTGTGCTGGCCGGTGGCGGGGATGCCGCCCTGGCGAAACTGCGCCTGATCCTGAAATCCGAAGCGCGCGTGACGGTCTTCGCCGCCGATCCCGCGCCCGAGATCGCGGATTGGGCGGCGGAGGGCAAGCTGCGCCTCGTGCCCCGCGCCTTCGCCCCCGGCGATGCGCTTTGCGCGGCGCTGGCCTATGCCGCCTCCGAAGACGCGCAGGAAGACGCGCGCGTCGCGGCGCTGGCCCGCGCGGATGGCGCATTGGTTAACATCGTTGATAATCTGGAAGGCTCAGCCTTTATTACCCCCGCGATCGTGGACCGTGACCCCGTCACCATCGCCATCGGCACCGAAGGCGCAGCCCCGGTCCTAGCGCGCCGGATCAAGGCCGATCTGGAAGCGGCGCTGCCGTCCTCCCTGGGCCTTCTCGCGCGCATCGGCCAAGGCTTCCGCACGGCGGCCAATGCCCTGCCGATGGGCCGCAAACGGCGTGAGTTCTGGGCGGACTACTACTTCAACAAGGGCCCGGAAGTCCTTGCGAAAGAGGGGAAAACCGGCGCCGAACTTGCCCTTGGCGATCTGTTGGTCAGCCATCTGCACAGTGACATGTCACCGGGCCGCGTGGATCTTGTGGGCGCAGGCCCCGGCGACCCCGACCTGCTCACGCTCAAGGCCCGCAAGCTGCTCGATCAAGCGGATGTGGTAATCTACGACCGCCTCGTCTCGGCGGAAATTCTGGAGCTGGCCCGGCGCGAAGCCACGATGGTTAACGTTGGTAAGAAAGGCTTCGGCCCCTCCACACGGCAAGAAGATATCGCCGCCGCGATGGTCGAACATGCGCAACGCGGTGCCCATGTGGTGCGCCTGAAATCCGGCGATCCGGGCGTCTATGGCCGCCTGGATGAAGAGATCGACGCGCTGGATGCCGCGGGCATCGATTGGGCGATTGTGCCGGGCATCACCGCCGCCAACGCCGCAAGCGCCCAAATCGGGCAAAGCCTGACGAAACGTGGACGTAACGGCGCGATGCGGTTCCTGACCGGCCATGACGTGAAGGGCTTTGCCGAACACGATTGGCGCGGCTTGGCCAAGCCCGGTCAGGTCGCCGCGATCTACATGGGCGCTGCGGGCGCACGGTTCCTGCAAGGCCGCCTGATGATGCACGGTGCCGCCCCCGACACCCCTGTGACCGCCGTGGAAAACGCATCGCGCACCGACAGTCGCGTGATCTCCTCCACCCTCTCGCGCCTGCCTGCTGATTTGGAGGCCGCGGCCCCCGACGGCCCCGTCATCCTGATGCTTGGCTTGGCGCCGCGCGCAGCCGTTGCTCAACTCCCTGCCCTGCAAGAGGAATTTGCCTGATGTCCCGTCAGTTCACCCCCAAAGTCGTCACCGCCAACGCGCTGTTGGAAGGCGACGTCGTCTACCTCACCAAGCAGGGCCATTGGACGCGCCAGCACGCCGAAGCTGACCTGATCGAGGACGCCGTCACCGCCGAAATCCGCCTTCTGGAGGCGCAGGCCCTCGCCCACGAAGTCGTGGGCCCCTACCTCGCCGATGCCGTTGCGGGCAAGAACGGCCCCGAACCGGTCCATTTCCGCGAAGCGTTCCGCACGCGCGGCCCGTCCAACTACGCCCACGGCAAACAGCCCGTGTAGTTACGGAAAAAAGACACTTTCTCGCACCCCGATTTGCCCCCGATACGCCCTGTCAAAGGAGCCCCGCCATGTACGCCTATACCGATTTCGACCGAGATTTCCTGGCCGAGCGTAACGCCCAGTTCCGCGCCCAGGTGGAACGCCGCATCGACGGCAGCTTGACCGAGGATGAGTTCAAACCCCTGCGCCTGATGAACGGTCTTTACCTGCAATTGCACGCCTATATGCTGCGCGTGGCGATCCCCTATGGCACTCTGAACGCTGGACAAATGCGGCAACTCGCGATGATCGCGGACCGTTGGGACAAGGGCTATGGCCACTTCACCACGCGCCAGAACATACAGTACAACTGGCCACAACTGCGCGACGTGCCCGACATGCTGGACGCACTGGGTGAGGTGGGGATGCATGCCATCCAGACCTCTGGCAACACGATCCGCAACGTCACCGCCGACCATTTCGCAGGCGCAGCCGCCGAAGAGGTCGCAGACCCCCGCCCCGTGGCCGAGTTGATCCGCCAATGGTCCACCGACCACCCGGAATTCCAGTTCCTGCCGCGCAAGTTCAAGGTCGCAGTGACGGGATCGGATCAGGACCGCGCGGTCACGGCGGCCCATGACATCGGGTTGCGACTGGTAGAACGCCACGGAAGACTTGGCGCGACGGTCCTGGTCGGTGGTGGCCTTGGGCGCACGCCGATGATTGGCAAGGTGCTGTCGGACTACGTGGCACTGGACGACTTGCTGCCGTATCTGGAGGCGGTCGTCGCGGTCTATAACCTGTTGGGACGGCGCGATAACAAGTACAAAGCGCGGATCAAGATCACCGTGCACGAGAACGGGATCGAGGAGATCCGCCGCTTGGTCGACGCCGAATTCGCGCCCCGGAAAGCCGCTTTCAACGGCGCCGACATGGCGCTGCTGGACAAGATCAAGGCGGATTTCGCCGCGCCTGATTTCACCCCCGGCGCAGGTGATTTCCAAGCCCACTACACCGACGATCCGGTCTTCCGTAGCTTCGTGGACACCAACACGGTTGCCCACAAGCACCGCGATTACGCCATCCTGACCGTGTCCCTGAAGGCTCACGGCGCGACACCGGGCGATGCCACCAGCGACCAGATGCGCGTTCTGGCGGATTTGGCCGAGACCTACGCCCATGACGAGTTGCGCATCTCGCACGAACAGAACGTGATCCTGCCCCATATGCCCAAGCGCCACCTGCGCGCGGTTTTTGACGCCCTGTCACAAGCGGGCCTTGGGACTGCGAATATCGGGCTGGCCTCCGACATCATCGCCTGCCCCGGCATGGATTATTGCGCGCTGGCCACGGCCCGTTCCATCCCTGTGGCGCAGGAAATTGCCACGCGTTTTGAAGAACTTAAGCTGGAACACGCGGTTGGGCCACTGAAGATCAAGATCTCGGGCTGCATCAATGCCTGCGGGCACCATCACGTGGGACACATCGGAATTCTCGGCCTCGATCGTGCGGGGGTCGAGAACTACCAGATCACCCTTGGCGGTGACGGCGGACCGGACGCCGTGATCGGCGAACGCGCCGGACCGGGATTTGCCTATGATGAAGTGGTCGATGCCGTTGAGCGGCTGGTGCGAGCCTATCTGGACCTGCGCGACCACGCTGATGAGACCTTTCTCGACACCTACAAGCGCTTGGGAGCAACGCCCTTCAAGGCCGCGCTCTACCCAGAGGTCAAAGCCCATGCCGCTTAAGGAACTGGCCGAACGCCGGGCACTGCTGCATCGCAAAAGCGAGGCCGACGCGGTGCTGCGCCATGCCGTAAGCGATCTGGCCATCGGCCCCATTGCGATGGTGTCCAGCTTCGGCGCGGACTCTGTGGTGCTGTTGCATATGCTCAGCCAGATCGCGCCCGCGACGCCGGTGCTGTTTGTCGACACCGAAATGCTGTTTGACGCGACCCTTACCTATCAGCGAGAGGTCGCCGAACACCTTGGCCTAAGCGATGTGCGCGTCGTCAAACCTGCCCGCGAAGCGTTGCTGGAACGGGACGTTGACGGTGTTCTGCACCATTTCGACCCGGACGCCTGCTGCGCCCTGCGCAAGACCGAGCCGCTGGAGCGCGCGTTGACTGGTTTTGGCGGCTGGATCACCGGGCGCAAGCGCATCCACGGCGGCGAACGGGCGTCCCTGCCGCTCTATGAGAAAAGCGGCTCGCGGATCAAGGTGAACCCCTTGGCGACTTGGACTCAGGCACGGGTGGCGGACTATATCACGCATCACGGCCTACCCCGACACCCCATGGTGGCAGGCGGTTTCCCCTCCATCGGGTGCCAGCCCTGCACGACGCCCGCCCAGTCCGATGAGGACCCGCGCGCCGGGCGTTGGCGCGGCCAGGCAAAGACCGAATGTGGCATTCATTTCAAGGACGGCGCCGTGATGCGGCGCGCGTCCTGACATCTCAACGAAAGGGCCGAACATGGGCCAGACGATTGTAACAGACACGGGCTTTGCGCCCGACGATTGGACCGGTCACGCCGCACCTTTGGTCGAGGGCGTCCCGGCAAATGGAACCGCGGTGGACATCGCGCCCTCGGACGATGTGGCGGTGCTGGCGGGAGTCTTGGCGCGCTTGACCTTTATCCGCGTAGCCTTCCCCTCCTCCGCCGATGGGCGCGGGTTCACCTTGGCCAAGCGCCTGCGCGCGATGGGCTACAGGGGACGTTTGCGCGCGGCGGGGCACGTTCTGGCGGACCAATACGCCATGGCGCGCCGCGCAGGTTTCGATGAGGTGGAAATCGACGCAGCACTTGCCGCCCGCCAACCAGAGGCGCAATGGCTGGCCCGCGCCGATTGGCATGCCCACGACTATCAGGCCCGCCTGCGCGGATCTGCGGCCTAAGCGGCCTTTCCCTGATCCAGATCAACGACTACGCTATAGGAGCAGGTGCACAAAGCGCCTGAACAAGGATGACCGAGCAGAGCCCCGTGACCCATACTGATGCCGCGCCCGTCAAGGCGACACCCACCCTTCCCGATGCGCAAACCGTGACCGAGGTGAAGCATTACACAGACCGCCTGTTCAGCTTCCGCTGCACGCGGCCCGCGTCGCTGCGCTTCCGCTCGGGCGAGTTCGTGATGATCGGCCTCATGGGCGAGCCGCACCCGGAGACGGGCAAGCAGAAACCGCTTCTGCGCGCGTATTCCATCGCGTCGCCAAGCTGGGATGAAGAGCTGGAGTTCTACTCCATCAAGGTGCCCGATGGCCCCCTGACATCTCGGCTGCAACACATTCAGGTCGGCGACCAGATCATCCTGCGGCCCAAACCCGTCGGCACCCTTGTCCACGACGCGTTGATCCCCGGCAAACGGCTGTGGTTCTTTGCCACCGGCACCGGGTTTGCCCCCTTCGCCAGCCTTCTGCGCGAGCCGCAGACCTATGAGGATTACGATGAGATCATCATCACCCACACCTGCCGCGAAGTGGGCGAGCTGACCTATGGCCGCGACCTGATCGAGGCGTTGCAGCATGATGATCTGCTCAACGAGGTTATCGGGGAAGGGTTCTGGAAGAAGATCAAATACTACCCCACGACCACCCGCGAGCAGAGCCCCAAGATGGGCCGCATCACCGATCTGATGCGCAGCGGAGAGGTTTTTGCGGACCTTGGCGTGCCGCCGCTGAACCCTGAAAGCGACCGCGCCATGATCTGTGGCAACCTCGCCTTCAACTTGGAACTGAAGGACATGTTTGAAGAGTACGGACTGGAAGAAGGCGCGAATTCCAAACCCGCACACTACGTGGTCGAAAAGGCGTTTCTGGATTAAAGCATCACTTTAACATCACCTCACAGGTGTCTGTCAGACATAGAAAAACCCCCGCTGGATCAGCGGGGGTTCTTTTGTCTCATCGATGGGCGTTTGGCTTATTCGAGGCCAAGCGCCGCGCGGGCCGCTTCAAGGGCGGAGCCCAGAAGCTCGGGGTTGTCACGGGCGCCCTCAAGGGCGGTCGTTACAGCCAGGCGCACCGGTGCAGAGATGTCGGCGTTCTCGACGGCAGCCAAGGCGGCGTCCATGTCGAAGCCGTCGGCCGAAAAGACGTCGGCCAGGTTGGGAGCCTCGGCAGCGGCTTCTGCGGCGGCGGCAGCTTCGGCGGCCTCATCAGCACCCTCAGCGGCTTGCACTGCGTCATCCACGGCCTCAGCAGCGGCTTCCGTCGCTTCTTCGGCGGCAGCAGCGGCAGCGGCAGCTTCCGCTTCGGCAGCAGCGGCGGCTTCTTCTGCGGCGGCAGCGGCTGCGGCAGCCTCGGCCTCAACAGCGGCGGCAGCTTCAGCAGCGGCGGCCTCTGCGGCTTCAGCAGCGGCGGCAGCTTCTGCTTCAACGGCGGCGGCGGCTTCTGCGGCCTCTGCTTCAGCGGCAGCAGCGGCTGCGGCAGCCTCATCAGCGGCCTCATCTGCAGCACCGGTCACCTCTTCAACGGCGCCTTCAACGGCCTCGGCAGCGCCTTCCACGACGTCGCCCGCAGAATCCGCTACGTCACCGGCTGCGTCGCCAATGGCCTCGACGGCCTCCTCTACGGAGGGCACATCGCCCCGCGTCAGGAAGTAGCCGCCCACGCCAAGGGCTGCGAGAATCACGATAATAATAAAAGCACGACTCATGTCAGTTCCCCACTGGGTCATTCAAAATTAACGCTTGGCGCATACCGCGCACGTCCGCCCCGCGCAATGGCACAGTTCGCAATTCATTCCCCATAAACCCCGTTTGGGCCGATATCCGCCTTGAAGAACAGGCCCGTGAAGGATATCTTTCAACATCGACTTGAAGGCTACAAAAGGACAAACGCCATAGCCCGCAGACCCCATAACGCGCCGCCGCAACGTGATACCGGCCCCCGCGTAAATGACCGAATTCGCTCTGACAGTGTTCGCCTGATTGGCGCGGAAGGTGAAAACCTCGGCGTCGTGACGCCCGAGCGCGCCATGGATCTGGCCGCCGAGGCCGACCTGGATCTTGTTGAAATTTCTCCGAACGCCGATCCGCCCGTGTGTAAGATCATGGACTTCGGCAAGTTCAAATACGAGACTCAGAAGCGAGAGGCCGAGGCTCGAAAAAAGCAAAAGACCATTGAAATCAAAGAGATCAAGATGCGTCCGGGAACGGACAACCACGATTTCGAGCGGAAGGTGACAGATGCCAAGAAGTTCCTGGAGAACGGCGACAAGGTCAAAGTGACCCTGCGGTTCCGGGGACGTGAGATGGCGCACCAGAACCTGGGCCGCGAGATGCTGGAAAAGGTCGTCGACGAGATCGAGGGCATCGGCAAGATCGAATCCATGCCCCGTATGGAAGGCCGCCAGATGGTCATGATGATCAACCCGGTCACCAAGTAACGCTTCGGGACCTGCGCCGGATAAGGCGCGGGTCCCCCACACGATCCAGGGCCAAACAACGGTCAAGGGCCAAACGGTCAAGGGCCACACGATCCAGAGCCACACGATCAGGCGAAAGTCATCAAGATGAAGACTGCTTCTTTCTCCCTTGCCCTCGCTCTGGTCGCATCCCCCGTCTTCGCCATCGACATGGGTTTTTCCGGCACCGTCAGTATGGGCCTGTTCGGCACGTCGTCGGGCAGCGAAACCGGCGTCACCCCCTATCTGGGGATAGAGGCCGAGGCCACGATCTCGTTCGGGATCGGGGATGATGCCCTTACCGTCGGGGTCATTCTGCCGATTGACGTCGACATCGTGGACGAGAGTTTCTTGCCGTCCCACCGCTAGGGCCAATTGACCGCCAGGGCCATCCCGCCGTTAAGTCGAGATCGCCCGAGCCGGATTGCCGACAACCGTTGTGCCCGCCGCCACGTCTTGCGTGACAACTGCGCCCGCGCCGATGATCGCGCCATCTCCGACGGTGACGCCCGGCAAAATGATCGCCCCGCCCCCGACCCATACATCGCGCCCCAAGGTGACCGGCAAAGCCCGTTCCATGCCCGCCGCGCGCTTCGTGACGTCGCGGTGGTGATCGGCGCAGTAGATCTGCACCGCCGGGCCAAGCATCGCGCCGTCGCCAATGGACACCGGGCCCGTATCCAGGATGACGCAGCCCGCGTTAAGGTACACGTTCCGGCCCAGGGCGATGTTGTGCCCGTAGGCGCAGTGAAACGGCGCCTCCATCAACGCCCCCGCGCCGACCTCTGCCAACAGGGCCGCCAGCAAGGGCGATAGGGCGCCCCGTGCGTCTGGAGGGGTGGTGTTGTGCTGAAAACAAGCGGCGCGCGCCGTGTCACGCATCGCGCCAAGCTCTGGATCAAGGCAGGTGTACCACGCGCCTTGATCCCGTTTTTCGCGTTCGCTCAGGGCCAATGCCTAGGCGGCCGCTTCGACCGCACGCCCCGTCAGGACCTTGACCAGATGCGCCCGGTACGCGGCCGTGCCATGCAAATCGGCGATCATGTCACCCTCTGGAACCGCCAGCGCATCAACCGCCGCCTTGGAGAAATCGCCCGAAAGCGCCGCTTCCGCCTCGGCCCAGCGGAACACGCCGTCACTGGACGCCCCGGTGACGGCCACGCGCACCCCGTCGCTGAACTTGGCCACGAAGACTCCAACCAGCGCAAATCGAGAGGCCGGCTGCACGAATTTCTGGTAGTTCGACGCCTCGGGGACCGGGAAGCGCACCTCGGTGATGATCTCTCCATCCTCCAACGCGGTCTCGAACATGCCTTGGAAGTAGTCATCGGCAGCGATCTCGCGGGTGTTGGTCACGATGGTCGCATTCGACGCAAGCGCCGCCGCAGGGTAGCAGGCCGATGGGTCGTTATTGGCCAGAGAGCCGCCGATGGTCCCACGATTGCGCACCGCCGGATCGCCAATGCGCCCCGCCAGCGAGGCCAGCCCCGGATAGCGCCCGTCCGCGGCCACCGCCGCGTGCGTCGTCGCGCCGCCGATACAGACACGGCCATCGTCGTCGCCACAGATCCCGACCATATCGGAGATGCCGTTAAGGCTGACCAGAACGTCCATCTGTGCCAGCCGTTGTTTCATGGTGGGGAGCAGCGTCTGCCCCCCACCCAGCGCTTGCGCCTCCTCCTGCGCGAGCGCCGATACCGCATCTGCGATGGTTGTGGGTTTGGTGAATTCGAAGTTGTACATGTTGACCTCCGTGAAGGGTCGCCCCTTCCCTGTTCTCTAAATATCCCGGGGGGTCCGGGGGGCTGGCCCCCCGGCGCCGACCGTATTGCTCACCCCTGCATCGCCGCCCATACGCGCGAGGGCGTCAGCGGCATATCGATATGGGTGACTTTGGTGTGGCCGGCCCGTTGCAGCGCGTCCACGACCGCGTTCACGATGGAGGGCGGCGATCCGATCGCACCCGCCTCGCCACAGCCCTTCACGCCCAATGGGTTATGCGTGCACGGCGTCTGGCTGGAGTGATCCACCTGGAACATCGGCACATCATCGGCGCGTGGCATGGTGTAATCCATGTAGCTTGCTGACAAAAGCTGGCCGTTTTCGTCGTAGCTGACGTTCTCCAACAGCGCTTGACCGATCCCTTGCGCAATCCCGCCATGGACCTGACCTTCCACGATCATCGGGTTGATTACGTTGCCGAAATCATCCGCCGCCGCGAAGGAACATACGGTGACTTTGCCGGTATCGGGGTCCACTTCAACTTCGCAGGCATAAGCGCCCGAGGGGTAGGTGAAGTTGTTGGGGTCGTAGAATGCGGTCTCTTCCAGGCCGGGCTCGATCTCTTCCAGCGGGTAGTTGTGCGGCACGTAAGCGGCCAGCGTCACATCGCCCCAAGCGACTGATTTATCGGTGCCCGCGACGCTGAATGCGCCGTCCTTCAACTCGATATCGCCTTCACCGGCTTCCAGCAGGTGAGCCGCGATCTTCTTGGCCTTGGCGATGATCTTCTCTGTCGCGCGCACCATGGCCGAGCCGCCGACGGCAATGGAGCGGGATCCATAAGTGCCCATACCCATCGGCGTATTCGCCGTGTCCCCGTGGACGATTTCCACCTGGTCCTCGGGAATACCGATCATGTCGGCCACGACCTGAGCAAAGGACGTCTCATGCCCCTGCCCGTGGCTGTGCGACCCGGTCATTACGACCAGACCGCCCGTGGCGTTCACACGCACGGTGGCGCTCTCGTACAAACCAGCCCGCGCGCCCAACTGCCCCACCAAGGCCGACGGCGCGATCCCGCAGGCCTCGATATAGCAGTTCACGCCAAGCCCGCGCAGCTTGCCGTTCTTGGCGGATTCCGCGCGCCGGGCTTCAAAGCCGTCACGGTCGATCATCTCCAAGAGCTTGGTCATCGTGCCTTCATAATCGCCGGTGTCATATTCCACCGCCACCGGGGTGGCGTAGGGGAACTCGGTGATGAAGTTCTGACGGCGCAGCTCGATCGGGTCGACGCCCAATTCCCGCGCCGCCTTGTCGATCACCCGCTCCAGCTGGTACGTCGCCTCCGGGCGTCCTGCGCCGCGATAGGCGTCGACGGGCACCGTGTTGGTGAAAACGGCCTTCACGTTCACGTAGATGTTGGGCGTCTTGTAGTTGCCCGCCATCAGCGTGCCGTGCAGCCACGTGGGGATGGACGGCGCAAAGGTCGACAGATACGCGCCCATGTTGGCGTAGGTATCGGTGCGAATGCCGGTGAAGTTGTTGTCCGCATCCAGCGCCAGCTCGATCTTGGTGACGTGATCGCGGCCATGGGCGTCGGTGATGAACGCCTCACTGCGCGAGGATGTCCACTTCACGGGGCGACGGCAGGCCTTGGCGGCAAAGGTGCAGAACGCTTCTTCCACATAGTGGAAGATTTTGGAGCCAAATCCGCCCCCCACATCGGGCGCCACAACGCGCAGCTTGTGTTCGGGGATGCCAAGCACGAAGGCCCCCATCAGCAAGCGGATTACGTGGGGGTTTTGCGAGGTCGTGTAGAGCGTGCTGTCATCGGTGCCCTGATTGTAATCCCCCACGGCGACCCGAGGCTCCATCGGGTTCGGCGACAGGCGGTTGTTCACCAACTCCAGCGTCGTGACATGGGCCGCCGCCTCGAAGGCGGCATCCACGGCGGGCTTGTTCTCTTCCACGAAGCCCCAATCGTAGCAAAGGTTCGATGTCAGATCGTCGTGAACCTTGGTGGCGCCGTCCTTGACGGCCTCCTTCATGTCCACTACAGCCGGAAGTTCTTCGATGTCCAGCACGATCGCTTCGGCCGCATTGCGCGCCTGCTCCAGGCTGTCGGCCACCACGGCGGCAATCGCGTCGCCCACGTAGCGCACCTTGCCCTGGGCCAGCACCGGATGCGCGGGTTCCTGCATCGGCTCGCCGTGCTTGTCGGTGATCTGCCAACCGCAAGGCACACCGCCCACGCCTTCGAAATCCGCACCGGTGAAAATGCGCACCACACCGGGCATGGCTGCCGCCGCGCTGGTGTCCACGTTGTTTAACCGACCGTGCGCCACGTCCGAGCGCAGGAAGTACACATAGGCCTGCCCGTGCAGGTTGATGTCGTCCGTATAGCGCCCCTGCCCGGTCAGAAACCGAACATCCTCGCGCCGCTTGCTACTTGCACCAATGCCATGATCTTTGGGCATGATCGTTCTCCCTTTCACCCCCGCCGCTCACCACCATAGGGAGCGCTCCGGGTCGACAGGGCCTCCCGCCCCATCCTTGTTCCTCAGATATGCAATTCCAACCGCCTGCCCTTGCGGGCACACGCCAGTTTTTATTCCGCCGCCATCGGCGCCACATCCTGCCCGGACGCTGCCATGATCGCCTTGACGATGTTGTGGTAGCCCGTGCAGCGGCAGATATTGCCCTCCAGGTACTCACGCACCTCGGCCTCGGACGGCTTGGGATTGTCCTTGAGAAGTGCTGCAGCCGACATCACCATGCCCGGCGTGCAGAACCCGCACTGAAGCCCGTGATGGTCCTGGAATGCCTGCTGGATCACGCCAAGCGAGCCATCGGCATTCGTCATGCCCTCGATCGTCTTGACCTCGGCCCCGTCGATATCCAGCACCAGCGTCGTGCAGCTTTTCACCGCCTCGCCGTTCACATGGACGACGCAGGCGCCACATTGGCTGGTGTCGCAGCCCACATGGGTGCCGGTCATCCGCTGGCCTTCGCGCAAGAATTCGCTTAGTAACGTGCGCCCTTCGACGTCCCCGGAAACGGCTTTGCCGTTCACCGTCATCGTAACCTGGGTCATGGAGTCCTCCCTTTGTGATTTTCTCCATCCAAGCACGGATTTGGTGATTCACAAACCCAAAGTTTCACTCCAATCACCCCTTTTCGGCGGCTCTGCGCATGCTGCAACTGCAGCATTTTCTGCAACCTTTCCAACGATGTGCAGGAAACGCTGGGAAACATCTCCTATCCCTCCCTTGGTCTTGGGCGGCTGGGGATCTCTTTCAATAGCCCTCCAACGCCCATGGCCGGGATATCGATATCTTCTGGGGCGACGCCGCAGATCATGCGCTCCAACACCCAATCCGCCCCATTCAGCGCGGGTGAGCGTGCGCAGCCCGGCAAGCCGATGACAACCTTGCTGCCAAGCCGCCCGATGAAAAGCAGATTACCCGGGTCCACCGGCATTCCGTAGTGCAGCACCTGCCCCCCCGCCACGCGTACAGCCGCAGGCGCGGTATCCGCGATATCCGACGTGGCCGAGCCTGTCAGGATCAGCAGCACCTCCCCCGACGCGGCGCGCAGGGCCGCCGCAATGTCCGCAACCTCATGGGGCACGACCACCCGTTCACTCAGGGCAACGCCAAACCGATCCAGCCGAACTTGCACCGCGTCCCGGCCCTTGTCCGAGCGCGCGGCACCGCCCACGCTTTCAATCAACGTGGCCGATGTGACCGAGGGCTCTCGCAGCCGTACTGCCGCGTGCGCTCGTGCGCAGGCCTCCGCCACATCTTCCTGGGCCACCGCGAATGGAATGATCTTCACTGTCACCGCCAGCCCCCGCGCGCCAAGCCGCGCCCAGGCGGCCACCGTCGCCACCGTGATCGCTGGGTTGACGCGGTTAACCGTTTCGATCGCCGGGACGTCCACCTCCACGATCCCCGCAGCACGTGCCCGCAGGTTCACCCGTCCGGTCGCGGCGCCATCGGCCAACAGCCCCGGCCCTCTCAACGCCTCCGCAATCTGCATCGCCGCCGCATCTTCATGGACGTCGCCCGGCGCCAACCGGGCGACCACCACCTCGGTCGCTCCGGCTTCCATCAGATCGGCGATATGCGCTGCCGTCAGCCATGTCCCCTTGGGGATTCGCCCCGCCGCGACCCTCTCGGAATGCGCCAGGATGGCCCCCTCGGCCTCGCCTACCGGAACCGGACCGAACTTCATCCTTTCCTCAGGACCTGTGTGACCTGCCCCATGATCGACACCGCGATCTCTCCGGGACCGCGCGATCCGATATCAAGGCCCACCGGTGCGTGAATGCGCCCGATCTCGGCCTCGGGAAACCCCGCCTCCTGCAACCGCGCCACACGCTTGGCGTGGGTCCGCTTGGACCCCAGGCACCCCAGGTAAAAGATGTCGGACCGCACTGCGCGCTCAATCGCCGGGTCATCCAGCTTCGGGTCGTGCGTCAGCGTCACAACGCAAGTGCGCGCGTCCAGCCCCAGGGCGTCCAACGCCTCGTCCGGCCAATCCTCGACAATCCGTTCGCCCGGAAACCGCGCTGCCGCCGCGAAGGCCGGTCGAGGGTCCACGATCACCGGATCGTACCCCGCAAGCCGCGCCATCGGCACCAGCGCCTGCGCCACATGGACCGCCCCGACGATGATCATCCGCAACGGCGGATTGTGGATATGTACGAACACATCCCCCTCCATCCCCGATTGATCGGCCCGGAACCGCTCTGCGTGCCCGTTTCGCACTACCTCGCGCTCGCCCGTTTCCACGTTCACGCAATAGGCCACCGCCTCGCGCGCCGCTCGGGAAGCCACGACCTCCTCCAGAAGCGCGCCCATCGCCGCGACCGGCTCCACCCACACACGGATACGCCCGCCGCAGGCCAAACCCACCGCGAAAGCCTCATCGTCCGACACTCCGAATTCCAGCATACGCCCGGCATCAGCCGCGCCCATCTCTATGGCCTCGACCACCACCGCGCCCTCGACACAGCCCCCCGAGACCGAGCCCGCCATTTCGCCATCGTTTGACACCACCAACTGCGCCCCGACGCCCCTCGGCGCCGAGCCCCAGGTCTCCACCACGGTGGCCAAGACCGCGCCCCGGCCCGCCCGGTGCCACTCCAACGCCACCTCCGGCATCCGTTCCAGATCATCCATCAAAAGCGCCTCCCTCACATCAGCCTAGCGGCCCGACACCTGCGCGCAACCCGCCCCATCTTTGTTCACCGAAAATGCCGGGGTCTGGGGCAGAGCCCCAGGAATTCACCCCGCGCGCAACGCTGCCATCAGCCGCGCCTTCTCTCCCGGATCATCGGGCCGGGCCACGGCTTCGGCCAATCCCGCCAAAGCCGCGATGTTGTGCCCCGCCCGGAAGCTGCCCACATGGGGCAACATCGCGCGAATACCGGCCGCTTTCGGCGCGAAACCGTCCCAGCGCAACAACGGATTGACCCAGATCACCCGGCGCGAGGACAGCGACAGCCGCTCCATTGCCGCCTCCAGCCGCTCCGGCTCGTCCCGATCCAGCCCGTCGGTGATCAGCAACACCACCGCGCCGCGCCCCAGGACGCGGCGGCTCCAGTCGCGGTTGAAGCTTTCCAGACAGGCCCCGATCCGCGTGCCGCCTTCCCAATCCTGCGCCTCGGCCCCGGCGGCGGTCAGCGCTGCGTCGACGTCTCGCGCGCCCATGTGGCGCGTGATGTTGGTCAGCCGCGTGCCAAAAGTGAACGCATG
This sequence comes from Gymnodinialimonas phycosphaerae, assembly GCF_019195455.1. Classification (NCBI taxonomy): domain Bacteria; kingdom Pseudomonadati; phylum Pseudomonadota; class Alphaproteobacteria; order Rhodobacterales; family Paracoccaceae; genus Gymnodinialimonas; species Gymnodinialimonas phycosphaerae. The sequence continues at coordinate 416,489 of NZ_JAIMBW010000001.1, read as the reverse complement.
GACCTCGGCCCATCCCGCGCCCTTCTGGTTCGACACCGCATGGAGGAAATGCAGCACCGCGCGGGAATAGCTGCTCATCGAGCCGGAAATATCGCACAGCGCCACCAGTGACGGCCAACGCTCCCGCCGGGACTTGCGGGCGAATTCCACCACATCCCCCCCACGCCGCATCGCGATCCGCATCGTGCGCCGCCAATCGGCCTGCGCGCCCTGCACCGAGGCCACGGTCCGCCGCGACACCAGGGGCGGCACAGACAACGTCATCTGTGCGATCAGCCGCTTGGCCTCTGCCATCTCGGCCACGGACATCTGCTCGAAATCGAGCGTTTTCAGCCGCTCTTCGCGGGACATCGTCAGGGTCGCATCAACCTCGATCTCCGTGCCCGCCTCACCCTCAGGAAGATCCGGTGCATCGCGCTCCACCCCGTGCAACAGGGCCTCGGCGGCGCGCTTTTCGCCCGCTTTCAACTGCCGTTCTGCCGCCACGCCGCGTACGGCAGGCGTCAGCATTGACATCATGTGTTCCAGATACTGCGGATCGCGCCAATAGAGCCGGAACACCTGATCATAAATCGCCCGATGCTCGGGCCGGGCGGTGAAACAGGCGCGCAGGGTGTAGTAGAACTCTGCCTTCTCGCTGAACCCTACGGCGGCAACGGCCGAAATCGCATCGGCCACCCGCCCCGGCCCCGCAGGCAGCCCTGCCACCCGCAGCGCACGGGCGAAATGGGTGATGTTGCGGGTCAGTTGCGGGTTTTCGGGCAGCTCGAGGGGGGCGTGTTCCATGGTACTGAACAGAAAACGCCCCCGGCCTCGACGTCAAGACCGGGGGCGAGAAAGCCTCAGAAAGGACCTCGCGCTCAAGTAGCGAAGCTTTAGCGCACAGAGAGCATCGCTTATTCGTAGATCCACAACTCCGCCGGGTTGTTCGACGAGTTGTTGTAGGCGCCCGCCCAGATATCATACTGGCCCTGCAATACCGGAGAGAACGTCAGCGTCGAATTGAACGTGCCGTTGCTGTCGTCGTTGAAGAACCACTGGCCGTCGGGCGTGTTGATCAACAGGACCGTGTCCACCCGGTTTGATGTCAGTTGGAACGTCAGACGGTTGGTGCTCGACACGCCTTGATAGAAGAAGCGGAAGTCAGGCCGGGTGATCGTGTAGCCACGCCAACCGGTGCCGGGGAAGCAGTTGGTCAACGGAAAGCGCCCGCCCGCGGTGATCCGGGGCACCCGGTAGCTGCCCTGGCCCGCATACATCGTGGCCTGCCCGAACGCCGTACGCCCGATGGTGTAGTTGGGGCAACCGGAATAGCCGCCGCCCCCGCCGTGCACGAAAGCCCCGGGGCTGACGGCAGTCATGGCGCCGCCACCAGGCACCGGTTGCGGAACTGGTTGTGGTGTCGGTGTCGGCTGCTGGCCGTTGGCATAGATCCCGGCGAAATACCCCGCGCCCGAGCCGTAGTTGGAATTCGGGTTGGAGCAATCATTCCGATCCGAGCCCCATTCACAAAGGTTCAGGCCGTTGGGTTCATCGCAGTCACCATCGTTGGTGTAGGGACAGGCCGCCGGAACCGGTTGCGGGATCGGCTGTGGGATGGGGACCGGCACCGGCGCCGGGGTTTGCGCGACATAGGCTCCGGCGGAAAAACCCGCACCCGCGCCATAGTTGGCGTTGGGATTGGAGCAGTCGATCGGATCGGTGCCCCAGGCGCAGAGGTTCAAGCCGTTGGGTTCATCACAATCGCCGTCCCCTGCCCATGCCGCCGGGCACGGATTGCGCAACCCTTGCGCGCTCGCATCCTGTGCCCATCCGCCAACGGAAAGGCACGAGGCTACAATGACAAATTTTATAAAACTCAGTCGCATAATTGGTGTCCCTGTTTGCAGCGTTATTCCTGCGATTAACCGCGCTAGCGCGACGCGAGTCAAAGGAAACGTGCGTGGGGGACGATCATGGGGGGCACCGACAAGAACCAATGTGTCCGCGTCGGCGCCCATCTTGGCAGGGTGTCAGTCCATCAGGTCGATCTCATGAACCTCGGTTCACACATCGTCCGTCGGTTCAATCTGCGGATCCTCGGTTTCCGGCTCCTCCGGCTCGGGTTCCTCGGGATCTTCAATCTGTGTCTCCTCGGCCGGTTCTTCACACTCCTCACATGGAAGACCGCAAACGTACCCCGAATAGTTGTTGAAAACGGTGCCATCGGGGTAGATGCCCTGCGCCGCGATCCATTCCATCGCCGCAGCCCTGTTGAAGACGATGTCCTCTGTCAGGCCGTTTTCACCGAGAGAATGAAAGGTACGCGTGCCGTCCGCCTCGACGGTCAGAAGGCCCGGGCGGAATACGCCATCGGCCTCTTGGTCGCATCGACTGACCCCCACCGTATCCGCCATTATCGGCGCTGCGAGCAAAGCCAAGACGGCCGCCAGACCGGAAATCTTCAATTGGTGTCGCATGATCGGACTCCTTTCCGTTGCTATTGCTCAAGCATAGGTCAGGCGTCTGGAGCAAAATTGATCTGTGTCACTTCCGTGCGGCAGGAATTGTCAAAAAACCAGAAGACCCTGTGCCTTGCGGGACTGGTCCGTGAGCTCGGCTGCGCTTTTTGCGTCTCAGGCCGGGGTGCCGCTGCGCACCTCGTCCAGAATGCGCTTGGCCTCGGAGCCCTGCAACTTCTGGATGTCGTCCTGGTATTTCAGGATCGCCCCCAGCGTATCGGCGATCACTTCGGGGCTAAGCTCGATCACGTCGAGGGCCAACAGGCACTTCGCCCAATCCAGCGTCTCGGCCACGCCGGGGCGCTTGAACAGATCTTCCGTGCGCAGGCGTTGCACGAACGCCACGACCTCGCGGCTGAGGGTCTCGGCGGCCTCGGGCACGCGGGCGGCCAGGATTTCCATCTCGCGGGCCATGTCGGGATAGTCGACCCAATGATACAGGCACCGTCGCTTCAATGCGTCATGGACCTCGCGCGTGCGGTTGGACGTCAGAATCACGATCGGTGGCTCCGGCGCCTTGATCGTGCCCAACTCGGGTATCGTGACCTGAAAATCGCTCAGCGCCTCCAGAAGAAACGCTTCGAACGGCTCGTCCGTGCGGTCGATCTCGTCGATCAGCAGCACCGGCGCGCCTGCCGGGTCGGGCCGCATGGCTTGCAGCAAGGGACGCTCGATCAGGTAGTCGGCGGAAAACAATTCCGCCTGCAGTAGCTCTTTGTCGGCATTGCCCTCCGCTTCCGCCGTGCGGATCGCAATCATCTGTGCCGCGAAATTCCATTCGTAGACGGCGCTGGAGGCGTCCAGCCCTTCGTAGCATTGCAACCGGATCAGGCGCCGACCCAAAGCCGCCGAGATCGCCTTGGCGATTTCTGTCTTTCCGGTGCCGGCCTCCCCTTCAAGAAACAGGGGCCGTCCCAGTGTCAGCGCCAGAAACACGACCGTCGCCAGGGCGCGACCACAAACGTAGCCCTCCGCCGCCAGGGCCTCTTGCACATCATCGATGGATTGAAACGCTGCCATGTCACCTCCGCTCTTTCGCCCATCAAGGCCCCGCAGAGCGCCGGGGTCAAGCCACAGCCTCTCGATAGCCCCTCTTGCAACGAACCTTTGACCAACGGCTGTTAACCAAAAATTCACCATTTCCCACGGAATTGCCCGGCGTCTTTCGCATCCCCGCCACAGTCTTTCCCGATAGCAGTCCGCGTGGCACAGTCGCCACGTGCACCCTTACTTCAGTTCCCGAGTTCGCCGCCATGCCCGATACCCTCGCCCCCACAGATCCCCGCCACGCCTGGCTGCGCCATCTTGGGCGCATCGGGGCCGATCACGGGTTTTTCGACCGCCTTTCCGCGCGCCACATGGCGCTGTTTGTGGATGAAGGCGATACGCTGGTGCTCAGCTTCGACCGCGCGGATCGGACCTGGGATCAAGGCGACGCAGGCTTGCCGCTTGGCTTCGATTGCGTGCGCGCGCTGGAAGTATCTCTTCTGTCGATCCTGTCAATCGACCGAACATGGTTTCGGGACGCGGGGGTCGAGGATTTGTTGCAAACCCTCGCCAAAGAGGGTTTTTTCGACAGCTATGCGCAGGTGCTGATCCTCGCAACGGGTCCCGATTGCGGCCATGCCGCCGCGCGCGCAGCCCGTCATGTGCCCGGCGCGCGGGTTCTTCTCTCGCGCCCTGCCGCCGCAATCAGCGCCACCCACGCCCCGTTCGAGCGGCGTTTCACCGATGATCGCGCCAGCGATCCCGACACCCCACCGCCGCTGGGGCCCGAGGCGCTGCAAAGTGCTGCCACCACCACGATTCTCTTTGATCCCGCCCGCGCCCCCGAGGCCGCCCAGGCCGCCCTTTTCCGCGCGCCCGGCACCACGCGCATCGCCCTGCCTCACACCGGCCCGGCCCTCGACCGCGCCGTCGCGCGCGGCGAAGTGCTCGTGCCGCTGACCCGCCACTTGGCGGCAGACACGCTCACAGCGCAAACAACCCGAAAGGTCCTGCGCCCGATCCTGCGCCGTGATCACGGCTACCTGGCCCGCCTTGCCAAAGCCGCCGAGACATCCGGTCACCCGGAGCGCGCCGCAAGGATCACAACGACGGGATCACAGCGCCCTAAAGCCCGCCCGCGTCCTCGATAAATGCCACGATCTCTGCAACGCCCCGCGCGTCCCTCAGGCTAGCCATCACATAGGGTCGGCTGCCGCGCGCGACCTGTGTGTCGGCCTCCAACTGCGCCAGGTCCACCCCCACATGGGGCGCCAGGTCGACCTTGTTGACGATCAGAAGGTCCGAGCGCGTCAGCCCCGGTCCCTTCTTGCGCGGGATGTCCTGGCCCGCCGCGGTGTCGATCACGTAGATCGTAAGATCCGCCAGTTCCGGCGAAAAGGTCGCCGCCAGATTGTCCCCGCCACTCTCGATGAAGATCACATCGAGATCCGGCAGGCTCTTGCGAAACGCCGCCACCGCCGCGAGGTTGATCGAGGCATCTTCCCGGATCGCGGTGTGCGGGCAGCCTCCTGTCTCGACGCCCTTGATGCGCTCGGCGGGCAAGACCTGCGCGCGCAACAGGAACTCCGCATCCTCCGACGTGTAGATATCGTTGGTGATCACCGCGACCGAGTATTTCTGCGCCATGACCCGCGCCACTTCCGCCGTCAACGTCGTCTTTCCCGCGCCCACCGGCCCGCCAATCCCAACCCTCAAAGGCCCATTCACCGATCCCATTGCTCTCTCCAATCACCCTGAAATTGCGCGCGCGCCCGGCCCACAGTGCACCGCTCCGTGCTTCATCTTGCCCAATACAACTCAATCCCGCACGCTCCCCACGTGCTCACGTCCGAAAGATCCGCACGTCCAGCAACTCATGCTCCATCGCCGCCAGATCGGCTCCGAAGACCGCCTGCCCGATGTCGTCCAAACCGCAGCCCAAGGCTTCCTGCGCCAAGCTCGCGACGTCCTCCTGCAACCCCGCCAGGATCATCTGCCCCTCTGCCTGCCCAAGTGGCACGAAGCGCACAGCAGCCGAGACCAGGTTTCCCACGAACCCTTGCAAAAAATGCGCCACCACCACGTCTCTTGCCACGCCAAGCCGCGCCGCAGCCGCGCCGAAGGCAACCGGATAGGCCCGTGCCACGCCATCGCCCTGCCCCAGGGCCGCCAGCGTCGCGGCCAGTGCCGCGCCCTGGTCGCGGGTCTCTTCCCAGCGCTCGCGAGAGCCTACCAGGGCCCGCGCCCAGTCGTTCAGTCCCTCCAGGTCCGCGCCCTCCTCCATGGCCGCCACCACCAGGATCGCATCGGTGCGGCCCGCGCCGCGCCGCAAGACACCCCGGATCCACGCCGCCACGGCCACCCCGTCAGGGACACGGCCCGCAACAATCTCTGCCTCCAAGCCATGGGAATAGGCATAGGCCGAGACCGGAAAGGCCGGTGACAGCCATTGGCTCAGCCGCAAAAGCCCCAAGTCGCTCAATGCCCGTGCCTATGCTCGTGTTCATGGTCGTGCTCATGTCCGCGGGATTGCTCTTCGGGGCCATGGGAATGCCCATGGGTGCGTCCATGCCCGTAAGCGCCGCCCTCGGGGCGAAACGGCGCGTCGATGGCTTCCACCTCGGCACCCAGATGCGCCAGCATGTTCGCCAATACGTGATCTGCACGGATCAACAAATGATCCCCCGCCACCTCGCAGGGGGTATGGCGGTTGCCGATGTGCCAGGCCAGCCGCACCAGATTGCCCTTGATCCGCAATAGCGGCTCAGCCGCCGCAGCAACCTCGATCACGCCCGCTTCTACGCGCAACCCATCGCCCGGCTCCAATGAAACAGTCTGCGGCAGGTCAACCAGCACGTCGCCCCCGCCCTCAACAGCCAGCCGCTTTCGGCGCAGGAACCTGCCTTCATAGTCCAGCACGACCCGCGCAACAGCTTCACCCTGCCATGTGCCCGCCCGCACCACTTCTCCGGCCGTACCAAATCCCAAGTCTCGCCCTCCACGCCGCTTCGGCGTGACCAAAACCTGCGTGCCACCGGGTCACAATCCCTGGCCCGGCCCCAGACACAAAAAGCCCCGCCGGACCGAAGGGCCAGACGGGGCTTTTGCATGAAAGATAGGCAAAATGCCCTAAAGATAGGCACGCGCTGCATGGCGTACGAGCGTTTGGCGGGTCAGCCCGCGGGCCTCCAGTTGCGCGTCACTCAGGGCCGACAGATGCTCGATCTCCTGTGCGCAGGTGCGCGCCTTGGCGATTTCCGTGAACAGCGTGTCGAGGCGTGCGAACCACGTGCGACCCTGGGGTTTGACGGCGGCGGAGGTCGAGAAGACGTTGGTGGAAAATACGGCCATCTGAATGGCTCCTTCGGCTGTGGGTCCTGCTGATTACCTCCAATATAGGTCAGCAAATCAGACCTACGCCTGCCAATTCCACAACCCCGCCTTGCGCCTTGCGCAATGCCACATCCCAAGCGTCCCGCGCACGTTGCGCCGCCCCACAGGTCAATTCGCCTCTGCGCGCACCGCGACGTCTTCGTAAGTCGTCGGCCCTGCGGTGTCGGTGACAGCCACCAGAACCGCCGTCCCAAGATCAGGCAGATACATCATTTCCTCCGTATAAAGCGGCCCATCAACACCTGAGACGACCATGGTCGCCGGTAGCGCCGTCAGGGCACAGGTGCCCAAAGTCCACGTCGTGGCAACCTCCACCGTCAAAGCGCCGGACTCGCCATAACTGCCGGTCGCATCGGTGAACATATAGCCCCCTTCCCACGCGAGGCCCGGCGCTGGCATCGGCAGCGTCGAGAACTTGTCAGGGCGGGCGAACACCCCGCCCGAACCGGGCACAATCGCCCCCACCCCGTCGATGTCGCCGTACCAGACGATATAGACCCCATGGGCGAGGATCGAGCGGCTCGTCGGCTGGTTTTCGACCACATAGTCGATCTCGATCCGTTCGGCGTCGAGACGGCGGTGAACCTCATCGGCCCCGTCCGCGCCGATGAAGCGAATGCCCCCGCCGTCAAGATCGGCGGCGGTGGGACAGGCCAGCGTCGCGCTTGCGGTCAGGGCGTAAAGAAGCCCCGCGCCTTGGGCGGTTTGTGTTTGGGGTCGCATGGGTGTCTCTCTCCGTCGTGTCGAAAACTGCGGCTCTCTGCGGGACGGGCCCCTTTTGTGGGTGCCCCTTTGGGATGGCTCTTAGCCCCCCGCGCACGCCGACTCTCGTCATCAACGGCCTCAAGGGACATGATCGCGGCATCGGCCGCCAGTTTCCAACGCAGGGATCCAACGTATGGACGCGTACCGCCTCAAAACATGAAATACCGCTGTGCCATGGGCAGTTCTTGCGCGGGCTCGCATGTCAGGATTTCTCCGTTCGCGCGCACTTCGTAGGTTTCGGGATCGACATGGACCTCAGGCCGGAAAGCGTTGTGGATCATGTCGGATTTCTTCACGTGCCGGGTTCCTTGAACGGCGAGCGTCTCCTTGGCCAGCCCCAACGACGCGCCGATCCCCGCCGCCTGCGCCGCTTCGCTGACGAACAACACGGCCGAGCGTTCGACGGACCGCCCGAAGGCCCCGAACATGGGCCGTGAATAGACCGGCTGCGGCGTCGGGATGGAAGCATTCGGATCCCCCATCTGCGCCATCACAATGGTGCCGCCAATCAGTGACATCTCGGGCTTCACACCAAAGAACGCGGGGCTCCACAATACCAGATCGGCGCGCTTGCCTTCTTCGACGCTGCCGATCTCGCGCGACATCCCGTGCACGATCGCAGGGTTGATGGTGTATTTGGCGACATACCGCTTCACCCGGAAGTTATCGTTATCGCCTGCCTCTTCCGGCAGGCGCCCGCGCTGCTTGCGCATCTTGTCCGCCGTTTGCCACGTCCGGATGATCACCTCGCCCACGCGGCCCATGGCTTGGCTGTCGGACGCCATGACGCTGAATGCCCCCATGTCGTGCAGGATATCTTCTGCGGCGATGGTCTCCTTGCGGATGCGGGATTCCGCGAAGGCCACATCCTCGGGGATGGATTTGTCGAGGTGGTGACACACCATGAGCATATCCAGATGCTCCTCCAGAGTGTTGATCGTGTAGGGCATCGTGGGGTTGGTCGAGGACGGTAGGATATTGTCGTACCCCACCACCTTCATGATGTCGGGCGCATGGCCTCCGCCCGCGCCCTCGGTGTGAAACGCATGAATGGTGCGGTCGCCAATGGCGGCCAGCGTGTTTTCCACGAAACCGCTCTCATTCAGCGTATCGGTGTGGATCATCACCTGCACATCCATGTCGTCGGCCACCGACAGGCAGCAATCAATCGCGCCGGGCGTCGTCCCCCAGTCCTCGTGCAGTTTCATCGCGCAGGCGCCTGCGGTTACCATTTCCACCAGCGCCTCGGGCTGGCTGGCGTTGCCCTTGGCAGAGAGCCCGAAGTTCATCGGAAACGCATCAAGGCTTTGCAGCATCCGCCCGATGTGCCACGGCCCCGGCGTGCAGGTGGTGGCGAGCGTGCCGTGGGCCGGACCCGTGCCGCCACCAAGCTGCGTGGTAATGCCCGAGTGCAGCGCATCCTCGATCTGTTGCGGGCAGATGAAGTGGATATGGGCGTCAAAGCCCCCCGCCGTCAGGATGCGCCCCTCGCCCGCAATCGCCTCCGTTCCCGGCCCGATGATGATGTCTACATTGGGCTGCGTATCGGGATTGCCTGCCTTGCCGATCTTGTGGATGCGCCCGTCCTTGAGGCCCACGTCCGCCTTGTAGATACCACTATGGTCCACGATAAGCGCGTTGGTGATCACGGTATCCACGGCGCCATTTGCTCGGGTGACTTGGCTCTGCCCCATCCCGTCCCGGATCACCTTGCCGCCGCCGAACTTCACTTCCTCGCCATAGGTGGTGAGATCGCGTTCAACTTCGATGATCAGGTCGGTATCGGCCAGCCGCACGCGGTCGCCGGTCGTGGGGCCATACATGGCGGCGTAGTCATTGCGGGGGATTTGGGTGGGCATTTCGGAGAACCTTGTTTGAGGCTTGGAAAGAGTTTCAAAGCGGTGAAGGGACTACTTCGACATTGCGGAGCCAGATTGGCTCAACGAAGCTGGGGCACGAAAGCTGTAAATCGATAGTACGATTGCGAGGTCCGCCAAGGCTATATCCACGACACCACTCGCCATCCGGCCCAAGACGCCAGCTGCATCCGATTCCACAAACATGCAAATGCCCACGCATGATGGCGTATTCATCTGTGCGGTTTGGAGTTTCAAAGAGGTAACCAGAGCAAACGGCAAGAAGACCAGTCGCTCCCAGAACCATCCAACGCCCCGCCCGGCTCCAAGGCCGGGCAGCCCCCGACCGCCCCCCCGGGCGGGGGCTTCTCCCCCACCCGCGGTCGCGGGCAGCCCTCAGTTCTCTGCAAACGACGTTACTCACGCCTCGAACACCTCATCCACCGGCACTTGCAAGCCCGTCACAATCCCGTTCGTCTGCATCGCCATGCCGATCACGGCCAGCAGCTCTCCGTACATCTCATCCGTCATGCCCTTGGCCTTCGCCCCCGCCGTGTGGGAATGCACGCAATACGAGCACCCATTGGCCGTCGAGACCGCCACGTAGAGCATTTCCTTCACCAACGGGTCCAAAGCCCCCGGCGCCATGACGACCTTCAACCGCTCCCACGTGGCCTTCAACAGCGCCGGGTCATGGGCCAAAGCGCGCCAGAAGTTGTTGATGAAATCGGTGCCACGAACGGCCCGGATGTCGTTGAAGACGGCCAGCGCCTCGGCGCTGACCTCCTCGTCACTCAAAAGCGCAACGGTTCCCATCAGGCCAGCGCCATGACCCGCGCGGGCCCCCCGGTGCCGCCGCGCACCTTGGGTGCGCCGACCATCAGGGTCGCGCCTGCTGCGGGCAGCGCATCCAGCCCGGCCAGGCATTCAATCCCGTAGCGCCCCGCAGGCAGCCATGCATAATGCGTCGCGAAATCCGCCGACGGCCCATGGTCAAGCGATAGAGTATCGACGGCCATGCACACGGCTCCGGTTTCCTCCAGCAACATCTGGGTGGCCTCGATATGGAAACCTGGAAAATGCAGGCTGCCGCCGCGCGCCGCGTCCGCGCCGCGGAAGCCATCGGTGCCCACCTTGTCGGACCATCCCGAATTCATCGCCACTGCCGCGCCATCGGGGATCTCGCCGTGCTCTGCAATCCAGGCGCGCAGATCATCCGGGGTCACTTGCGTGTCCCGATCCTCCGAAGCGCGCGCGCGGATGTCGATGATGCACAACGGACAGGCGAGGTTTTCCACCGGGATTTCAGCCACGGATTGGCCGTCGGCGCTGAAGTGCAGCGGCGCGTCGATATGGGTGCCGGTATGCTCATTCACCGACAGGACATAAAGGTTGTAGCCATCGGCCGCAAAATCGAACTGCTTGTCATAGCTGATCCCGGGCACGCCGCCGAAGGTGGGGAAGTCCTCCGACAACTCATGGGTCAGGTCCACGATCATGCGGGCCGGCTGCGCCAACACGGGCCCGGTTGCCGCCCCCAACGTTGCCGCGCCCGCCGCAGCCGCGATCCCGCCCTTGAACAGCGAGCGGCGCGAGAGCATCCGCTCCTTCACGGAATTCATTACACAGATATCACACATAGCAATCTCCTTTGGGTTGTCCCGCTCGACGGGGCCTGAATGGCAGGGCCTCAATTCTGCAAATACGTCTCCAGATCGCGGGCGCGGCGCTCGGTCAGGCGCGCCAGGCAATCCAGCTCGATCATCGGCGCGATGGAGCCGCCCTGAAAGCGAGCGCTCTCCATGTCACAGGTCAGATCGCGGAAGGTGATCCAGGCGCGCTGCGCCGCGCGCAGGTTCTCTTCCTGCGCCCCGTCCAACGTCGCAATCACCTGCTGGTAGGCGTTGTTGAGCAGCCCGTCCCAGAACGCCAGATCGCGCCCGGCACATTGGGTCAACGCGCTTTGCGTCAGGGCCGCACGGTCGGTGCAATCCAGATCCTGCGCCGCCACCGGGGCGGACCAAAGCAGGGCTAAGACAAGGGCGATCCTCACAAATCACCCATGATCTGCTGATTGAACCCAAACACCCGTCGCCTGCCACCGTAGGGCACCAGATGCACCTCTCGGGTCTGGCCCGGTTCGAACCGCACAGCGGTTCCGGCGGCGATGTCAAGCCGTGTGCCCCGTGCTGCGGCACGGTCAAACGACAACGCGTTGTTGGCCTCTGCAAAATGGTAGTGGCTGCCCACCTGCACCGGCCTGTCGCCGGTATTGGCAACCTCCAGCGTCACCACCTCCGCGCCCGCGTTCAACTCGATCATGCCGTCTTCCGGCATCACTTCACCTGGTATCATTCCCTGTTCTCCCCCTTCGCCAACGCCACAATTCGTTTGCCGAACACCCCCAAAAGCGCCCCGGCAAGAAGCGCCAGAGACGAGCCGCCGCCCGTCAAGACGGCCGCGACCAGCAACAGCAGGACAAGCGTCAGCAAGTCGAACTCCGTCTCGGAAATCGGGATCTTCGCCAGCGCCACCTGCTCCATCGCGGCGCGCACATGAGGTTCCATGTATGGCGTCGCAAACCCCGCCAAAGCCCCAAGAACAAACGTGAAAATCATTGCATAGCCCTCATCTGCACGCCCCCCTACCGGATCGGGTGGTGAACCGTCACCAGTTTGGTTCCGTCGGGGAAGGTCGCTTCGACCTGCACGTCGTGGATCATCTCGGCAATCCCCTCCATGCATTCATCCGCCGAGATCACATGGGCCCCCGCCTCCATCAGATCCGCGACACTGCGCCCATCCCGCGCGCCCTCCACCACGTAATCGGTGATCAGTGCAATCGCCTCGGGGTGGTTCAACTTGCACCCGCGCGCCAACCGACCGCGCGCGACCATGGCGGCGAGGCTGATCAGAAGCTTGTCTTTTTCACGTGGCGTCAAATTCATTCGTGGTCCCTTATATCTGCCAAACCCGCGGCAGTGCCCCGCGTGTCACCTGTTCCACGGCCCGCGCGACCGCGCGCCGCAGCGGATAGGCCTGTGGCGCGCTGAACCGGGCCGTCAGCCGCCCGTCCCACGCGCTTGCCGCCGCGCGCACATCGTCGGGCAGAACCGCGCGCAGGGCGTCCAGGCGGTCTTCCGCATCGCGCGCCATCAGCGTCAGCGAGGCAATGGCCAAGGCCCCATTCAGCCCCGCCGCATTGTCCCCGGCCAGATCTTCCGGCCCCAGCGCGATCGCCTCCACCATCGCCAACCGCCCGCCCCGCGTTACCTGACGCAAGTCGTGCAGACGGATATCGTGTAGCACTTCGCCCATGGCGGCCCGGCCCAGAACAAGCGTTTCCAGCAGCACCAGCTCTGCATCCTCGGCCATGTCCACATCCAGGCGGCGCTCCAGCGCGGCACCCTCGAACAAGATCAGCTCTTGCGGCACCCAATGCAGGCAGGCCCCCGGTCCCACGCGCAACCGGGTCTCGACGATCCCCGGCGCGCCGATCGCGCGGTACGCGCGCTCTGCCGTCTGGGTCGTGGCAAGGCACGCCCCCGTCTCGACACACAGCGCATAGTCCAGCCGATCCCCGCCGGTTATGCCGCCCGCCGTGTTCAGGAACACGACCTCCGGCGCGCGTCCGAAGACACGCGGCATCAAGACCTTGGCCGAGCCGCTTTGGTGCAGATCGCGCAAGCGTCTGCCGTCCAGCCGAACAGAGGCCCGGCCATGGACCCGTTGATGAGAGGGCGCGGCAGCGTCAAACATAGTCGAAATCCTAGGCGTGCGCGCCCGGCACAGGCAAGCTTTCGCGCCGCAACAAAGCCCACCGCCCGGAGTTCTGCCTAATTTGCAGGCAGTTCACCCTCCCGCCCTTCGCGCTTTGCAAAGCCCTCCCAATCCAGGCGCGGGGGCGGGCCGGTCCGAGAGTAATATCGGTTGATCGCGACGCCAACGCCGGATCCCACCGCGCCGATCCAGACCGCGAAGAGAACACCAATGAAAGAGGTGGAGGCCAGGAACACCGCACCCATGATTGCCAAGGACACGCCAGCAACTGCCAGGCCGATCCATCGCGCCGCCAACTGTTCCCGGGCGTCCGGCCCGTCGCGCACGTCCAGATCAGGCCGTTGCCGCGCGGCCATCTCGGCAAAGGCGACCAACATCTGACGCCAGGCCGCCCGCTGTTTTCTCGGCCCCGTCCAGCGCAATTTGCGACGCTCGGTTTCACCAAAAAACAAGGTGAATTCCTCATTCGCCCCTTGCCGCGTCTGGTACCTGACGAAGCCTGCATCGGTCAGCCTGGACCAGGGAAAAACCGTTTCCCCGATCCAGATGCCCTGGGGGGACAACCGAACGGATTGCGTGCCGTCCAACAGCGAAACGCGCCATTCATAGAGCATCATTTGGGGCCTCTCCATCTTGTCGCGACCGCGCGCAGGGTGTAGCGCGGGGACCATGACCACAAGTATCACAATCCGCCGTCCCGACGACTGGCACCTGCATTTGCGCGACGACGCCATGATGCGCGCGGTGTTGCCGGAAACGACCCGCCATTTTGCGCGTGCGATCATCATGCCCAACCTCGTGCCGCCCGTGGTGACGGCCCGGGACGCCGCCGCCTACCGCGACAGGATCCTGGCCGCCCTGCCCCCGGGCGCGGACTTCCAGCCGCTGATGACCCTCTACCTTACAGAGCACACGGACCCCGACGACGTCGCCGCCGCCTTTGCCGAGGGCCTGATCCACGCTGTCAAACTCTACCCTGCCGGGGCCACGACGAACTCTGCCCTTGGCGTCAAGACACTCAAGAACGTCTACCCGGTGCTTGACCGCATGGTCCAGGTCGGCCTGCCACTGTGCATCCATGGAGAGGTCACGACCCACGATGTCGACATCTTTGATCGTGAACAGGCCTTCCTCGACCGCGTCCTGATACCGCTGCGCGCCGATATGCCGGCGCTGAAGGTCACGCTGGAACACATCACTACCGCCCAGGGCATCGACTATGTGGCCGAGGCCGATGGCGACATCGCCGGTACGATCACCACCCACCACCTGATGATCAACCGTAACCACATGCTGGTGGGCGGCATCCGCCCTCACTACTACTGCCTGCCGATCGTCAAACGCGCATCCCACCAACAGGCGCTGCGCCGCGCCGCCACCTCGGGCAACCCGCGCTTTTTCCTCGGCACGGATTCCGCGCCGCATCTGGACGGGGCCAAGGAATCGGCCTGCGGCTGCGCGGGTGTCTTCTCTGCCACCAACACGATGTCCTGCCTGGCCCATGTATTCGAGGAGGAGAACGCCCTCGACCAACTCGAAGCCTTCACCTCGCTCAACGGCCCCGCCCGCTACGGCCTCGCGCCGAACGAGGACACGATCACCCTCGAAAAGCGGCCCGAGCCAACGGCGTATCCTGCCAAATTCGACACCGATGATGGCCCCCTCACCCTTTTCGACCCCGCCACGCCACTTCACTGGCACGTCACCTAGACGCGCAAGGCCTCCCCTTCATCTTGCCAAGAAAACTCCCGCCGGAGGCTCCGACATCAGCCAAAGGCACCGCCCATAGGACACCGCCATGATCCCCGCCAGCTACCCCACCGACGCCACCATGGCCGCGATGACCGCGCGTATGCTGCTTGATATCAAAGCCGTGCATTTCAACACAGCCGAGCCGTTTACCCACGCCTCAGGCCTGCAAGCCCCCACTTATATCGATTGCCGCAAGCTGATCTCCTACCCGCGCATCCGGTCGACGGCGATGGATTTCCTGACCTGCAAGGTCATGCGCGACGCCGGGCTGGAGGCCTTCGATAATGTCGCGGGTGGCGAGACGGCTGGCATCCCCTTCGCCTCTTTCGTGGCCGAGCGGATGGCCCTGCCTATGTCCTACGTCCGCAAGAAGCCCAAGGGCTACGGCAAGACCGCCCAGATCGAAGGCGAGATGCCCGAGGGCGCCCGCGTCCTTCTTGTAGAAGATCTTACCACGGATGGCGGCTCCAAGTTGAAATTTGTCGATGCGATCCGCAACGCGGGCGCGCACTGTGCCCATACCGCCGTTGTCTTCTCCTACGGCAATCTGCCCGATACCGAGGCCAATCTGGCCGCCCACGGCCTGACGCTGCACGCCCTCACCACCTGGGCCGATGTCATCGCCGAGGCCCGGCGGGGCGGAGACTTCGATGAGGCCACCTTGACCGAGGTGGAGCGATTCTTGTCCGACCCCGGCGGCTGGCGCGCCGATCGTGGGCTCACCTGACGTTCACCCTGCGATGAATTATCTTTGTGCGTGGCGAATACGTCACGTTCGGCGCGCGCGACATCCATATCTTGCCGTGCGCGCGGCAGGCCTCACACGATGTGGGTGTCTCTATAGACAATCGTCCGGTTCAGACTTACTCACAGACTTACCCAGATTGACGGCCCCGCAAGGCCACCCGCTATACCCATCCCCAACGTCGCTCCGGGCCTCTCAGCTCGTTGAAGCGCCGCTCACGAAACAGCATCCGGGGGGAGCACATGAACGAAATCGCAGCCCTTAATCCGTCCCTTCCCGCAGTGCCCGACACCGCAGATCAGGCCTCCGTCCTGCCCCACAACATCGAGGCCGAGCAGCAGCTTCTGGGTGCGATCCTCACGTCCAACGACGTGCTCGACCGCGTGGATGATCTGGTGAAGCCCGATCACTTTCACGACCCCGTCCATGCCGAAATCTTCACGATGTCAGCCTCTCGCATCGCCAAAGGCCTGCAAACGGATGCCACGACCCTGAAGACCTTCGCGTCCGACATTCCCGGCCTGAAAGAGCTTGGTGGCCCCGAATACCTCATCAAACTGCAACTCTCGGCCATCGCTACCTCTGCCGCGCGCGACTACGCGCAGCTGATCCACGACCTTGCCGTGCGCCGCGAACTGATCGAGCTTGGCAACCGCGTCACCGACCGCGCCCGCGCCATGCGCGATGACGTCGCCCCCGACGATCAGATCGTCGAGGCGGAAAGCGAACTATTTGCGCTGGCCTCGACCGGGTCAACGAACAAGGGCTTCCAGTCCTTCCTGCATGCGCTCCACGACGCGGTGCATATGGCGAACGAGGCGTTCAACCGCCAAGGCGGGCTCGCGGGCGTCTCCACCGGCCTCACGGACCTCGACCGGATGCTCGGCGGCTTGCACAGATCGGACCTTTTGATCCTCGCGGGGCGCCCGTCGATGGGCAAGACCTCGCTTGCCACCAACGTGGCCTTCAACGTCGCCAAAGCCTACCGCGAGGGGGTGAAGGACGACGGCACCACCGGCACTGTCGACGGCGGTGTGGTGGGCTTCTTCAGCCTCGAGATGTCATCGGCCCAATTGGCGCAACGGATCCTGTCGGAGGCCGCAGAAGTCCCCTCGGAATTGATCCGAAAGGGCGACCTGAGCGAGCAGGAATTCCAACGCTACCTGAAGGCGGCGGGCGACCTGGAACGCTGCCCGCTTTATATCGACGACACGCCTGCGCTGCCGATCGCGCAGGTCGCGGCCCGTGCGCGCCGCTTGAAACGCTCGCCCAAGGGGCTCGACCTGCTGATCATCGACTACCTCCAACTGCTCAAGGGCTCGGGCAAATCCGACAATCGCGTAAATGAGGTTTCCGAGATCACCCAGGGCCTCAAGGCCATCGCCAAGGAATTGGACATTCCCGTCATTGCACTGTCGCAGCTGTCACGTCAGGTGGAAAGCCGCGAGGACAAGCGCCCGCAGCTCTCGGACCTCCGTGAATCCGGCTCGATCGAGCAGGACGCGGATGTCGTCATGTTCGTCTACCGAGGTGAATACTACAAAGAGCGAGAGAAACCCGGCGAGGAAAACCTGGAAGCCATGACCAAGTGGCAGCAGGATATGGAGCACCTCCACGGCAAGGCCGAGGTCATCATCGGCAAGCAACGCCACGGCCCCGTGGGCTCGGTGGAGTTGAGCTTCGAAGGCCAGTTCACCCGCTTCGGCAACCTCGCCAAGCCCTGGCAGGGCGAGCCCGAGGGATACTGACGCCCGGCATCTTCACAATGGGAGACGCTGCTTGGACAGCAGCCCCGTCTTCAGGTCGTTTTGGCGTCACGCCCGGCGGCGCTGCCGGACAGCAATTCCAAGCGCGCCCAAAGCCCCCAGCAAAAGGGGCAAGCCCGCAGGCACAGGCACGGCAGCCGGTGGGTTCAGCGCGTCGAAATGGAATACCGTCGGCGTGAAATTGGGGCCAAGCGCCCAGTTCCCCATCGGCGTCGTCGACGGCGCATGACCGGTCCCCGTCGCCCGCAACCCCGTGATCGTGCCATAGGCGAAGGCAAGGGTCGGGATATTGTTGATATAACTCGTCCCGGTGGTGGTGTCGCTGTAAATGCTGGTCCAGAGCCCGTCCAAAAGAACCTCCAGCTCGAAATCCACGGGGTAGAGCGCCCCGTTGTTGGTCGCGAAATAGCCCTGACTGGTGACGTTCACCAATGTGTCGGCCTCAAACCCCGTGAAATTGATCGTGGCGGTGGTGAATGCGTTAAGCCCACCTTCGTCGCCCCAATTCACCGACGTGGCTTGGGCAGGCGCAGACAGAACCCCTAGAAATAATGCCACCGCACCTGCGGTCGCTTTGAATAAATACGTCATATACATCACCTTGCTATGGGTGCTCGATTTACGACGTTTCTCGCCTGACCCACCATGGTTGCCGCGTGCACCCACAATGGACCGCCTCGGTTGCACTATACCGCACAAATCCACATCAGGATAGCATCTTGGCTTTGACCCGCGGCCCGGATCCCGCAAAGGGCTGTTGGATTCCGGCTTTTCACCAAGCGCGCGCCGGTCAAGGGGCACTGATCTGGCCAGCCGCAAGTTGTCACTCGGGCGCGGGCGTGCCATTGGTCGGACTTTCAAACGTCCTCTCTTGACCCGGCCCGGACAAACCCGCACGAACTGCCCATGGCTAGCGGAAACCTCACCATTGACCTGCGCGCGCTTGTCGCCAATTACCTCGCGCTCGCTGCAATGACTGCGGGCGAGACGGCCGCCGTGGTGAAAGCCGACGGCTATGGCCTCGGGGCCGCGCTTGTGGCCCAGACCCTTGCCAAGGCAGGCGCGCGACGGTTCTTCGTGGCCACCGCCGAAGAAGGTGCAACGCTTCGCCAAGCCCTTGGCAACACGCCCGAAATCAACGTCTTCTCCGGCCATATGGCGGGCGACACGGCCTTGATCCGCGACGCGTACCTTGTGCCCATGCTCAACTCACCCGCGCAGGTCCACCGCCACCAAGAAGCCTTGCCGGGCCACCCCTTTGGCGTGCAACTTGACAGCGGCATGCACCGCCTCGGTGTGCAGCCCGCCGATTGGCCCGCGCTCCGCGATGCGGCCCGGAATGCGACCCTGCTGATGTCCCATCTGGCCTGCGCGGATGAGCCTGATCACCCCCAGAACGCCGCGCAACTGGCGGCCTTCCACGCGCTTACCGCCGATAGCCAAAGCCCCAAATCCCTTGCCGCAACCGGGGGCACGCTTCTGGGCCGGCCCTATCACTTCGACCTGATTCGCCCGGGCATCGGCCTCTATGGTGGGCTGCCCTTCGCGCAGGCCCAACCCGTTGTCCGCCTGTCCCTGCCCGTGATCCAGATCCGCACCGCTGTACCCGGTGCCAAAGTTGGCTACGCGGCCTCCTACACCGCGCCCGGACCGCGACAGATCGCAACGCTTTCAAGCGGTTATGCCGATGGCCTGATCCGCGCCATGTCGTCTCGTGCCACCCTCTGGCACGGCGACACGCCCTGCCCTCTCGTTGGTCGCGTTTCCATGGATTTGCTGACGGTCGACGTCACTGATTGCGCCGAGCCGCCCGAGGTGCTCGACATCCTTGGTCCCCATCAAACCGTCGACCAATTGGCCGAGGCCGCTGGCACCATCGGCTATGAAATCCTCACCTCCCTTGGTCCCCGTTACCGCCGCGAGCTGATCCAATGACACTGCTCGCGCCGCTCGGCGCTTTTGGCCGCACCGTCCTTGGCATCCTCTCCAGCATCGGCCAGGTTGCCCTCTTTGCGCTGCAAGCCTTGCGCCACCTCGCCACGCCGCCGTTCTACCTGCGGGAGATGGCGCGCCAATTCCTCACCATAGGCTGGCTGTCCCTTCCCGTTGTGGGCCTGACGGCATTGTTCACCGGCGGGGCCCTCGCGCTGCAAATCTACGCCGGCGGCGCGCGGTTCAACGCCGAGGCCGTGGTTCCCCAAATCGTCGCCATCGGCATCGCGCGCGAGCTTGGCCCCGTTCTGGGCGGCCTCATGGTCGCAGGCCGCGTCGCCTCCGCCATCGCGGCGGAAATCGCCACGATGAAAGTGACCGAACAAATCGACGCCCTGCGCACCCTGTCCACGCATCCGATGAAATACCTCACCGCCCCGCGCCTTATCGCGGCAACGCTGTCCCTGCCCCTTCTGGTGGCTGTGGGGGATTCCATCGGCATCTTCGGCGGCTACCTCGTCTCCACCTCTCGCCTGGGCTTCAACGAGGCCGCATACCTCGCCAACACCTCCGATTTCCTGACGACGTGGGACATCACCTCGGGCCTTATCAAGGGCGCCGTCTTCGGCTTTCTCGTGGCCCTCATGGGCTGCTACCACGGCATGAATTCAGGCCGCGGCGCACGCGGCGTGGGCCGGGCCACGACGTCTGCCGTCGTCTCTGCCTCCATCCTCATCCTCGCCGCGAATTACCTCCTGACCGAAGCGTTCTTCTCCGCATGATCCAGACCACGCCGCCCCTTCCCCGCCCTGACGCGCGCCCGGCCCCCCGAGGTTGCGGCGGCAGGCAGGGGTGGGTGGATGGGACGCCCGCCGCCGCAGCCTGGCCAATCCCATGACGACACCGCCGAAAATCGCCCTGCGCGGCCTCAGCAAAAGCTTCGGCCCCAAGTCCGTCCTTGACGGCATCACGCTCGATATCGCCACGGGTGAAAGCCTCGTGGTCATCGGCGGCTCGGGCAGCGGGAAATCGGTACTGCTCAAATGCATCCTCGGGTTGATCACGCCCGACGCGGGCACGATCCAGATCGACGGTGCCGACAACACCGCCGACTTCCTCGACAAGTTCGGCATGCTGTTCCAGGGCGCCGCCCTGTTCGATTCCATGCCCGTCTGGCAAAACGTCGCCTTCCGCCTGTTGCAAACCCGCATGCCCCGCAAAGACGCCCGCGAGTTGGCGATCGAGAAACTTCGCCGCGTGGGCCTCAATCCCGATACCGCGGACCTTTACCCCTCAGAGCTTTCCGGTGGCATGCAGAAACGCGCCGGCCTGGCCCGCGCCATCGCCGCCTCCCCCGAGATCATCTTCTTCGATGAGCCGACCACCGGCCTCGATCCGATCATGTCCGGCGTCATCAACGACCTGGTGCGGGAAATCTCGACCGAGATGGGGGCGACGACCGTCACGATCACCCACGACATGTCATCCGTGCGCGCCATCGCAAGCACTGTCGCCATGCTCCACAACGGCAAGATCCGCTGGCACGGCCCCGTATCGGCCATCGACACCGCCGACGACCCATACTTGCACCAATTCATCTCCGGCAGCCCCACCGGCCCGATCGAGACCCTGCGCTGACACCCCCTTGCGCCCCCGCGCCGCCCGCGCCAAACCAAAGCCATGGAAACCGACCCCATCACCGGCTACGCTGACTTCGGCCTCGCCTTCAGCGGGCCACAATTTGCGCTGGTCCTCGTGGGCGCCGCCCTGATCCGCCTAATCCCCCTGCTCATCTTTGTCAGCGCGATCCTGAAGCTCCGTCGCTTTCCCGAACAGCGGCCCCTGCATTGGATCGTGCTTGTCGCAACGCTCCTCGTCGCGGCCCTCGGCCTGATCGAGACTCTTGCCCCCGGCGCTGTGCCCCAAAGCTGGCGCACCTCCGGCCTCTGGTCATTCCTTTGGATCTTCGCCGTTTCCTGGCTGGCGGTCAGCTGGACCCGCTCTGCGATCAAGACCGGGCTGCGCCCTCGCGGTCTCGACATTGCCACGCTCGTTGCTGCGGCCGCGCTGCTCGTCGCCCTCGCCCTTCCCCTTGCGGTGGTCTGGTAGATGACCGCCATCGCCCTGATCGAGGCCTTGGCCACCCTCCTCTGGAGCTACACCGCCCTGACCGGCACGGTTTGGGCCCTGCACCTGCGCGCGCTGCCAAAGGGGGCCCACATCGCCGCCGGGGTCGAGCTGCTTACCCACCTCGTTCCCGCCATGATCGTCCTTGTCGCCGTGGTTCTGATTGGCGCGCTCATCGGCCTGCCTAGCGTCGTGGCCTTCATCGCGATCCTGTTTCCTGCGGGCTGCGCCTATGGCACCCACATGGCCCTGGTGGAGGTCCGCGACGCGCCAAGCAGCCGTCGCGACCTGCCTCGTCTCGCCCTCACGGTGTTTGTCGCTGCGGCCATCGTCACCTACCGCCAACTGATCTGAACGCCCCACTTGTTCCACAAACATGCGCTATTGCTTCCTATGCCCCACCACTCCGGCGCCGTCCTTATGAAGGAACGCACCGCCAGATCCTTGAACCGTCTCAGCAAACCGCACAGATCCCGAACAGACTCCGAGAAAGGCCTGCCATGCCCAAAGCCCTGATTGCCGCCAACCTGTGCCTGCTGGTGCTGTTTCCGGTCTCGTGGATGGCGCCGCTGATGCGCGCGGGTTTGTTGCCGTTGTTCGGTCTGTCGGAAATTTCCATCCTGTCGGGCCTCGCAGCCCTTTGGGACGATGGGGAATATGCGCTGGCGGCCCTTGTGGCGGTTTTTGCGCTGGTCTCTCCGATGGTCAAGACGATCGTGCTGACCCTCATCCACCTGTCCCGCGCCCCCGCTCGGCTGCTGCCTGCGCTAGAGATTGCAGGCAAGCTGGCGATGGCGGATGTTTTCCTGATTGCCGTCTATATCACGCTCGCCAAGGGGCTGTCGGTGGGACGGGTCGAGACGGCGTGGGGGCTGTGGCTGTTTACGGGCAGCGTGCTGGTTTCCCTGGGCATTTCGATGCTGACGAAACGGGCCGTGATCAAGGGCTGAGAGGCGGTGAGCGGGGGTGCTCAAGCTTGAGCACCCCCTCATGGCATTGATATCACTCAACAAAAAGGTTAACGGGTTGCGCCGTTAACCATTTTCCCCGTCGTCAGACAGCGCCCAATTCAGAACGTGAGCGCCACCCGCAGGCCGCCCGAGACGGTGCGCATCTCACCGCCGAGGCCGCGAACCTCTACGCTGGTGTTGAGGCCAAGGCCCCGGCCCAGGTCCGTCTGGCCGCCGAATTCCACCCGACCGGTTCAGCCTTCGCCCGCCAACAGATCCTGGGTCAGCGCAAGGTTTGTGCCCCGGGTCAGGTGATCGGCGTGGAAGCCCGCGAAGTAGGATCCACCCTCGACATCAAGGCTGACCTCCATCCCGAGGGAGGCCTGCGTGAACCTCTGGGTCTGGGTCCCGCTTCACAGCAGCGTGCCGCTGGTTCCCGTCACCTCCGTATGGCCAAGCGAAATGCCCGCGATGACATGGGGCCCCAGCGCCACGTCGGCACCGATTTGCACGCCGCTGCCGCGCACATCCGGGGCGTTGCCGCGATGTTCGCCGTAAAAGCCCGTGATTTCCGCCCAGGTGTAGAGGTTGCCCGTGAGGCCCGGCATGGACCGGGTCGAGACCAGGACATCCGTGGTCCCCTGCACCCGCGTCAGCGACACCGCCGCGTTGCGCGTCGCCTGCGAGACGGGTGATGCGCCCTGCGTCGCAGAGGTGGCGGTTGAGACCACATGATGCGCGCTTTGATGGGCGAGGTATTGCACCAGCGCCTGCACGGCGCTTGGCGTGATGTTGACCGCACCATCCAAGGTGACGAAAACGCTGAATTGGTCCACGCCGTAGCAGTTGCCACTGGGATTCACGCAATTGGCAAAGACCACCAGGTTGAGCGCGTAGAGCCCATCATCGAGATCAAACGTGGTTGGCGTACTTCTTTCGAGGACCGCACTGGGGTCCGGATAAGGAGAGACGGCCGTTGTCAGCGTGTCGAAAACATCGTCGTTGGGGCCGGTCGCAAAGACCACGAAGGTGAGTTCCGGGGACGTGTCAAAGAAGCTGGTTTGTGCATACAGGCTATCGCTCGGTTTCAGGGTGAAGCCATGCCCGCCCCGAACCCAGACAAATTCTTGCGCGACACGGCCGAAGGGGACGAAGTTCGCGTCTGCGCCGAGCCCGATCGGGCCGGTTCGAATCGTGCTCCACAACGAATCGAACACGAATTCCGAGGGCCAGGCCAGTGCCGCGCTGCTTGCCATCTACGTCGCGGCCACTGCAACGCTTGCGCCGAGTTTTCTCATGGTTTCACATCCTCAATCATTGGGTGGGGGCCGCGCGAATGGGCCATCGTCGCGGCTGTGTTGGGGCACGCCTTTGGCGGCGCATCAAAGGGGGGGCGTCAGACCCTGAGGGTCATGCGCAGCGCGCATGGGCGATGTCGCCGGCGCGCTTGCCACCACGACCGCGCCGGCGGCGCGTTTGACGTGTTGCATCGTTAACCCCTGCGTCGTTGCCTGCTTTCTTATTGGCCCGGTGATCGCCATTGGCGCGGGCCAAAACAAGATCTGTCGGGGGCAATTTGACGGAGAAATGACAACAATTCCTGAACGCGCGCCCTATTCCCCTTCCCCGCGCCCTCGGCTAAACGCACCCCATGGCCAAACCTGTCACCCAATTCACCTGCTCGACCTGCGGCGCTGTCCACAAGAAGTGGTCGGGGCGCTGTGATGATTGCGGCGAGTGGAACACCATCCGCGAGGAGACGCCCCTTGGCACGGGCCCCGGCAAGGGGGCGTTGGGATCGGCCAAGGGCCGCAAGATGATCCTGAAGGATCTGCGCACCAAGGAAACGCCGCCGCCGCGTCAATCGGCGGGTGTGGCGGAGTTGGACCGGGTATTGGGCGGTGGCCTTGTCCCGGCCTCGGCCACGTTGGTGGGGGGCGATCCGGGCATCGGCAAATCCACGCTGCTGTTGCAGGCCGCCGCCGCCTTTGCGCGTCAGGGCCTGAAGGTGGTGTATGTGTCCGGCGAGGAAGCCACGGCGCAGGTGCGCATGCGCGCCGACCGTCTTGGGCTGTCTGATAGCGCCGTGATGCTCGCGTCCGAGACCAACCTGCGCGACATCATCACCACGCTGGAGGCCGAGCAACCTGATCTGGCCATCATCGATTCGATCCAGACGATGTGGCTCGACACCGTGGATTCTGCGCCGGGAAGCGTCAGCCAGGTGCGCGCGTCGTCCCACGAGTTGACGACTTTCGCCAAGCGGCGGGGCACGTCGGTGATGCTGGTGGGCCATGTCACCAAGGAAGGCCAGATCGCGGGCCCCCGCGTGGTGGAGCACATGGTCGACACGGTGCTGTATTTCGAGGGCGAGCGCGGCCACCAGTTCCGCATCCTGCGGTCGGTGAAGAACCGCTTCGGCCCCGCCGATGAGATCGGCGTGTTCGAGATGACGGGCCGGGGCCTGGCCGAGGTGTCCAACCCCTCTGCCCTGTTCCTTTCGGACCGTGAACAACCCGCGCCGGGGTCGGTGGTGTTTGCGGGCATCGAGGGCACGCGCCCGGTGTTGGTGGAGTTCCAGGCCCTTGTCGCGCCGTCGAACCTGAGCCAACCGCGCCGCGCGGTGGTGGGGTGGGACGGGTCGCGCCTGTCGATGATCCTGGCCGTGCTGGAGGCGCGTGCGGGCATCAGTTTCCAGGGCCTCGACGTCTATCTGAACATTGCAGGCGGCATGCGTATATCCGAGCCTGCCGCCGATCTGGCTGTGGCCGCCGCCCTGCTGTCGGCCCGCGAAGACAGCGCCTTGCCCGTTGAGACCGTGGTATTTGGGGAACTTTCGCTGTCTGGCGCGCTTCGTCCGGTGTCTCAGGCGGAAAATCGGTTGAAAGAAGCGGTGAAACTTGGTTTTTCAACTGCAATCGCGCCTGCGGGGTGTCGCATTACCGACAACGCGGGCGTAAACGTGAAGTCCTACTCGGACCTGCCCAGTTTCGTGGGCGACATCTTCGGGGCAGGCTGACACGCAAAAAAGGCCCCAAAAGCGGGACGAGTTGAGGTAAGAGGGCAAACATGGACGGATTTACCATTTTTGACGGGATCGTGGGCGGCGTGATCGTGATCTCTGCCATCCTCGCCTATGCGCGCGGCTTCATCCGCGAGGTCATGTCGATCGTCGGTTGGGTCGCGGCGGCATTCATCGCCTTCATCTTCGCCCCCAACGCCCTGCCGCTGATCTCGGAAATCCCGATGCTTGGCGATTTCATCGGTGAATCGCGCGAACTGGGGATCCTCGCCAGCTTCGCCATCGTTTTCGTGGTGGCCCTTGTGGTGGTCTCGATCTTCACGCCGCTGCTTTCATCGGTCGTGCAACGCTCGGCGCTTGGTGGGATCGACGCGGGGCTTGGTTTCCTGTTTGGCGTGGCGCGTGGCGTGTTGCTGGTCGTGGTGGCCCTGATCGCCTATGAGCGTATCGTGGGCGACGAGCCCATCGCCGCGATTTCGGACAGTCGCTCGGCCGCCGTTTTCGCCAATATGCAAGCCACGATCGAGGCGCAGATCCCGACCGATGTCCCCGGCTGGATCCTGGAGCGTTACGAGACCCTGATCGACGGCGCCGAGGTGCCTGCTGCCGAATAGGCACGGCGCAGCCTGCTGTGGCGCACGAGACCTAGCGCCCGGCGGATCGCCCGGCCAGACCGGCAAGCAGCAAAACGACTGCGCCGCCCAGGTACATCCACAGCCCCGCGCGGATGAAATCACCCAGCAAATCGTAGACCTGCCCGAGGTCTTGGAAGTTCACCGAAAACGGCAGGCCGAAGTCGGCGCGCACGTCCTCGGCGCGCAGATAGTAGTGCACGCCCAAAACCACCGGCGAGATCCCCGCCAGAAGCGCAAAGAACGAAGGCGTGCGCCCCAATACCGCCAACAAGGCCGAAACAGCCGCAAGGGCGAAGCCGGCCAGAAAGACCCGGGCCTGCCAGGACCCCTCGGTTACAAGGCTTTGCAAATCATCACCAATCAGCACCGACGGCGAAATCTCTTGCCCCGCGAACGGCGGCTCGACCCACGTCACGACGTAGCTTCCCGCCATCGCGACCCCGGCCAGTAAAATCAATAGACGCATGGATCTGCTCCGCCTGTTCTTGCTTTTGTTTGTGCGCCATCCTAGCGCAAATTCCCGCACCGGTCCATTTGAAGTATGATCGTTTCGTGACACCGCAGCAAAGGCGTCCTATGTGTCCCCTGACGCCAAGGACCAAGGATTCGCCCGATGGACGAGACAGTCTTCCCCGCCCCCGAATTTCCATGGCATCCCTTCGATGCGCGCGACGACGACAAGTTGCGCGAGGAATGTGGGGTCTTCGGTGTCATCGGTGTATCTGACGCTGCCAATTTCGTGGCCCTGGGGCTGCACGCCCTGCAACATCGCGGACAGGAAGCGGGTGGCATCGTCACCTATGATCCCGAGGCCGGTTTTTCCGAGGCCCGCCGCTTTGGCTACGTGCGCGACACCTTCACGTCTCAGAAGGTGATGGAAACGCTTCCCGGCTCCATCGGCATCGGCCATGTCCGCTATTCCACCGCCGGATCGAAGGGCGCCACCCAGATCCGCGACGTGCAACCCTTCTTCGGCCAGTTCTCCATGGGCGGGGCGGCGATTGCGCACAACGGCAACATCGTCAACGCCGATGAGTTGCGAAAGGAATTGATCGACCGCGGGTCGATCTTCCAATCCTCCAGTGACAGCGAATGCATCATCCACCTGATGGCGCGGTCCTTGCAACGCAACATCCCCGAGCGGATGAAAGACGGTCTGCGCCGGGTGGAAGGCGCGTTTTCCATCGTCGCCATGACCCGCACCAAGCTGATCGGGTGCCGCGATGCCCTTGGCGTGCGGCCGCTGGTGATCGGCAAGTTGGGCGAAGGCTATGTGCTGTCGTCCGAGACCTGCGCCCTCGACATCATCGGCGCAGAGCTGATCCGCGAGGTCGCCCCCGGCGAGATGGTGGTGATCACGGACAAAGGCATTGAATCCTCAAAACCGTTTGAGCAAAAGCGCCCCCGCTTCTGCATCTTCGAGCATGTCTATTTCTCGCGCCCCGACAGCATCATCGGCGGGCGATCTGTCTACGAGACGCGCCGTCAGATCGGGGTGGAACTGGCCAAGGAAGCGCCGGTGGACGCAGACCTTGTTTGCCCGGTGCCTGACTCAGGGACGCCCGCGGCGATTGGCTATAGCCAGGAAAGCGGCATTCCCTACGCGATGGGCATCATCCGCAACCAATACATGGGCCGCACGTTCATTGAGCCGTCCGAGCAGATCCGCAACATGGGTGTGCGCCTGAAGCTGAACGTCAACCGGGCCCTGATCAAGGGCAAGCGCGTGATCCTGGTGGATGACAGCGTCGTGCGCGGCACAACCAGCCGCAAGATCAAGGAGATGATCCTGGATGCGGGCGCGGCGGAGGTGCATTTCCGCATCGCCTCTCCGCCCACGGAATGGCCGTGTTTCTACGGTGTCGACACGCCCGAGCGGTCCAAGCTGCTCGCCGCGACAATGACGCCTGATGAAATGTGCAGCTACCTGGGCGTTGACAGCCTCAAGTTCATCTCGCTCGACGGTCTTTACCGCGCCGTGGGCGAGGCCAAGGGCCGCGACCCGGCCAAGCCCGCCTATTGTGACGCCTGTTTCTCGGGCGAATACCCCGTCACGCCGACGGACCAGATCGCGAAAGGGTTCGAACTGGTGGAGGCCGCGGAATGATCCGCAAGATCTTCCGCCGCTCCAAACCCGCCCGCGTCGTCCCCGAAGCGGAACTCGCCCGCCGATTGGTGGACCCCGACAATGTTTGTACCTGCTGCGGCACGGACGTGGTCGTGGCCAAGGCCGTGCGCCCCGAGGCGCCGTTCAGTTGGAAGAACCCGCCAGAGCCCGCCGAGGATGCGGCATTCGAGGCCGGCGGGATGGAATTGTTCACCGAGAACTACGCGC
The DNA here is from genome assembly GCF_019195455.1 of Gymnodinialimonas phycosphaerae. Lineage (NCBI taxonomy): Bacteria > Pseudomonadati > Pseudomonadota > Alphaproteobacteria > Rhodobacterales > Paracoccaceae > Gymnodinialimonas > Gymnodinialimonas phycosphaerae. The sequence goes on along the minus strand of NZ_JAIMBW010000001.1, from coordinate 387,944 downwards.
GGCGTGACGGCAACAACCTGTTGCGCGCTTACCTGCCCATCCCGGTCCAGGGGACCGAAGGCACCGTGTTCCTTGGTGTTTGGTGTTCTTTGAAGGCCGGTCTGCACGCGCGGTTTCGCTCTGCCCAGGTTCGCGGCGATGCCGACAAACTGGGTGAGATGCCCTCTTGGCTCTACACTCAATTGCCCCGCCTGACGGGCCCCCTGCTGACCGAGGGCGTGGTCGTACCCTACTCGGAGGGGCGCACGCCGCTTTATTGGATCACGACCCCCAAACACCCGTTCTACGCGGCGCAACAAGAGGGCCTGACCGCCACTCAAATCCTTGAAATTTACGAGAGTTTCGGCTGCGGCGACGTGGCCGACCACCTCAGGGCCTAGCTGCCCCCGAATTGCAGGATCAACCGCTGGGTCCCCGCATCGGTGCGCACGACGACGTAAAGCGGCGAGATCCGCCCCAGCAAATCGGTTTCGGACGGCAAGCGCCCCTCCGCCGTGCAGGTGCGCGAGGCGGCATCGACCTCCAGGCAAGGGCAGCAACAAGGGCAAGGATGCGCATGGGACGTGTCCTGTAAAAGGCCCCCCTGAAACGGAAGCGACCGGCCCCTTGATCGGGGGCCGGTCACACATCTTCAACGGCGGGAACCCGCCATTGCGGGGATGTCAGCGGCGCGCCAGCGCGGCCCAACCGCCGGTCACGACGAGGGCAGCCAGAATGGCCTTCACCGCGTCGCCGATCAGGAAGCTGGAGATGAAGTAGGTCCAGTAGTAGCCGAAGCCCTGGCCGACCCAACCGGCCTCGATGCCGGTGACGCTGGCAACGGCCATTGGCCAAGCAATGCCCGGCACGTAAAGCAGCGCCGAGATCACGATGCCCGCGACCGCCGTGCCGAGGAAACCGCGCGCCAGGCCGCGTTCAGCGGCGAAACCCGCCGCCCAGGCCATGGCCACGAAGCCCAGAAGGAAGCCCGCCGTGGGACCGGCGAAGGCCAGCGGTCCCATCATCGTGGAGGGCGTGAAGACCGGCAGACCCGCGAAGCCTTGCGCGAGGTAGGCCAGGACGGTGATCGCGCCCAGGCGTGAGCCGAACGAGAAGCCGACCGCCAGGATCGCCAGCGTTTGCAGCGACATCGGCACCGGGAACATCGGCACCGAGGTGCGCGCCGCCAGCGCGATCAGGATCGTGCCGCCAAGCACCAGCAGGGCTTTGCGTACAAGGCCCTCTTGCCCAAGCGTTGCGGAAAGTAGTGTTGCGTTGCCACCCATATCGGAAATCCCTTGTCCCGTGTCACTTGCAGGGCGCCACCGCCCGTTGCCGCAAAGGTATACCCCTTGCGCTTGGGCGCGCAAGCAGGCAACAGGCGCGCCATGACCGAAAAACTGCTCTCAGGAAAAATCGCACTCGTGACCGGTGCGTCCCGTGGCCTCGGTGCCGCCTCTGCCCTGTGGTTGGCCGAAAACGGCGCCCATGTGGTCGCCGTGGCGCGCACCATCGGCGGGTTGGAGGATCTGGACGACCGGATCAAGGCGGCGGGCGGGCAAGCCACGCTGGCGCCCATGGACCTGACCGATGACGGGGCCATCGCGCATCTGTGCCGCTCGGTCTACGACCGCTGGGGCCGCGCCGATATCTGGGTCCACACGGCGATCCATGTCAGCGCCTTGACCCCTGCGCCCCATGTGCAGGCCAAGGACCTGGACAAGGTCATCGCGACGAATATCCGGGGGATTTCCCGTCTGATCGCGAATGTAGAGCCGCTGATCACCCCGTCGGACGCCCCCACCGCGATCTTCTTCGATGACGATTGGGATGAGAAATACGCCAGCCCCTACGCCATGTCGAAGGCCGCGCAGCGGGCGCTGGTGCAAAGCTGGCAGGCCGAAACGGCCAAGGTCCCGACCGCAGTTCACCTGTTGCGGCCCAAGCCCATGCCCACCGCCGTGCGCGCGCGCTTCTACCCCGGCGAGGATCGCGCCCCACTGGCCGATCCCGCGCAAGAGGCCGGGCGGCTGTTGGGTTCCGTCTTTTCCTAGTTTTTCTTGCCCGCGAAGCGGGCCACCGCGCCCGAAGGGCGCAACCGCCGCGCGAAGCGCGCGCGGGCGACGCCGAAGGCGGCGCAATCCCGCTGATCTGCGATGTAATCAGTCCCCCGAAGGGGCCTCACCAGCGGCTTCCATCGCTTCCGCCATCGCCTCGGCCCGGGCCGCCAATTCGGCAAATCCGGCGCTCAGCTCTTCCGGGATCGCCACCGACGCCCCCTCGCCACCGCTTTGCTGCATCTCGGCAATCTTGCGGCCCCGGTCCGCCAACCGCTCTTCCGCCGAGCGCAGGGCCCGGTCCTGGGTCGCGATCTTGTCCTGCAACTCGCGCAGGTCATCCTCCAGCGCCGCCGTCTTGTCGGCCAGCATCAGGCCCGCCATCAACAGCATCCGCTCGGGCGGCATGCGCCCAATCTGCCCCAGGACCACCGCAGCTTCCGTATCCAGCATCTTTGCCGCCGAGCGCAGGAACGGCTCTTCACCATCCTGGCAGGCGACACTGAAGACGCGGGTGCCGATCTCGATTTCCACCTCAGGCATTGGGGCCTCCATCCACTGTTTCCGGCGCTGCCCTTTCCGAGGCCGCCATATCCAATCCGGCCTGCATTTCCTGCACGATCCGGTCCAGTTCCGCCGCGTCCGTGTCACGTAGCTGGCGCAGGGTCTCCACCTCGGCCAGCAAGCCCTGGTCAAGCAGCGTCGCGTCGACACTGGCCCCGCTTTGCAGCAACGACACCTGTGCCGCCAGATCCTCGGCCCGGGTCCGCATCAGGCGCAACTGGCGGCGCAGCGCCAAGATGCGCTCGTCAACGACCGCGCCGGTCGCTTCCTTGATCTCGTCCAGGGCATCCGTCGCGGCGTCGCAGGCCATGCGGGCCTGATCGCGCTCGGCGCGGGCGCGTTCCACCCGGCGGCCCATCACGGCCAGGGCCTTCTCCATATCTTCGGTCTCTGCTTCGGGTTCGGCGTCCATCCCAGATGCCGACGCGTCGGCGGCCTCTGCCTGAGCCGCCTCCAGCGCCGCCTGCAACTCGGCCAGGGCCGCGTCTTTCTCGGCCAGTTCATCCGCCCGCGCCGCAAGGTCCGCCTGCGCCATCCCGCGTGAGGCCTCTGCCGCCGCCAAGCGCTGTTCGAGTCCGGCGAGCGTGGCCGCATCGGTGCCCGGCGTCTGCGCCGCGTGCACCCGCGCTGTTTCAGCCTCCGCGCGTGCGACGTCGGTTTCGGCGCGCGCCGATGTGACCTCTTCCAGCGCGTCGCTCAGGGCGTCCTGGGTCTCGGCCAGCCGGGCCTCCAGCGCGCTCACCCGTTCTTCCGCCTCGGTGGCGCGGGTCTCTGCATCCTGAATTGCGGCTTCCGCCTCGGCCTGAGCGGCCGCGACATCGGCCGCCACATCCGGTCCAGACCCGGTGTCCGCCGCCGCCACGCCCGCCGCGATCCGGTCCAGGGCCTTTGACAAGCGCCGTTCCAGCGCGCTGAGTTGTTCAAAATCGGCTACGTCGCCCATGACTGCCGGTGCCCCCTCGTGGTCCACGCAAACGCGCGGTGTTTAGATTTCCCGACATCCCGCCCTGACGCGCTTGTCGCGCGTTCTATCGCAGATGTCGTGTGTCCTGCCTCTAACGTAAGCCTATTTGGGGGTCAAATGGCATCGGTTTGCAAGGTTTTCCGCGCCTCACCCGGCGATTTTGGCCAGATTCAGCCCGCCAAAGCCCCTCAATCACGCTCAAAACCCGTTCAGCGCCTTGCACTTCATCCGGCCTTTGATATCACGCCTGCAACCAACGCCCCAAGCACGACCATAGCTGCCACAAAGGATCCCTCGATGGATATCAAAGCCCTCGCCAGCGCCAATCCCGACCATTGGGCCCGCGCCGCCTGCATCCGCACCCTGACGCTGGACGCCGTGGCCGCCGCCAATTCCGGCCACTCCGGCATGCCGATGGGCATGGCCGATGTCGCCACGGTGCTGTTCGACAAGCACCTGTCGTTTGACGCCTCTGCCCCCGATTGGCCCAACCGCGACCGCTTCATCCTGTCGGCGGGCCATGGGTCGATGCTGATCTATTCGCTGCTGCATCTGACCGGCTACAAGGACATGACGCTGGAGCAGATCAAGAACTTCCGCCAGTTGGGCGCGATCACGGCGGGCCACCCGGAGTATGGCCACGTGAAAGGCGTGGAGACAACGACCGGCCCGCTGGGTCAGGGCATCGCCAATGCCGTGGGCTTCGCCATGGCCGAAGAGCATCTGCGCGCGGTCTGGGGCAAGAAGATCATCGACCACTACACCTATTGCATCGCCGGTGATGGCTGCCTGATGGAGGGTGTCAGCCAGGAGGCGCTGGCACTGGCCGGCCGCCAGGAGCTGTCGCGCCTGATCGTGATGTGGGACGACAACGGCATCACCATCGACGGTAACGTGTCGATGTCCGACCGCACCGACCAGAAGGCGCGCTTTGCGGCGTCGGGTTGGGATGTGTTTGAGTGTGACGGCCATGATCCCGCCGCCATCGACGCGGCGCTGACTGCCGCCAAGGCTTCCAGCGGTCCTGCGATGATCGCCTGCAAGACCCACATCGCCATCGGCTCCAGCGCGCAAGACACCGCCAAGGGCCACGGCGCGTTGACCGACGACAAGGTGGTTGCCGACACCAAGGCCGCCTATGGCTGGAGCCATGCGCCCTTCGAGATCCCGTCCGACCTGAAAGCATGGTGGGAAAGTGTCGGCGCCAAGGGGGCGGACGCCCGCACTGAGTGGGAGGCCCGCTTCGCCGCGCTTTCAGCCAACAAGCAGGCCGAGTTCACCCGCACCTTTGCCGGTGAGGCGCCCAAGAAGCTGTCGGCCACCATCAAGGCGCTGAAAAAACAGATGTCCGAAGAGCAGCCCAAGGTTGCGACCCGCAAGGCCAGCCAGATGGCGCTGGAGGTGATCAACACGATCGTGCCAGAGACCCTTGGCGGCTCGGCGGACCTGACCGGCTCCAACCTGACGAACACCGGCGGGCTTGGCGTCTTCTCGCCCGAGGATCGCAAGGGCCGCCACATCCACTACGGCATCCGCGAACACGCGATGGCGGCGGCGATGAACGGCATGGCGCTGCACGGCGGGGTGAAGCCCTATGGCGGCACCTTCTTCACCTTCACCGATTATGCACGCCCCGCAATGCGCCTGTCGGCCTTGATGAAGATCGCGCCGGTCTACGTGATGACCCATGACAGCATCGGTGTGGGCGAGGACGGCCCGACGCACCAGCCGGTGGAACACCTCGCCATGTTGCGCGCCACGCCCAACATGAACGTCTTCCGCCCGGCGGACGCGGTGGAAACGGCCGAGGCCTGGGAGCTGGCGCTGACGTCCACCACCACACCCTCCACCCTCGCGCTGAGCCGCCAGGGCCTGCCGACGGTGCGGACCGAGCACAAGACAAAGAACCTGACCGCCCAGGGCGCTTACGTTCTGGCCGACGCCGAGGGGAAACGTCAGGCGATCCTTATGGCCACCGGGTCCGAGGTTGCCATCGCCATGGCCGCGCGCGACTTGTTGCAGGCCGAGGGCATCGGCACCCGCGTTGTCTCCATGCCGTGCTGGGAACTGTTCGAAGAGCAGGAAGAGGGCTACCGCAAGCGCGTGCTTCCGGGCGGCCCGGTGCGTGTGGCGGTAGAGGCCGCGATCCGCTTCGGTTGGGATCGCTGGTTGTATGGTGAGCGCGGCAAGCGCGAAAAGGGCGGTTTTGTGGGGATGCACGACTTCGGTGCCTCCGCCCCCGCGGAAGAGCTTTACGCCCACTTCGGCATCACTGCCGAGGCGGTTGCCGCCAAGGTCAAGGCGCTGCTGTAAGCGACATGGCAAAAGAACCCGCCCGCTCCTTGCGCGTGGGCGGGCGGGTTTTTTCCTACCAGTTGCGGGTGGGAAGCGTCCGCCCCCGGCAGGGTCCAGACCGCCGGGGGCTTCGCTTAAATGGATCAAAAGCCAATCGGCTATTCGACCCTGCGTCGTGGTTAACACACAAATCTGAACAAATGATTAACCGCCTTGTTTTGAAGGGTCGCTATAGCTGCGCGTTGCCTCAAAGCCTTAATGGGCGGCATCCCCGCCCATGCCCACCGCGCGCATCGTGGGCGCGATCACATAGGTGACGACGGGGATGATCAGCATCCCCAGCACGATGCCGAAGACACCATCGATGGCGGCCTTCACCAGCCAGATGATCAAGCCACTCTCGCCGCCCACGGCGTGGGCGACCCCGTCGATCCAGTCTTCGGGGCCATGCCAACCCAGTTCGGCCAGGCTATGCACGATGATCGAGCCACCAACCCACAGCATCGCCGCCGTGCCGACAACCGTCAGGCCCGCCAAGAACCCCGGCATGCCGCGGACGATCAACTCGCCCGTCTGGCGCGTGACCCCGGCCCGACCGTTTGCGGCCATGTGCAGACCCACGTCATCGGCTTTCACGATCAGGGCGACGGCGCCGTAGACCAGCATGGTGATCCCGATTGCCACCACCGCAAGGGCACCGGCGCGGAACCAGATGTTGTCGGTCTCCAACGCGGCCAAGGCGATGGTCATGATCTCGGCCGACAGGATGAAGTCGGTCTTGATCGCGCCTTTGACCTTCTGCTCTTCCAGGTGGGCGCTGTCCTCATCCGACATCTTCTTCTGGGTCAGCTCCTCCACATCGTGGTGGGCGGGCGACAGCCAATGGTGGATCTTCTCGGCCCCCTCGAAACACAGATACGCCCCGCCAAGCATCAACAGCGGCGGGATCATCCACGGCGCGAAAGCCGACAGCAGCAGGGCCACCGGCAACAGGATGACCAGCTTGTTGAAGACGGAGGCGCGCGCGATTTTCCACACGATGGGCAGCTCTCGCTTGGCCTCGAACCCGTGGACGTATTTCGGCGTGACAGCAGCGTCGTCTATCACCGCGCCCGCCGCTTTCGCGCCCGCCTTGGCCGCCTGACCGATGACATCATCCACCGAGGCCGCCGCCACCTTCGCAATCGCTGCCACGTCATCCAGAAGGGCCAGAAGTCCGCTCATGTCAGTTCCTTAAAATCCGCGCGTTGAGCGCACCATACGTCAAAGGCCAACGGCGTCCACCCGTCGCGGGTTCCACAACGGTCCGGCGCGGGCCGCACACTTGTTAGCGCAACCACCCGATGTTTGCGCCAACGTTTCCGCTAACATGCGGAATTCAGGGCTCTTTCGGGTTCACACGCGGCGCTTGCCTGCCTATCCAAGGGCCAATAGCGACCAATAGGAGAGCGTCCATGACCATCACCCTCGGCATTAACGGTTTCGGCCGCATCGGACGTGCAACGCTGGCCTATATCGCCGAAAGCGCCCGCAATGACGTGCAGGTGGTGAAGATCAACGCAACCGGCCCGGTCGAAACCTCTGCCCATCTGCTGCGCTACGACTCGGTCCATGGCCGCTTCCCCGGGGAGGTTCGCGTTGACGGTGACACGATGGATCTGGGACGCGGGCCGATGAAGGTCTTCTCGACCTATGATCCGGCCGAGCTGGATTGGGAGGGGTGCGACGTGGTGCTGGAGTGCACCGGCAAGTTCAACGATGGGCTGAAATCAGCGGTGCATCTGGAGCGGGGCGCGAAGAAAGTGCTGATCTCGGCGCCCGCGAAAAACGTCGACCGCACGGTCGTTTACGGCGTGAACCACCGCGACATGCGCGCCGATGAGCGGATGATTTCCAACGGCTCGTGCACCACCAATTGCCTGGCCCCCCTTGTGAAGGTCCTGAACGAGGCCATCGGCGTGGAGCGCGGCATCATGACGACGATCCATTCCTACACCGGCGATCAGCCGACGCTGGACCGCCGCCACAACGACCTTTACCGCGCGCGCGCTGCTGCCATGGCGATGATCCCGACCTCGACGGGCGCGGCCAAGGCGCTGGCCGAAGTGCTGCCCGAGATGGAAGGCCGCCTGGATGGCACCGCCCTGCGGGTTCCCACGCCCAACGTCTCGGCCGTGGACCTGACGTTTGAAGCCGCCCGCCATGTCACGGTCGCCGACGTCAACGCAGTGGTGGCCGAAGCCGCCGCCGGTCACATGGGCGCGGTGATGTCCTATGATCCCGAGCCCAAGGTCTCGGTCGATTTCAACCACACGACCCATTCGTCGATCTTCGCCCCCGACCAGACCAAGGTCGTCGGCGGGCGCACCGTTCGGGTGCTGGCGTGGTATGACAACGAATGGGGTTTCTCGGCCCGGATGGCCGACGTGGCTGGCGCCATGGGCCGGTTGATGCACTAGATTATTGCGCTACCGCCCTTCGGGCTACTTGAGCGCGGGGTGCCTTTCTGCGCTACCGCCCTTCGGGCTACTTGAGCGCGGGGTGCCTTTCTGCGCTACCGCCCTTTGGGCTACTTGAGCGCGGAGTCTCTTTCTGCGCTACAGCCCTTCGGGCTGCTTGAGCGCGGAGATCAGACGACGGGAAGTCCCATCAGCAAACGCGATTTGGCGGGCGAAATGATCTCTGCGGTGATGCATTGAAGGCGTCCGGGCGATGTTTCGCGCACAATATAAGTGGCATCCACCGCGCTGATGACCGCGCCTTGATCATTAAGGTGGCGCCACGTCAGGAATGCCTGCCACCGGTCGTGGCGGTCTGTCATCACGTGGTGCATCTCCAACTCCGTCCGGCTGTAAGCCTCCACATCAAGGTTGCGGCGATAGGCGGTCAGCATGTCCAGAAGCAGCGGACGAGACCCGATGTGGATTTGCCTGTCGCCCACGTGGATCGTCGAGGGGATCGCAAGCGTATCGGCGCAGGCCTCCATATCACGAGCCGCAAAATCGGCGGCGTTCTTCTGGAAAAACTCTTTGACCGTCATTGGCGCTTCCTCTGGGTGTGTGTGAAGCGTGGCCCCCTTGCAAAAGTTGTGTGTAGCGTCAACGCAGGTGCAGGCAAAAAGTTCCCTGACGCAAAGGCACGCCGCGGCCCTGTGCGTTGCGGCCTTGTGCGTTGCGGCCCTGTGCGTCTGGGCCCTATGCGTCCCGGCCTTGTGCGTCTCGCGTCGCTGGACCAAGCTGCCAAGGTCCTGAACCCGGAGCGCCAAGATGACCGACATCTACCTGATCAAAGCCGCCGACATCGCCGCGATGGAGGGGGTGGCGAAGGTCCACTTCGTGAACCCCGCCGCAAAGCGGATCAACAAGTCACTCGGCGACGTAACCGGCCTGACCGGCCTTGGCATTCACCTGATCGAGGTTGCGCCCGGCGACGAGACCACCGAATACCACGTCCATCACCATGAAGATGAGGCCGTCTACATCCTGTCGGGCACCGGCACGGCAACGATCGGAGAGGAACATCACCCCATCGCGCCGGGCGATTTCATCGGCTACCGCGCCGGTGGCCTCCCTCATACCATCGTGAATACCGGCACCGAGACCCTGCGTATACTTGTCATGGGCCAACGCCTGCCGCACGACGTGGGCGATTACCCCCGCAAAAAGCAGCGCATTTTCCGCAACCAGGGCCTGCCCTATGATCTTGTTGCCCATGATGCGATTGAAAACCCGGTCATGGGCGCCAAGAAATAGCCTTCCGCCTGCACGCGCTCCGTGGCAGGAAGGCGCCAATGACAAACACGCTTGCGATATGGATCTGCATCCTCATCGCCGCCTTCCTGGCGGTGGACGCCGTCCTGTTCGACTGGAACACCTCGCTGTTTCTGGGGCGGAAGTTTGCGGACCTTTTGTGGTGGATGGCCTTCTGGCGCTAACCTTGCAGCCCCTTCCCAAGCGTCGCGACACACGTTAAGACGGCGCTGTTACCGCTAACATCAACTCGGCACCCAAGGCCGCCCGCGCGGCCCATCCATCAGGAGGCATTCCCATGGCCGTCAAAGTCGCCATCAACGGATTTGGTCGTATTGGACGCAACGTACTTCGCGCCATCATCGAATCCGGTCGCACCGACATCGAGGTTGTGGCCATCAACGACCTCGGGCCGGTGGAAACGAACGCCCACCTGCTGCGCTACGACAGCGTCCATGGCCGCTTCCCCGCGACGGTCACCACTACGGAGACCACCATCGACGTGGGCCGGGGCCAGATCGCCGTCACCGCGATCCGCAACCCCGCCGATCTGCCCTGGAGCGATGTGGACGTCGTGATGGAATGCACCGGCATCTTCACCTCGAAAGAGGCCTGCCAGGCGCATCTGGAAAACGGCTCCAGCCGTGTGCTGATCTCGGCGCCTGGCAAGGACGCCGACAAGACGATCGTCTACGGCGTTAACCATGACCAGCTGACGGCGGACGATATCATCGTCTCCAACGCGTCGTGCACCACCAACTGCCTGTCGCCCGTGGCCAAAGTGCTCAACGATACCGTGGGCATCACCAAGGGTTTCATGACGACGATCCACTCCTATACCGGCGACCAGCCGACGTTGGACACGATGCACAAGGACCTCTACCGCGCCCGTGCCGCGGCAATGTCGATGATCCCGACCTCGACCGGCGCCGCCAAGGCCGTGGGCTTGGTGCTGCCCGAGTTGAACGGCAAGCTCGACGGCGTGGCGATCCGCGTGCCCACCCCCAACGTTTCGGTCGTGGACCTGACGTTCGAGGCCTCCCGTGCCACGACCGTAGAGGAAATCAACGCCGCCATCACCGAGGCCGCCAATGGTCCGCTCAAGGGCGTGCTCGGCGTCACGGATGAGAAACTGGTGTCGATGGATTTCAACCACGACCCCCATTCGTCGATCTTCGCCACCGACCAGACCAAGGTCCTGGACGGCACCATGGTGCGGATCCTGACGTGGTACGACAACGAATGGGGCTTCTCCTGCCGGATGAGCGATACCGCCGTGGCGATGGGCAAGTTCCTGTAACGCCTTACAAAAAGCCGCGCGCATTTGTCTGAAATTGCGCGCGCGCCCCTTCCCCGTTCCAAAAATATCCTGGCCCACTGCCCGATTGGGGGCGTTGCCCCCAGAAGGGGAGGCATCTAAACCCTTTTGGCGGACCCTTCGGGCATGGCACAACACGTCCACCACTCAGGGAGACCTTCGATGCGCTTCAACACCCTCGACGACATGGATCTGGCGGGCAAACTCGTCCTCACCCGCGTGGATATCAACGTGCCGGTGGAAGACGGCACCGTGACCGACGCCACCCGGATCGAGCGCATCGTGCCCACGATCAAGGACATTCTGGCCAAGGGTGGACGCCCGGTGATGCTGGCCCACTTCGGTCGCCCCAAGGGCAAGGTCGTCCCCGAAATGAGCCTGCGCGTGACCCTTCCCGCCCTCGAAGACGCGCTCGGCCAATCCGTCACCTTCATCGAAAAGCCCGACCGCGCCACGCTGGATGCCCTGCCTGAGGGCACCGTGACCCTGATCGAGAACACCCGCTTTACCGCCATGGAAGAGGCCAATGACCCGAAAATGGCGGGCTTCCTTGCCTCCCTTGGCGATGTCTATTGCAACGATGCCTTCTCGGCCGCGCACCGTGCCCATGCCTCGACCGAGGGGGTCGCCCGCCTGCTGCCCGCCTGCGCGGGTCGCCTGATGGAGGCGGAACTCAGCGCCCTTGACGCGGCACTCGGCACGCCCCTGCGGCCGGTCATGGCGGTCGTGGGGGGGGCCAAGGTCTCCTCCAAGCTGGATCTGCTCAGCAACCTGATCGAGAAGGTCGACCACCTTGTGATCGGCGGCGGCATGGCCAACACCTTCCTTGCCGCCCAAGGCAAGCCTGTCGGCAAGTCGCTGTGTGAACACGACCTTGCCGACACCGCACGGGCCATCATGGCCAAGGCCGAAACCACGGCCTGCACCATTCATCTGCCCGTCGACATCGTCGTTGCCCGCGAATTCAAGGCCCATGCCCCCTCCGAGATACTGCCCGCCGACGCCTGCCCCGACGATGCCATGATCCTCGACGCAGGCCCCGCCACCGTCGCGGCCTTCGATACGCTGCTTCAGGAATGCACCACCTTGGTCTGGAACGGCCCGTTGGGCGCGTTCGAGATGCCGCCGTTTGATGCCGCCACCGTGCGCGCGGCCAAGCTGGCGGGCATCGCCACCACCGCCGAAGACCTGATCTCGGTTGCGGGCGGCGGCGACACTGTTGCCGCGCTCAACCACGCGGGCGTCGCGGACCAATTCACCTACGTCTCCTCCGCAGGCGGCGCTTTCCTTGAATGGATGGAAGGCAAGACCCTGCCCGGTGTCGCGGCGCTGGAGGCCGCGAAGACCGCCTGATAGCGCAACCACAATGGACGCTCCCGCGTGCGGGCCTTAAACCGGGTCAAGCACGTCAAAGGAGGCACCTCATGGCCAACGCAGAGCAGATCGCACAAATGCAGAAGGGCGCGGGTTTCATTGCCGCGCTGGATCAATCGGGGGGCTCCACGCCCAAGGCGTTGAAACAATACGGGGTGGACGAGACGGCTTACGCCTCGGATGCCGAGATGTTTGACCTGATCCACGCCATGCGCGCGCGCATCGCCACGGCCCCCGCCTTCACCGGCGACAAGGTCATCGGCGCGATCCTGTTCGAGATGACCATGGACCGAGAGATCGAGGGCCGCCCCGCCGCCGAGTACCTTTGGTCCGAGCGTCACGTCGTCCCCTTCCTGAAGATAGACAAGGGCCTTGAAGACGCGGGCGACGGCGTCCAGATGCTCAAGCCGATCCCCGAACTGGACGCCCTGCTGGAGCGTGCCGTTGCCAAGGGCATTTTCGGCACCAAGGCGCGCTCTGTCATCACCGAACCCAACGCCAAGGGGATCAAGGCCAACGTGGCGCAGCAATTCAAGCTTGGCGCACAGGTGTTGGACCACGGGCTTGTCCCGATCCTGGAACCCGAGGTGTCCATCACCGCGCCTGCCAAGGCCGAGATCGAGGTGCTACTGCGCGACGCTATTCTGGCCGAGCTGGACGCCATGCCCGGTGACCGCCAGATCATGTTGAAGCTGACCCTGCCCGACGTCGCGGATTTCTACGCGCCACTGATCGCCCATCCCAAAGTGATGCGCGTCGTCGCGCTTTCGGGCGGCTACAGCCGCGAAGAGGCGACCGCCAAGCTGGCAAACAACCATGGCATGATCGCCAGCTTCAGCCGTGCCCTGACCGAAGGCCTTTCGGCACAGCAGGACGAGGCGACGTTCAACGCCAAGCTGGAAGCCTCCATCGACGCGATCTTCGAGGCCTCGATCACCTGAGCCACCCGGTACTTGGGGTCCCCCGGCACCTGACTTCTGCACGGTTTTCCCCCACAAAATGTGGGGGATTCCCAAAGCCCCCGAAATATGCGAATCTGTCTGCGACGGATCCACAAGAGGTCCGCGGAACGGGCCCTTTCGGGCCAAGAGGCAGAAACATGTTGCGGACCCTATCCCTGACCCGGGCCATCGTGCCGGGCATCCTGTTCCTTGTGGGCTTCTACTTCACCTTCGCTGCGGTGCAGGGGGACAACGGCCTGTTTCAGCGCATCCAGGTCGAGGCCGAACGCGACCGCCTGACCGAAGAACTGGCCCGCCTTCAGATGCAGACCGAGCGGATGGAGATCCTGACGCGGCGGCTCTCGGATGACTACCTCGACATCGATCTTCTGGATGAACGCGTGCGCAACGTCTTGGGCTACGCCCGTCCGGACGAGCTGATCCTTCCCTGACCCCGCCCCCGGCAACCCTTTGCAAACAAGGCATTCAATCCGCGCATGGCGGATCTGTGCCCCTGCGTCAGCATTACCCCAAGACTCTGCGCGAAACCTCTGCTAATAGATTGTTCAACGTTAAACTATTCCCTTGCCGGGAGAGGAGTGGCGCAGAATGGCTGCACGCAAGACAACCGCCAAAGCGGCAACTTCGTCGAATGTTTCGGCGGAAGAGCTCAAGACCTATTACCGCGAGATGCTTTTGATCCGCCGCTTCGAAGAGAAGGCGGGCCAACTCTACGGCATGGGCCTGATCGGCGGTTTCTGCCACCTCTATATCGGTCAAGAGGCCGTCGTTGTGGGCCTTGAGGCCGCCGCCGAGGAAGGCGACAAGCGCATCACCTCGTACCGCGATCACGGCCACATGCTGGCGTGTGGGATGGATCCCAAGGGCGTGATGGCCGAGTTGACCGGCCGCGAAGGCGGTTATTCGAAGGGCAAGGGCGGCTCCATGCACATGTTCTCGAAGGAGAAACATTTCTATGGCGGCCACGGCATCGTCGCAGCCCAGGTGCCGATCGGCGCGGGCCTTGCGTTTGCGGATAAGTACCTTGGCAACGACCGCGTGACCTTCACCTATTTCGGCGACGGTGCCGCCAACCAGGGCCAAGTCTACGAGGCCTACAACATGGCCGAAATCTGGGGCCTGCCCTGCATTTTCGTCATTGAAAACAACCAGTACGCCATGGGCACTTCGACCAAACGCTCCACCCATTCGCCGTCTTACTGGGAACGGGGTGCCGCCTACGGCATCAAGGGCGAGGAAGTGGACGGCATGGACGTGCTGGCCGTGAAGGCCGCCGGTGAAAAGGCCGTCGCCCACTGCCGCGCAGGCAACGGGCCGTACATCCTGGAAATCAAGACCTACCGCTATCGCGGCCACTCCATGTCGGACCCGGCGAAGTACCGGACCCGCGAAGAAGTGCAGGAGATGCGCGAAAAGCGCGACGCGATCGAACACATCCGCCAGATGCTGCTGACCGGCGGCCACGCGACGGAAGATGACCTGAAGGCCATCGACAAGGAAATCAAAGAGGTCGTCAACGCCTCGGCCGAGTTCGCCAAGGAAAGCCCGGAACCCGCGCTGGAAGAACTCTGGACTGACATCTACGCCGATGAGGCACCGCAAGGGGAGGCTGTGTAAATGGCTGTAGAAATTCTGATGCCCGCCCTCTCCCCCACGATGGAAGAAGGCACGCTGGCCAAATGGCTGGTGAAAGAAGGCGACACCGTGCAATCCGGCGATATCCTGGCCGAGATTGAAACCGATAAAGCCACGATGGAATTCGAAGCTGTCGACGAAGGTGTGATCGGCAAGATCCTTGTAGAAGAAGGCACCGAAGGCGTGAAGGTGAACACCGCCATCGCGATCATCGGCGAAAAGGGCGAGGATATGTCTGCCGCCGAAGCGGAAAGTGCACCCGCGCCTGCCGCGCTGAACGGTTCTGAAGGCAAGTCCGACCCTGCGCCTGCGACCACCGCCCCTGCCCCCGCCGCGCCAAAGGCGAACACCAGCCCCGATTGGCCCGACGGCACGCCGATGAAGACCCAGACGGTGCGCGAAGCGCTTCGCGATGCCATGTCCGAGGAAATGCGCGCCGACCCCAACGTTTTCGTGATGGGTGAGGAAGTGGCCGAGTACAACGGCGCCTACAAGATCACCCAAGGCATGCTGGATGAGTTCGGCGAGAAGCGCGTCATCGACACGCCAATCACCGAGCACGGCTTTGCCGGCATCGGTGTGGGCGCGGCCTTCGGCGGGCTCAAGCCCATCGTCGAGTTCATGACCTTCAACTTCGCCATGCAGGCGATTGACCACATCATCAACTCTGCCGCCAAGACGCTTTACATGTCAGGCGGCCAGATGGGCGCGCCCATGGTGTTCCGGGGCGCCAACGGTGCCGCCGCCCGCGTGGGCGCGCAGCACAGCCACGACTACGCGACGTGGTATTCCCAAGTGCCCGGCCTCAAGGTCGTCATGCCCTATTCGGCAGCCGACGCCAAAGGCCTGCTGAAAACCGCCATCCGCGACCCCAACCCGGTCGTATTCCTTGAAAACGAGATCCTCTACGGTCGCTCGTTCGAGGTGCCGGACATGGATGATTTCACCATCCCCTTCGGCAAGGCCAAGATCTGGCGCGAGGGCACGGACGTCACCATCGTCTCCTTCGGCATCGGCATGACCTATGCGTTGGAAGCCGCTGACAAATTGGCCGAGGACGGTATTTCGGCAGAGGTCGTGGACCTGCGCACCCTGCGTCCGTTGGACTACGATACCTTGCTGGCTTCGGTGATGAAAACTAACCGCTGCGTGACCGTGGAGGAAGGCTTTCCGGTCTGCTCCATCGGCAACCACCTGTCCGCCTACCTGATGCAGAACGCGTTCGATTACCTCGACGCGCCGGTCATCAACTGTACCGGCAAGGACGTGCCCATGCCCTATGCGGCCAACCTTGAACGCCACGCGCTGATCACCACCGACGAGGTGATCGAAGCCGTCAAACAAGTCACCTACCGGTAAGGAGCGTCCGCGATGCCCATTGAAATCCTGATGCCCGCCCTCTCGCCGACCATGGAAGAAGGCACCCTTGCGAAATGGCTGGTGAAAGAAGGCGACACCGTCTCTTCCGGCGATCTGCTGGCCGAGATCGAGACCGACAAGGCCACGATGGAGTTCGAAGCCGTCGATGAAGGCGTGATCGGCAAGATCCTTGTGGCCGAGGGCACCGAGGGCGTGAAGGTCAACACCGCCATTGCCCTGATCGGCGAGGAAGGCGAAGACTTCTCCGCCGCGCCTTCCGTGGCCCCCGCCGCTGAGGCGGCTGCCCCGGCAGCGGAAGAAGCGGCCCCGGCGGCTGCGGCTGCGGCTGCTGCTGCGACCCCTGCCCCGGCAGCCCCGGCAAAAGCCGATGGCGGACGTATCTTCGCCTCGCCTTTGGCGCGCCGGATCGCTGCCGACAAGGGTCTGGATCTGGCCACGATCACGGGCTCCGGCCCCCATGGCCGCGTCGTGAAGGCCGACGTGGAAGGTGCGAGTGCTGCGCCCAAAGCCGCCGCAGCCCCGGCCGCCGAGGCGCCCAAGGCCGCCGCAGCGCCCGCTGGCGGTGGGTCGATGCCCACGGGTCCGTCGACCGAACAGGTCCTCAAGATGTACGAGGGCCGCGAGTTCGAAGAGGTCAAGCTCAACGGTATGCGCAAGACCGTTGCCGCGCGCCTGACCGAGGCAAAGCAGACCATCCCGCACTTCTACCTGCGTCGCGATATCCAACTGGACGCGCTTTTGGCGTTCCGCTCGCAGCTCAACAAGCAGCTGGAAGGCCGGGGCGTGAAGCTGTCCGTCAACGACTTCGTCATCAAGGCCTGTGCCTTGGCGCTGCAAGCCGTGCCCGACGCCAACGCCGTCTGGGCGGGTGATCGGATGATCAAGCTCAAGCCCTCAGACGTGGCCGTGGCGGTCGCCGTCGATGGTGGCCTGTTCACGCCGGTCCTGAAAGACAGCGATACCAAGTCCCTGTCGGCCCTGTCGGCCGAGATGAAGGATCTTGCGGGTCGTGCGCGCGATGGCAAGCTGGCACCGCACGAATACGTGGGCGGCTCTTTCGCCATTTCCAACCTTGGGATGATGGGGATCGAGAACTTCGACGCGGTCATCAACCCGCCCCACGGCGCGATCCTCGCCGTCGGCGCAGGCGTCAAGAAACCTGTCGTGGGTGCGGACGGAGAGCTGGCCGTGGCGACAGTCATGTCGTGCACGCTGTCGGTGGATCACCGTGTGATCGATGGTGCCTTGGGGGCCGAGCTTCTGGCCGCGATCAAGGAAAACCTTGAAAACCCGATGGTGATGTTGGCCTGAGTTGGAGAGCGCCCCGCGTCGACGGCGCGGGACGAAAGTAGCGAGGGACCTGCCCCTTGCGCCAAAGGCGCGGGTCAATAAGCGAGCGAGGGGCCAGTCCCTCGCGCCGACGGCGCGGGACCAAAGAAGCGAGGGGCCAGCCCCTCGCGCTCCCCGGGATATTTAGAGAACAGGGAAGAGGGGCGCCGGGGAAACCGGGTGCTCCTTTTTCAATTGCGTCAACCGACGTGGCGCCACGCGCCGGGGGCGAGGGTTTCAAGGGTGTGGGGACCGATGGAATACCGAATGAGGCGGATCACCGGATAGCCCACAGCGGCGCACATGCGGCGAACCTGGCGGTTCTTGCCCTCTGTCAGGGTCAGGCGCACCCAAGTGTCGGTGATTGTTTTGCGGACCCGCACGGGCGGGTCGCGGTCCCAGATCCAATCGGGGGTATCGACGGTTTCGGCCTCACAGGGGGCGGTCTTGCCGTCTTTCAGCGTGACGCCCGCGCGCAACCTGTTCAGGGCATCGCCGTCCGGCACCCCCTCGACCAATGCGAAATAGACCTTGGGGGATTTGTATTTCGGCGAGGAGATCCGCGCCTGCAGGCCGCCATCATCGGTCAGAAGCAACAGCCCTTCGCTGTCGCGATCCAGACGACCGGCGGCGTAGATCTTCTTCGGCAATCCGAGCGTGTCGAGCGCGGGCCATCCGCCCTCGGACGTGAATTGTGACAGCATGTTCATCGGCTTGTTGAGCGCGATCAGCATCACCACCAATCCTCGGGCATGCGTTTGGCCATGGTCATTTCCTTGCGGAACCCGAAGGCCCCGACCCAGAACGCCGCCCCGAAGGCCGCGCCCACCAACGGGCTGGTCAGCGAGATGGCAAAAAGCGCCAGCAGTTCCCCATCCGCCACGCCCGCCAGCACCGAGAGGCTGAAAAACACTGCCGCGCAGAGCGCCATCGCCTGCAACGCCTTCACGCGGGCGCTGTTGGCCACCAGAACGCCCCAGATGACAAAGGTGATGATCAGCATCGGGATCAGTGCGAAGAGACCAAAAAGCGCAACGAACCCAAAGGCTTCAGGTCCGTCCCCCTCGGCGCCCATCATCGCGAGAGTTATCACGATCACGCCCGCCGCATAGGCCGCGAGGCAGCCCCGTAAGACATAGAGCGCCTGCATCAGCCTTGCCCCGCATCATGGCTGGCGAGCCAGCGTTTCGGAGCCATATCCCGCCACGTGCGTCTCAGCCGCGCCTCCGCCCAATCGGGGTCGATCCGGCCCGCCGCCACGAGGGTCAGCCCGGTGTTGGCGTAGTGCGGATGCATCACGAAGGTGTCAGGGTTGGCGTCCAGCAGTACCTCGCGCTCCTCGCGGGTGCCCTTGAAGATCGCCGCATCGACGTAGGGCGACCACCAGCACCACATCTTGCCGTGAGCTTTGAGGTTCGGGTTGCCCCATGACACCGCGTCTTCAACCTTGGGCAGGCCAAGCGACAGGGCGAAGGCGCGCAACTCGGACCAGGTGCGGATGCCGGGTGGGTGGGACATATCAATGCGCCTCTGCCCAGTTCGCCCCCTGCCCGGCATCCACCGTGATCGGGACGCTCAGGTGCACCGCCGGATGGGCGGCGCCTTCCATCACTTCGCGCGCACGCGCGATCAGGGCGTCGGTGGCGTCTTCATCGACCTCGAACACCAGTTCGTCGTGGACCTGGAGAAGCATCTTTGCAGGGATGCCTTCAATCGCGTCCTCCATCCGTACCATGGCCCGGCGGATGATGTCGGCGGCTGTGCCCTGGATCGGCGCGTTGATCGCCGCGCGCCCCGCGAAGCCCGCGCCGGGCCCCTTGGCGTTGATCTCGGGCGTGTGGATTTTGCGGCCAAAGAGCGTCTGCACGTAGAGGTTCTCTTTCGCGAAGGCCTTGGTGTCGTCCATGTAGGTGCGGATGCCGGGGAAACGTTCGAAATAGCGGTCGATGAAGCCCTGCGCCTCGGCCCGCGGGATGCGCAGGTTGCGCGCAAGGCCGAAGCCCGAAATACCGTAGATCA
Source organism: Gymnodinialimonas phycosphaerae (assembly GCF_019195455.1). Taxonomy (NCBI): domain Bacteria; kingdom Pseudomonadati; phylum Pseudomonadota; class Alphaproteobacteria; order Rhodobacterales; family Paracoccaceae; genus Gymnodinialimonas; species Gymnodinialimonas phycosphaerae. Next base: position 368,319 of record NZ_JAIMBW010000001.1, on the reverse strand, counting down.
CCCCGAAGTTGATCGCCTTGGCCTGACGACGCACGTCGGAGGTCATGTCTTCAAGCGGCACGTTGAACATCTCGGACGCCGTGGCGGCGTGAATGTCTTGACCTTCCTTGAAGGCCTCTTTCAGGGCGTCGATGCCCGCGATATGGGCAAGGATGCGCAGCTCGATCTGGGAATAGTCCAGTGCCACCAGCACCTTACCCGGTTCGGCCACAAAAGCTTCGCGTATCCGGCGGCCTTCCTCGGAACGGATCGGGATGTTTTGCAGGTTCGGATCGGTGGAGGCGAGCCGCCCGGTGTTGGCGCCCGCGATAGAATACGACGTGTGTACGCGGCCCGTGTCCGGGTTGATGTGGTCTTGCAGCGCGTCGGTGTAGGTGGATTTCAGCTTCGACAACTGCCGCCAGTCCAGCACGCGGGCGGGTAGATCATGTTCGGTGGCGAGATCTTCGAGGATATCGGCACCGGTGGAGTATTTCCCTGCCTTGCCCTTCTTGCCGCCGTCCAGACCCATCTTGTCGAACAGAATCTCGCCAAGCTGTGCGGGCGAGCCGACGTTGAAGGTCTCTCCGGCCAGCTCGTGAATTTCGGCCTCCAGCCCTGCCATTTTCTGGGCGAAGGCGTTGGACATGCGCGACAGGACCTCGCGGTCGACCTTGATGCCCGAGCGTTCCATGCGCGCAAGGACGGGAACCAGCGGGCGTTCGAGCCGTTCATAGACCTTCGTGACCCCGACCTGGTGCAGCTTGGGTTTGAACAGTTTGTGAAACCGCAGGGTGATATCGGCGTCTTCAGCCGCATAGGGGGCGGCGTCCGCAATCGCGACTCGGTCGAAGGTGATCTGGGATTTCCCGCTTCCGATCAGCGCCTTGATCGGCAAAGGCGTGTGACCCAGGTAGCGTTCGGACAGGGCATCCATGCCGTGATTGTGCAGACCCGCGTGCAGCGCGTAGGACAGCAGCATCGTGTCGTCGATGGGCGCGACGGTGATGCCGTAGTTGGCCAGCACCTTCACATCATATTTGGCATTCTGGGCGATCTTCAGGACGCTATCGTCCTCCAACATCGGCTTGAGCACGGCCAGCGCGTCCTCGAACGGGATCTGCCCCTCGGCCAATGCAGTGTCGGCGAAGAGGTCATCACCGCCGCCCCGGTGCAGAAGCGGGATGTAGCAGGCTTCGCCTGGTTCAATGCAGAGCGAGACCCCGACCAGTTCTGCCACCATCTCGTTGAGCGAGGTGGTTTCGGTGTCGAACGCCACTTCGCCCCGGGCCACGGCCCGGTCTACCCAGTCCTGCAATGTCTTGACGTCGTTGACGATCTCATACTTGGAATGGTCGATCGCGGGCATCTCAGGGGCGTCAGGGGCCGCTTCGGGCGTGGGCTCGGCGATGGTCGGGGCCTCGGCGCCCATCTGCTCGGCGACACGTTTGGTGAGCGTGCGAAACTCCATCTCGGCCAGGAAGGACAGAAGTTGTTCCGCGTCAGGCTCCCGCACTTCAAGGTCATCGAGGCTTTCTGCCAGATCCACGTTTTCATCCAGCAACACCAGTTGTCGCGACAGGCGGATCTGGTCGGCGTGATCGATCAGGGTCTGTCGACGCTTGGGTTGCTTGATCTCGTCCGCACGCGCCAGAAGCTGGTCCAGATCCCCGTATTCATTGATCAAAAGTGCCGCCGTCTTGATCCCGATGCCGGGTGCACCGGGGACGTTGTCAACGCTATCGCCTGCCAGCGCCTGCACATCCACGACCCGTTCAGGCCCGACGCCGAATTTCTCCAGCACGCCGTCGCGGCCGATGCGGTTGTTCTTCATGGCATCGAACATCTCGACCCCGTCACCGACCAGTTGCATCATGTCCTTGTCGCTGGAAATGATCGTGCAGCGCCCCCCAGCTTCCCGCGCCATGCGGGCGTAGGTGGCGATGATATCGTCGGCCTCGAACCCCTCCATCTCGATACAGGCGAGGTTGAAGGCCCGCGTCGCATCGCGGGTCAGCGGAATCTGCGGCCGCAGATCCTCGGGCATCGCCTCGCGGTTGGCCTTGTATTGGTCATAGAGGTCGTTGCGGAACGTATGGCTGCCCTTGTCGAATATGACGGCGGCATGGGTCGGCGCATCGGGGCCGGTGTTGGCCTCGATCATCCGGTAGATCATGTTGCAAAATCCCGCGACCGCCCCAATTGGAAGACCATCTGACTTGCGCGTCAGCGGCGGCAGAGCATGGTACGCGCGAAAAATGAACGCTGACCCATCCACGAGGTGAAGATGATGTCCTTTTCCAAATGCCATGGTGCTTTCCCTCGTTTGCTGATCTGTGTCTACCTTGCCGGGGCAGGTACTGCATCCGTGTTTTTCACAAATTCCGCCAGCGCGTAGATGCGGCTTGATCCCGACTGCGTGCATCAAGAGGGCAGCCCGCAAAGCTGTAGCCATGTGGTGGGCTGCATCGGGGGCGATACGCTGTTTGTGGGCGGCTCCATCGGCTGGGACCGCGGCACCCTGCGGGGGGAGCTATACACCGGCGAGGCCTGCACCGGCACCTGGGACAACGAGACCGGCATGGCACGGTTCGATTGCGGCGACGGGGTGGAAGGGACGGTGCAATACACGGTCTTCGACGGGGCAACGGGCACCGCCCAGGGGACCGGAGAAATGCTGGACGGCCGCCCGACGAGGCCTGGAGCGGCAACAACATCGCGGATTACGTTCAGGCCGAAACTGGCCGCGTGACCCTGCAATGCGGGGTTCAGGAAATCCCCCTCAGCTAAGCGCCCCAAGGGGCAGCCCAGCGCCATGCGCCGACGCGGCGACGGATCACCCGGTCTTGTCGACGAAATCCTCATGCACGAACTTCTTGTCGCAATAGCCGCATTCGACGAAGCCGGTGTCGGGGTCGATCATCAGCCAGACGCGCGGATGGCCCAAGGCGCCTTCGCCGCCATCACAGGCCACGCGGGTCGTGGACACGATTTCTGTCTCGGGGGCGTCGATGGCCATGGTCTTGATCCCTTGCGATGGTTTCTTGCGCCTCTATCGCACCTCACCTGCGGGCAGACAAGCGTGCGACTATGCCTTTGCCAGCATCCGCCCCAGGGGACGCCCGCCCAGAATATGCATATGGTAATGGGGCACGTCCTGCACACCGTCGGTGCCCGCGTTGGAGATCGTGCGGTACCCTGCCCCGCCTGCGCCGGGTGAGATCCTGGCGCAGATCTGTGCCGCGACCCGGTGGAAATCGACGATTTCCGCGTCCGAGGCTTCCGCCGCGAAGTGATCGAAGCAAACGTAAGGTCCCTTGGGGATCACCAGCACATGGACCGGCGCTTGCGGATGGATGTCGGCGAACGCCAGCGTATGCTCGGTTTCCGCCACGGTTGTGTTGGGAATTTCACCGCGCAGGATCTTGGCGAAAATGTTCTGGTCGTCGTAGTCGAATGCCATGTGTCAGGCCCCCTCTCAATCCGCAAACAGGTGCTGGGTCTCGGCCAACTCGCGACCGCGGTCCTGATCGATCCCGAAAAACTCTGCCAGCACCGTGCCGTTTTCCTCGGGCGAGCGGCCTTCCTTCAGGCGCCAATGCTGTTTGAACTCCGCCTCGCGGATCTCCATCTGTTCATCGAGGAATTCGTGGCGCAGTGTCGGCAGCATGCGCTGCAAGACCTCGCCCGGCGTGTCATCTGTCGCAAGTCCCACGCGATGGGCATGGCCAACTAGATATTGATCGTCGAAATTGCACTGCACTTCCAGAATCCTCGCATTGGCACGATCCGACATGAAGTCGCGCATCAGGTCAAGATTGGCAGGGTCGAGGCAGATCATCAATTGCTCTGTCCCGTAGTAATCGAACAGCATCCGCATCAGCGCCCGACGGTGGCGGTTGCGCTTTTCCATCGTCCGTTCGATTCCGCCCAGATGCGGCACGCGGCAGCCCGCCTCATCGAACAGATACTCGACGCCCCGGATGTCCAGCTTTTCGGACGAAGCCTTCAACAGGCGCTTGGCGACGTGCCATTTCTTGCACACCAGCATATAAAGATCGCGGTCCGCGCCCAATGTGCTTTCGCGCTCCCAAAACCGGGTGCCGAAACGTTTGCCGACCCGTCCGCGCCCGGTCAGGAAAGCGTGCAGCTTGGGCCCCTCCTGGGATGTCGCGAAGTCCTTGCGCGAAGAACTCCACAGCGCACCGAGACGCTCTTTGAGCAGCGTGGCCTCAGCCGAAATCTTCCGGGCGAACAGGTAGTCCTGGCTGATCAGCAGATCGTACTGGTCGTTGTAGAAGGTCACCGGCATGCCGTAATCGCTGAACATCTTGAAGGTCAGCGTGCGACTCTCGATCTCGCGCGCGGGGACGAGGTGGCGCACAAGTGTCTGGAAGAACGTCTCATCGGGGATCCATGTGGTCTGGAAGAAGCGGATCACATCCGGCCGCTCACGGCAGAAGGCGAGGATGGCCTCGATCGTGTTGCGGCGCAGGCACCACCATTGGCTACCGATCATCACCTGGATGTCGTCGGGTATCCTGCGTTCCAGCCGCAGTTTGCGTTGCAGGTTGAAGGAGGCATAAAACAGCGTCTTGTGGTTTCGTTCGTTGAAGAAGTGGCGGTAAAACAGCCGCTCACCCTTGAAGCCGGTCTTGATCCAGTCCGAGTGGAAGAAATCGAACGACTCCACATAATCCATGTCCCGGTCATCGAGGAACTTGTGCGCATAGGCCGCCGACTTAACCGAGGCACAATCGCCCGAGAGCATGTAGAAGTGGGTGGCCTTGGGGAACGCTTCGACCGCGGCTTCGATCGCGTTCAACGTGGCTTGGCAAAGCGACCATTCCCCCCAGCCGCATTTTATGCGCTTTTTTGCAAAAGTGACGCCCGCGTTGTCCTTCAAGGCGCTCTGCAATGCCGCAAACTCCGCCGCCTTGGCACTTGCGTCAAAGTGAATCGACACATAATCACCTGTCGCCGTCAGACGCTCGGCCTGCCGGATGATGCTTGGCGCATCCTTGTGACACAGGAGAATAAAGGCGATTTTTGCCATTCTGGAAACGATTGCCTCGGATCTTTGCGCATTGTTGCGCCTTGTTGTTAACTCATTAATACCCGAAAGACATTGATGCGACATCAAATGTTTGCAATTTATATCTTTAGATTTGGTGAGCGATCCGTCGAACGACACGCCGGGCAGCACGTGAGGTAACGAGCATATGGGTTTTCCAGGCACTTGGATGACGTCGAGTGAAAGCATGGTGTACCGCGTGGTGCCCAAATGCGCCTGCTCGACGATCGGCCAGATCATGTACTACACCGACAATGGAGCGTACTTCGACGGCGACATTCATGACGCCCAGGGCGGCATGCACAAATGGGCCTTCGATGCCAGCCAGCCGCTGATCGAGGCCAACGTCACCACCAACAAGAGTTTCGCCTTCACCTGCGTGCGCAACCCCTACACCCGCATCCTGTCGTCGTTTTTCGACAAGATCTGCGGCATCCAGCGCAACGGGAAGCGCTATCGCGGCAACCTGGTGCCACTTCTGATCCAGAAATACGGCATCGAAGTGGGCGGTGAGGACGGCAAGGGCGAGTTTGACCAGATCGCCAGCTTCCGCCGGTTCCTGCTGTTTACCCGTGACACCATCCGCTGGCGCAAGCCGATGGACCCGGACATCCACTGGTCCGCGATGGCGGGCCATGTCTCGACCTTCATCGTCAACGGCGGGCGCTACGACAAGATCTTCTGGACCGAAAGCTTCAACGACGGCATGCAAAGCGTTCTGGATGCAACGGAAAACGCCCATCCGATCAAGCTCAAGGACGTGCCCCGTTTCAACGAGTCCGAAGGACACGGCCCCAAGCGCCTGCACCCGGTCGAGGACTACTTCGACGATCTGTCAATGCATCTGATCAAGGAAATCTACCACCGCGATTTCGAGCTCTTTAAGTACGATTTCGACAATCCCAGCAACAAGATGCCCATCGGCGAAATTGATCTGGAAGAGGTGCACGCCAAGCTGGGCGGCTGATACAGGGTTCGGGACCGTTGCGACAATGCCGCGATCCGGGCCGTCTGGTGCGCAACACGTTGTAAAATGGGCCACGCAGTCCTAGGATCGCGCCTATTGAGACGACCTTATTTTTCCCCTCGTGAGGCCCCCCTGATATGTTTCGCGCCCCTCTTCTGGCGTCCGTCGCCGCTCTGACCTTGATTTCCGCGCCTGTCGCGGCCCAAACTGCGGCCGCTGACGCGCAGCGCCAAGACGTGTTCGAGCAACTGCTGGTCGATCCCGCCAACCGCCAGTTGATGCGCGACTATGCTCGCCTTTCGGTTGCGGCCCGCGATTTCGAGGCCGCCGCCGCAACCCTGGAGCGCCTGGTTGATCTGGAGCCCAACAATACCACCGCCCGCGTAGAGCTGGCCGTGGCCTACTTCGCGCTCGGCTCCTACGCTGTGGCCGAATACCATTTCGCCGCCGCCCAGGCCTCGGGGACGCTGACGCCCGAGCAAATGACCGAGGTCGCGCGTTACCGCGAAGAAGCGCAAGAGCGCGATGACCGCTCGGACTATAGCGGGCGGTTGCAGGTGGGCTATGCCTTTGCCGACACCAGTGACGAGCAAGGGGCCTTCGTGAACGGTTCCGTGGATTGGCGCATCGACATGGGCGACGCCGATGTGACGCAATGGGTCACGGAATTCGCCTTCAGCACCTACCAGCCCGGGGATGCCTCGATCAACGAACGCACCAATGCGCGCCTGCGCACCGGACCGCAGTGGCGCCTTGCATCCGATGCCTACGGCCCCCGTCTACAGGCCTACGCCGAATTGGGGTGGTTCCAGAACGACGACACTCTGTCCGGTGATTACACCTCCTGGGGCGCAGGTCTGGCCTACGCCAACCCGATCAACGAGCGCTTTACGGTCTACGCCGATCTGGGTGTGGGCCGCGAGATCGCGATGGACGCGGGCGATCCGGATTTCGATTTTTACGAGTTTGACCTAGGCGTGACCTACCGCCCCTCTCGCGACACGCGCCTGCGTCTGTCGGGCACATGGAGCGCCCACACCGAGGTGGATGCGGCAACACCGATCGAATTCACCGAAGCCTCGGTCCGGTTGGCCGCGCAGCACGCCTTCGATGTGGAATGGGACAACCTGCCTAACCGCTGGGTCGCCGGCGCATTCGCCGAGATGGGCCAGACGGAACAGGACGTCGGTGGCATAACCACGGATTTTGACGAGTACAGCTACGGCCTGTGGCTGCGCGCTTTCGTATTTGAAGACATCTACATTGAGACGGCCGCAGCGCAGGTCCATGAGGACACGACGCCCGGCGGCACACGGGAAGAAATGATTTACACATTCCAGGTCGGTTGGGAGTTTTAAGCATGCCCTTCAAGACATTAGCACTTGTCGCAACGGCGGCCCTCGCCCTCGCAGCGCCCTTGGCGGCGCAGAACATCGGCACGGTCGCTTCCAGCGAACCGACCCTGCGCGGTACACCGCCGGGCGCAGGAACGCGCCCGTTGAACCTGGGCACAGGCGTCGTGCAGGACGAGACGATTGCGTCGTCGGCTTCGGGCCGGGGGCAAATCCTGTTCGTCGACCAGACGACCCTCTCGCTGGCGCCCAACACCACCATCGTGCTGGACCAATTCGTGTTCAACGCGAACGGCACGGGCCAGATGGGCCTGCAAATGACCGAAGGTGCGCTGCGCTTCATCGGTGGCACCCTGTCGCGTGAGCAAGAGGCGACGGTGACGACGCCGACGGCCACCATCGGCATCCGCGGATCGAGCGCGCTGATCGTGCACCTGAACGGCGAAACGATCGCCGTATTCCTTGCCGGAGAGCGTCTTTGCATTTCCACGCGCAACGGTCGCCGCGCCTGCACCAGCCGCCGTGGCGGCGTGTTGACGGAAGACGGCTACCAGGGCCGGGTGAACCCCGCATACCTCGCGCAGATCCTTGAACTGATCGACGGCGCCCCCCGTGGCGGTGGTGGAGCGGGCCTCGGGTCGGGCGTCGGCAACCCCAACCCATCGGATCGGGGCCCCGTCTCGACCACGGGTGAAGAGTTCGACCCCGAAATCTTCGACGATGATCTTCGCTTCGACGATCTGCTGGATGGCCTGCCGGAGATAGAATTCGAAGAGTTCGATCTCTGCAATCCATTGGACCCGGGCCCGTTTTGCCCCTCCCCGCCGATCACGCCCTAACGCTTTGACAGCGCGACATATTCCCCCGCCCAACCCTCGGGCGGGGGATCTTCTTTGTGGGCCGCGATCCGATCCAGATAGAGCTGCGCCAGAAGGCCCGTGTTGCACGTGGGCACCTTGATTTTGGCCACGTTCAGGAAGGCTGCTTCCGCCCCCGTCCAGTCGCGGGCGATGTAGGTGGCGCGGGCTTTGGCGAGCGCGTCGGCAAACCCCTCCAGCCCCGGCGTCATGCGCGGCAGCACCGTGGCCACCTCGACGGCCCGCGCAAACCCCTTCACAGCGATCAAATCCAGCGTCACGGCCTGCAAATGCGGCGGGCATTCGGCCACGGCATTCGGCCCCACGCAGTTGCGCGTGCCATAGATCCGCGTCAGCCCCTCCAGCCTTGCGGCCAGCGTGACGCTATCGCCGATACAGGTATATGACAGACGGTCCCGTGAGCCCATCAACCCCACGGATGCGGGCCCGGTGTTCAGCCCCACCCCAAGGTTCACCCGTGGCAGCCCTTGCGAGGTCAGCATGAAATTCGCCTGCTCCGCCGCGTCGTTGACCGCGTGCAGCGCGCCGAGGGCGGCGGCCGCGTGGTCCGACCGCTCGATGGGGGCATTCCAGAAGGCCATGACTGCGTCGCCCATGAATTTGTCGATGGTGGCGCCGTGATCCACAAGGGTCTCGGCCACGGCGGACAGGAACGTATTCACAAGCGTCACGACCCGGTCCGGCGACATGCCTTCGGTGACGGTCGAAAAGCCGCGCATGTCCACGAACATCACCGTCAAATCACGCTCGGCCCCCTCGGGTGTCAGGGCGGCGGTGGGGTTCTTTTCGATCTCGGCGATCAGATCGGGCGGCAGGAAGCGGGCGAACCGCTCGCGGATGGAGCGCCGCGCGCGCTCCTTGGCGAGATATCCCAGAGTCGTGCCGGGGATATAGACCAGAACCGAGGTCAACACCGCCATCAGCGGGTTGAAAAGCACACCCATCTGCGTGAAGGCGAGAATACCCCCGAGGACCGAACCGCCACTGACACTCAGCGCCGCGCTTAGGCCCAAAACGGGCCGCTCCAACCGGTTGAGGATCGTCAACGCGATGCCGGCAAGCGCCACGATCAGGATCTCCAGCCCGCGCATCCAGTCCGGGCGCGACAGAAAGGCGCCTGCCACGATCTGCTCGATGATTTCGGCGTGCAGCGTGACCCCCGCAATTTGCCCGTCCAGCGGCGTGGTGCGGATGTCGAACAGCCCCTGCGCGGAGGATCCTACAAGAATGATCCGCCCCGCCAGCCGCTGTTGCAGGGCGGGGTCAATGCCGTCCGCCTCCAGCAGATCGCCCACGGGCGTCACGCGCTGGGGCTGGTAGCCCGCGAAATAGAGGCGAAAGCGCCCGTCGGCCTCCAGCGGAAATGCCAACCCGCCGACTTGCATCGCCGTCGCCGCGACCGTGCCGCCCGAGACCTCGCCCGAGGCCTGCGTGGTCCGCAACACATGGCCCCCTGCCCCTTGCGCCACGCGCAACAGCTCGGCCGACAGCGACGGGATCAGCACGCCCCCGAAGTCCGAGACCATGGGAACGGTCCGAGTGATGCCATCAGCGTTGCGCCCAAGGCTGATCGTGCCAATGCCGCTGGCCGCCGCCGTCAACTCTGGCAGATTGCCGATCGCGCCGGGGTAGGTTGTCAGCGTCGTAGGGGTGGCGCCGGTAACGGCGAAGCCCGCGACGGCCTCGGGCATCGTGCCCTCAAGGCCGCCGGCGACCGAAAGGACCACCGATCGCCCCTCCATCGCTTGGGCAAAACGGGTGTCATGGGGGGTGAAGTCCACATCGGCCCCCAAATCGGCCAGCCCCGGCACAGGGCCGTCGCTGAACCGTGCCCAGGACTCGACGATCAGTTCCGGCGAGGTTCGATCCGGTTCGGGGAAAAGCACGTCGAAGCCTATTGCAGCGGCGCCGTGGTCGAACAGGCGGTCGGTCATCTCGGCCATGTAGCTGCGCGGCCAGGGCCACTGGCCATAGACCTCCAGCGCGGTCTCGTCAATGTCGATGATATGCACTGGCGCGGTGGGGTCATAGGGACGCGGCGCGCTGCGCTGGTAGCCATCGAAAACGGCATCGCGTGCACGGTCAAGGATCGGCGGCGGGAAGGCCGTCAATCCTACCATGGCCGCGGTCACCGCCAGACCCAGAACGACAGTCACCCGGGACATCGGGCCGCCCTTGGTTGTTGCGCTGCGTGTCTTGGCACGGTTTCCCCCTCGGCTCGCGATGGATCGTGGCGGATTTTCCGTGTCGTCGCAAACCCTTCTGGTGTCGAAGATGGATTTGACAGGGACACTGTGGCAGGCCACCCTTTGGCGTCTTACCGGGCGTCGCTTCGGTTTCAAGGAAATGCTGCCCATGGAATTTTCGATCTGGTCAACGTCCGGTCTTGTCGGGGTCGCCCTCTACCTCTCGGCGTATGGAGGTTTGCAGTTGGGACTGCTGCGCGGCAGTTCGGTCACCTATACGGTGATGAACATGTTCGCCGCGATGGCGGTTCTGCTCAGCTTGGTGGAGGCGTTCAACCTGTCGTCGCTGCTGATCCAGATCTCCTGGATCACGCTGTCGCTGGTGGGTCTGGGGCGGATGGCCTGGGTGCGTAGTCAGGTCCGCTTTTCGGATGAAGAACGGGCGTTCCTGAGCACCCATTTCAGCACGCTCTCACCGCATCTGGCGCGCAAGTTCCTGCGGCTGGGACGGTGGCAATCGGTCAGCCCCGGCACGGTCCTGGCCCGCCAGGGCATGCCGGTCCATGAATTGGTCTATGTGGGCCACGGCAACGCCGAGGTGCGCGCCCATGGGGTCGTGGTGGCGCAGATCGGGCCAACAGCCCTGATCGGAGAGATGACGATCATGCACGGCGGGGAGGCGACCGCAGATGTGGAGATCACGTCCGAGGCGCGCATCTTCACCCTGCCCCGCGCAGCGTTGATCCGCGAGTTGGACATCGACCACGAGTTTGCCCTGGCCGTGTCGAATGCCTTGCAGATCGAGGCGCAACGCAAGATCGAGGCCGCCAACCGCAACCGGGCGGGCCTGTCGGCCAGCTAGAGGTTAATACCGTTAACCCTACCGCTCTGCGGCGCGCGCCATCGGCACGGAATCCGCCACCTTGCGGGCCAATTCGGCCCCGAATAGGGCCACCAGCGCATTGTTGAACGCGGGCGAGCGCGACATGCGTTTGCGTAGCGCTGCGGAGTTGATCCGCACCACTGTCCCCCCTTCAGGCAGGGTCACATCGGCGCTGGACGGGTTACCCGTGAGGAACGCGATCTCGCCCACGAAGGCAGGGCCCGCGATCGGGAAGCTTTCACCGCGTTTGGTGATCATGATCGTCTGGGCGAAGACCAGCATCAGGTCCTCCACCGCCGCCCCCTCGCGGGTCAGGACCGCGCCGCGCCCTGCGATCTCGGCAGAGAGCATCTTCTTGAGACGCCGGAACTGGCCCGGCGTGAGGGTCGGGAAATGGGCGAAGGTCTTTCTGTCTTCGTCCGACATGCGCCAAGTCGTCCGCTCGGACGCGATAGCTGCGATCAGAATCACGTTGATCGTCAAAAGCGCGATGTTCGACATGACCGACGGCAGGATCGGATCAGCCCGGAAGAAGTAGTAGGCGGCATCACAAATGAACCCGCAGACCACGAGAATCCGCAACATCAATTCGTCGCGGACCGCGAAGCCGGTCAGCTTGAACACGAGGCCCACCAACAGGATCGCGATGGAACCGGTGCCCGTACTGAGCTGTGCTAAAAGGTCAGACATCGCGCCAACCCTATATCAAGCCTTGCTCGGCGAAGACGTCACGCAGGGGGCGTTTGGGACGGGGCCCCACGTGGGCGATGACTTCGGCAGCTGCCGCAACGCCCATTTTTCCCGCTGTCTCAAGGGTTTGCCCCGTGGCCACGCCATAAAGGAACCCAGCAGCGAACTGGTCCCCCGCGCCCGTGGCGTCGACTGGCGTGACCCGCACGACCGGCACTTCGACACGCGTGTCGCCCTGGATCAGGATCACCGGATTGCCCGAGCGCGTGCAGACGATCAGGTCACACACCGCTGCCGCCTGCGAGAGCGCGTCCTGGAGATCCTCGGTCTGGAACAGCGCCAGCCACTCTTCTTCATTGCCAAGGGTGAAGTCCATTTCCTCCGCGATCAGGCGACGGAAATCGTCGCGGTGGCGGTCGACGCAGAAGGGATCCGACAGCGTGACACCGGCCTGGCCGCCACCGTCGTGACAGGCCTGCGCGGCTGCGGTGAAAGCGCGTTTGCCCTCGTCCTTGTCATAGAGGTAGCCCTCCAGAAACAGGTAACGTGTGTTGCCCGCGACAGAGGCGTCCACGTCGCCCTCATCGAAATCCGCGCCCGCGCCGAGGTAGGTGTTCATCGATCGCTCGCCATCGGGGGAGACGAAAATCATCGACCGTGTCGTGGGCGCGATCCCAGCGCCGGAGACCGGCGGATTGGGGAAATCGATGCCGTCCGCCGCCATGCCATTCTGATAGAAGATCCCCAGCGCGTCGTCCTTCACCTTGCCCAGAAACGCCGTCTTCAACCCCAGAGAGCCCGCGCCATAGACCGAGTTGCCGACTGACCCGCCGGGCGCCTGCACCCGATCGGTCATCGCGCCGTAAAGGATCTCGGCGCGCTCGCGCTCTACCAACTGCATGATGCCCTTCTGGATGCCCATATTGTCGAGAAAGCTGTCATCGGCGTGGGAAATCACATCAACAACAGCGTTGCCAATGCCCACGAGGTCGTAGGTTTGGGTCATGGTTCAGTCCTTTGCAATGGCATCGATTTCAATCTCGACCAACCAGTCGGGATCGACGAAAGCGGTGACCGCCATCACCGTCGTGACGGGGCGGATGTCGGTGAAGACTTCGGCGTGGGCACGCGCTGCCTCTTTGAAGTCATTGATATCCTTAAGGATTATACGGGTACGGATGACATCTTCTGCCGTGCCACCTGCCTGGGTTAATGCCGTTAACGCAATCTCCAGGCAGCGTTTTGTCTGTCCGTAGGCGTCCCCGACGCAGTCAGTGCCGCCCCCCGCCGCGATGGGGGCTGTGCCGCCGATAGCGACCATATTGCCGATGCGCACGGCCCGCGAAAACCCGATCTGCGGCTCCAGGTAGGAACCGGAGGAAACGTTTTGCCGTGTCATATCTTCCCTTTCTTGGGCAGCGGGTCAGGCGTCTTGTCCTCGAACACACACAGATCCCGGATCAGGCACGCGCCGCATTTGGGCTTGCGCGCCACGCAGATGTAGCGGCCATGCAGGATCAACCAGTGATGGGCGTGCAGCTGAAATTCGGCCGGAATGTTATCCTCTACCGCGCGTTCCACCGCGTCCACGTCCTTGCCCGGCGCGATCCGAGTCCGGTTGCCGACGCGGAAAATGTGGGTATCGACGGCCTGCGCGGGCATCCCCCACCACATGTTCAGAACCACGTTGGCGGTCTTGCGCCCCACCCCCGGCAATGATTGCAGCGCCGCGCGCGAGGATGGCACTTCGCCCCCGTACTCATCCACAAGGATCTGGCTTAACTTGATGACATTCTTGGCTTTATTGCGGTAGAGGCCGATGGTCTTGACATGCTCGGTCACCGCGTCCAGCCCAAGGTCGAGCATCTTTTGCGGCGTGTCCGCAATCTCGAACAAGCGCCGCGTCGCCTTGTTCACGCCCGCATCCGTCGCCTGCGCGGACAGCGCCACGGCGACCACCAGCGTATAGGCGTTGACGTGGTGCAACTCTCCCTTCGGCTCGGCCTCGGCCTCCCGGAAACGGGTGAATATCTCGTGAATCGTATGATAGGGAAGTGGTTTGGCCATGGCGTCCCTTTTGGCGTGCCGGGCGCGGGCGGGCAAGCCCCCCGCACATCCCGCAAGAAGCGGGTCGCGCCCCCCAGCATGGCCGCGGTAGGTTAACGGCGTTAAGGAGAGCCGAGCCATGTCACATGTCCCCCCCCACGATCCCTCGGGAAGTTACCACTTCAACGTGATGCGTCGGGCGTTGGACCTGATCGATGCCAATCCGCACCAGAGCCTCGATGACCTGGCGCGTGCCCTCGACATGAGCCCGGCGCATTTTCAGCGCACGTTCAGCGGCTGGGTCGGCGTCAGCCCCAAGCGCTATCAGCAATACCTGACGCTGGATCACGCCCGGCGCTTGTTGGCAGAGCGCTTCACCGTGCTCGACACGGTGGGCGAGACCGGGCTGACCTCGGGCGGGCGGCTCCACGATCTGTTCCTGCGGTGGGAGGCGATGAGCCCCGGCACCTACGCATCCGGCGGCAAGGGTCTGACGATCCGCTGGGGCTGGTTCGATAGCCCCTTCGGTCCGGCGCTGCTGATGGCCACCGAAAAAGGCATCTGCGGCATCGGCTTTGCGTCCGAGACCGGGCCAGAGCCGGCCATGGCAGACCTGCGGTCGCGCTGGCCCAATGCCACCTACGTGGAAGATACCATCGCCCTCAAAGCCCTGGCCGATGCAGCCTTTGGCGGCGGCGGCGATCTGCACCTGTCGCTTATCGGGGCACCCTTCCAAATCAAGGTGTGGGAGGCGCTCTTGTCGATCCCGACGGGCCACGTCACCACCTACAGCCAGATCGCGGGCGCCATCGGCAAACCCCGCGCCGTGCGCGCGGTGGGCACTGCCGTGGGGCGCAATCCGATCAGCTGGCTGATCCCTTGCCACCGCGCCTTGCGCAAATCCGGCGGGCTTGGCGGTTACCATTGGGGTCTGCCCGTCAAACGCGCCATGCTGGCTTGGGAAGCCGCCACGACAGAGGATGGCGCAGCTTAGTCACGACAGAAGATGGCGCAGCCTGAAAAAGAACGGCAAATCGGCGCTGTCCTGCCCGTGCCGCGCCGCCCGCCGTTTTCCCCCTGTGCCGCACGCACGGGACTGATATACACGCAGGCAACAAGTCTCGTCGGGAAACGGGGCACAGGCTTAAAGGGCATGCACTCATGGCACTTCTGAATAAATCACTTCTTCTGGCTACCGCCGCGTCACTGGCGTTGACCGCCTGCGTCGGCAACACCGTGGCGCCAGCCGATCCCAACGCAAACCGCACCCGCGACGGCGCAATCATCGGCGGGCTTCTGGGCGGCTTTCTCGGGGCCACTGCGGACGACGACAACCAGGGTCGCAACGCGATCCTCGGTGCGGCCGTCGGTGCGGCGGCGGGCGGGGCCATCGGCAACGCGTTGGACCGTCAGGCCCAGGATCTGCGCGGACAGCTCAGCAATGATCGCATCCTGATCGAGAACACCGGCTCTGAATTGATCGTCACCATGCCCGAGGGTATCCTTTTCGACGTCGACTCGGCCGCGATCCGTGCCGGCCTGCAATCGGATCTGCGCGCCTTGGCCGCGAACCTCAACCAATACCCCGCCACGGGCGTGGAGGTCGTGGGCCATACCGACAACACCGGATCGGCGGGCTACAATCAGGACCTCTCCACCCGCCGCGCGCAAGCCGTGGCCGGTGTGTTGCTGGAGGCGGGCGTCGCCCCGTCCCGCGTCCGCTCAATCGGGCGCGGTGAAAGCGCACCGATCGCCACCAACCTGACACCCGAGGGCCGTCAGCAAAACCGCCGGGTCGAGGTGATTATTCGCCCGCGCTAGCCCTATTTTACATCCTGAAATCAACGGCCTGCCCCTTGGGGCGGGCCGTTTTTGCATGTGCCACACCGCGATCTTGGGTGGACAGGCCTACCCGGTGGTCATATCGTTTGACCAATTCTGAAGGAGGCGCCCCATGCCTTTCCAACGTATCGAAGCAGAGAAACTCTCACGCTCCGTCGTCAAGCAAATCGAGCAACTGATCCTGCGCGGCATCCTGCGCCCCGGAGAGCGTTTGCCCTCGGAACGCGAGTTGAGCGAGCGCCTCAGCGTGTCCCGCCCCTCCTTGCGCGAAGCGGTTGCCGAATTGCAGGAAAGGGGCCTTCTGGCGACCCGCGCGGGCGCTGGCATCTATGTGGCCGACGTGATCGGCTCGGCCTTTTCGCCGGCCCTGATCGATCTTCTGTCGGCCCATGAAGAGGCAGTCTTCGACTACATCTCGTTCCGGCAAGACCTGGAAAGCATCGCAGCCGAGCGCGCCGCGATCCATGGCTCGGACACCGACCTGAAGGTGATCGACACGATCTTCCGGAAGATGGAAGTCGCCCACCGCAAGCGAAACCCCACAGATGAGGCCGAGTTGGACGCCGAGTTCCATCTGGCGATCATCGAAGCCAGCCACAACGTCATCCTGCTGCACATGATGCGCGCCAGCTTCAACCTGCTGCGCCAGGGCGTGTTCTTCAACCGCCAGCAAATGTTCAAGAACCGCACCACGCGCGACATCCTTCTGGATCAGCACCGGGCGATCAACGCGGGCATTCAGGAACGCGACGCCGAGGCCGCGAAGGCCGCTGTGATCCAGCATCTGGATTATGTGAAGGAAGAGATGAACGCGCTGAAAGCATCCGAGAGAAACGAAGAAATCGCGCGGCTGCGCTATGCCCATGAGCGCGAGAGGTAGGTCCGCGTCTGGGGCGTGATGCCCGGTCTATATCTTACCGCATCCCCGTAGACCGGGTTGCACGCCACGGGTCCTAGGGGATTGCCTCAATCGACAGCCCCACCGCCAAAGCTGTTACCGTTTTGCCAATCGCACGGCGCCTCCTGCATCTCCAGATGCAGGCGATCACCCGTGTAAAGGTGGGCGTTGGCCACCGCGTCGTTCAGCGTGATACCAAGGCCCGGCGCTTCCGGCGCGGCAACAAACCCGTTTTCCACCTTCGGACGCCCCGTCACCAACGCCTCGTGGAATGGCGTCTCGATGGCTTCCACCATCAGCAGGTTCGGGCAACTGACACCAAGATGAACATTCGCGGCCCATTCTACCGGGCCCGCATAAAGATGCGGCGCGATCTGTGCTCCGAAGGCGGCAGCGATGGTGGCGATCTTCTTGCCCTCCCAAATGCCCCCTGCCCGACCCAGGGCCGGTTGCAGGATACGGGCACCATGGCGCAGCGCCTCGGTGAATTCCGCCACGGTTGTCAGCCGCTCGCCGGTGGCGATGGGGATGGAGGTGTGGGCCGCGACCTCGGCCAGTCCGGGGAGGTTGTCGGGCGGGATCGGCTCCTCGTACCAGAGTGGATCATGGGGTTCGATCGCCCTGGCCAACCGGATCGCGCCAGAGGGGGCGAATTGGCCGTGGGTGCCGAAAAGCAGATCCGCCTTGGTGCCGACCGCATCGCGAATGGCGGCACAGAACCTCGCAGAGAGATCAATATCGCTAAGCGCAGGCATGTGCCCGCCACGCACCGTGTAGGGGCCAGCGGGGTCGAATTTCACCGCCGTGTAGCCCTCGGCCACGCGAGCGACGGCGGATTCCGCAGCCATCCCGGGCGAGGTCCAGAAGGCCTCCGCATCGTGGTGCGGCTCGGGGTAGAGGTAGGTGTAGGCGCGGATCCGGGCATTCATCTTGCCCCCCAGAAGCGCGTAAACCGGGCAGTCGCGGGCTTTGCCAAGGATGTCCCAGCAGGCCATTTCAAGGCCCGAAAAGGCGCCGAAAACGGTGGGATCAGGGCGTTGCGTGAACCCCGAGGATTGGGCGCGGCGCGACATCAGTTCGACATTTTCCGGGTCTTCGCCCTGCATGTGGCGCGTGAAGACATCCCCTATGACGGCGCGCATCGCCTCGGGCCCGACCCCTGCGGCGTAGACCTCTCCCAATCCCGTCAGCCCGGTATCGGTCGTGACGCGCACGATCAGCCAATAGCGCCCGCCCCAACCGGGCGGCAGCGGGGCGATGGCGAAGATTTCAAGCGTGTCGAGTTTCATGGGGACCAGAAGTTGGGGGGCCAGCCCCCCAAACCCCCCGGGATATTTACGGAACGGGGAATGAAGGGGGGTGGCGTGTGGATCAGAAGGTGATGACGTTGCGGCGGGCCTGGCCCGAGTTGGTGTCGGCGATGGCCTCGTTGATCTGATCGAGGGACCAGCGGGCGGAGACCAGCTCATCGAGTTTCAGGCGGCCTTGGGAGTAGAGGTCGACCATCCACGGGATGTCTCGTTTCAGGACGATTTCGCCCAGGAAAGAGCCGCGGATGCCCTGGCCGGTGGCGGCGAAGATGACCGGCTCGTAGGGCGTGGTTTCGCCATTGTGGGTCATGCCGACGGCGTAGGCGGTGCCCCGCGGGGCGAGTAGGCGCAGGGCAACCTCATAGGCGGGGATGGCGCCGACGGAGACGAAAACGTGGTCGGCCAGGGTGCCGCCGAGGATTTTCTCCAGCGCCACCCAAGGCTTCTGGGTTTGGGCGGGAAGCGTATCGGTCGCGCCGAATTCCAGCGCATCAGCCAGCTTTTTCTCTTCCAGATCCATCGCCACGATCCGGGCCGCGCCTGCTATCCGCGCGCCCTGAATTGCATTGAGGCCCACACCGCCTGCGCCGATGACGACCACCTTGTCACCCGGCTTGACCTTGGCGGTGTTGATCGCGGCACCCACGCCCGTGGGCACGCCGCAGGCCAGCAGACAGGCGACATCGGACGGGATATCATCGCCAATGGGCGCGGTTTGGCTGGCATCGACGACGACGACCTCTGCAAAGGCCCCGCAGTTCATCGCCTTGACGATTGGCCCACCGTCCGAGGTCGTCAGGACCTGGGCCTCGGGCCTGTTGCCGCCGCAATACATCGGTTGCGCGGAGGCGCACGACGGGCACTGGCCACAGGATTTGGCCAACGTCACGATCACCCGATCGCCAAGTTTCAGGGCCACGCCATCGCCCACCGCCGTCACGCGGCCGGCCGCCTCGTGGCCGTAGACCGCGGGCAGATCGCCGCCCCAGGCGCCCTCCATATAGGAGATGTCGGAATGGCAGATCGCCACCGCGTCCAGCGTGACCTCGACCTCTCCGGGCCCGGCGTCGCGCAGGGTGATCTCTTCCACGATGAGGGGCGCGCCGTGGGTGTGGCAAACGGCGGCGCGGATGGTCTTGGGCATGGCTTTCTCCGGTAGCTTGGCAACCACCATTGCGGGTCACGCGCCGGATTGCGAGGGAAAATGCGCCATCCGGGCAGCCAGTTGCGACGCTGACCTTGCGAAAGGCGCGCGGATCGGGGAACAACCCAGGCATGGATGTTTTGACCTTTGATGATGTGGCCTTGCATGTGCAGGTCGATGGACCCGACGATGGCCCCGCGGTGGTGTTCGGCAACTCGCTGGGGACGGATCTGCGCCTTTGGGACCCGGTCGTGCCGCTATTGCCCAAGGGATTGCGGCTGATCCGCTATGACAAGCGCGGCCACGGGTTGTCGACCTGTCCCGCCCCGCCCTACGGCATGGGCGCGCTGGTGCGCGATGCCGAGAGGGTGATGGATGCCCTGGAGGCGCGCGATGCCCTTTTCGTTGGGCTTTCAATTGGCGGGCTGATCGCGCAAGGGCTGGCGGCGAAGCGGCTGGACCTGGTGCGTGCGGTGGTCCTGTCGAACACGGCGGCCAAGATCGGCACGCGCGCGATGTGGGACGAGAGGATTGCCGCGCTGCGCGCTGGTGGCTTGGCGTCCATGTCAGACGCGATCATGGAGCGCTGGTTCTCGCCCGCGTTCCGCAACAGCCCCGCCGTGGCCCCGTGGAAACGGATGGTAGAGACCTGTCCCGAGGACGGCTACGCGGGCTGCTCGGCCGCGATTGCGGGCAGCGATTTCTACAGCACGACCGCCGCCCTGCGCCTGCCCGCGCTGGTCATCGCGGGGGACCGCGACGGGGCCACCCCCCCTGACCTGGTACGTGAGTTGGCGGATCTGATCCCCGGGTCCCGGTTCGAGTTGATGCGCGGCGCGGGGCATCTGCCCTGCGTGGAACAGCCCGAGGCCTATGCCACCCACCTCACAGCTTTCCTGAACGATATCGGTCACTTGCCATGAGCGCTTCCATTTTCGACAGTGTGATCCACCGCGATCTGTTTGGCGACCCGGAGGTGGCGCGCCTGCTGTCCGACAGCGCTGAGGTCCGCGCGATGATGCTGGTTTTGGGCGCTTTGGCAAAGGTGCAAGGTGCTGCCGGGGTGATCCCCGAAGTGTCCGGCGCGTTCCTGCATCGCGCCACGATGGAAATCCAGATCGACCCCATGGGACTTGCAGGCATGAACGGCGTCACCATCCCCGGCCTTGTGCATGCGATGCGCGAGGCGCTGGAAGCGCCGGAGCACGCCCATTACCTCCATTGGGGCACGACGTCGCAAGACATTCAGGACACGGCCCAAAGCCTGCGCCTGCGACAGGTTCTGGTGCTGATGGAGGCGCGGCTGCGCAACCTGTTAACGACGTTAACCGAATTGGCCGAGGCCCATGCAGAGACGCCAATGGCCGCCCGCACCTATGGGCAAGTGGCCGTGCCCAGCAGCTTCGGCGCGCTGGTGGCAAGCTGGGGTTGGCCTGTGATCCGCCTGCTCGACCGCCTGCCAGACCTGCGCGCGCATGCGCTGTGCGTGTCGCTTGGCGGGGCAGCGGGCACCGCCAGCCAACTTGGCCCGGACCCCGTCGCCCTGCGCCGCGCGCTGGCCGAGGCCTTGGGCCTCAACGATCCACAGAACTCGTGGCACACCGAGCGATCACGTATTATCGAGTTAGCGCAATGGCTTGCCGGCGTCAGCGTCGCAATGGGCAAGATCGGCGAAGATGTCCTGCGCCTCAGCCGTTCGGACGTGGGCGAGGTACGGATCGGCGGTGCCGGGGCGTCCTCCACGATGCCCCAAAAGCAAAACCCGGTTGCGGCCTCGGCCCTCGTCGCCCTGTCGCGAATGGCCCCCGCCCAAGCCGCCGTCCTGTCTGTACCCCACGGCGAAGCCCGCGATGGCGCAAGCTGGTTCACCGAATGGCTGACCTTGCCGCCGTTGGTCGCTGCCGCGGCGCGCGCCAGCACGCTGGCCGGGGATGTGGCGCGCAGTGTCGCGCCCGATGCCGCCGCCATGGCCGACCGCCTGAACGACCCTCTCGGCCTGATCCATGCCGAGGCGCTCTCCTTCGCCCTGACAGCCACCCTCCGCCGCCCCGATGCGAGCGCCGAGGTAAAACGCCTGACGCAAGCGGCCCTCGCCACTGGCCGCCCGCTTGCCAGTTTGGTGGCCGAAGCACACCCCGACGCGCCGCTGCCGCCCCTTACGGGGCCCGCAAGCCTGGGCCAAGCCCCGACCGAGGCCCGTGCCTTCGTCAAGGCCGCCCGCGCCCTCGCCTGACGCAGCCCCGAGGAGGGGCAGAACCACTGGCAGTCGCCCCCGCCAGCAGGGCACCAACCCCATCGGCACGAGAGGACGAGGGGGGGGGCGCATCCCCTCTTGCGCCGTTGCAACTGTCAATCTAGCTTGACACATCCAAGCACGATTGCCCTCCATGCGCCTGCCCACCCTCTTCATCCTGATCACCGTGACCATCGATGCGATGGGCATCGGCCTGATACTGCCCGTCATGCCCGCCCTGATCACCGAGGTTCGGGGGGCGGACCTTGCCAACGCGGCGCTTTGGGGGGGCGTGCTGTCCTCGACCTACGCGGTGATGCAGTTCCTCTGCTCGCCCACATTGGGCAACCTGTCCGATCGCTTCGGACGCCGCCCGATCCTGCTGGTCTCTCTCGCCGTTCTATCCGCCGATTACGTCGTCATGAGCCTTGCAGGCACCATCTGGCTTCTGATCATCGGACGCATCATCGCGGGCATCGCCGCAGGCACCCATGCCACGGCGCTGGCCTATATGGCCGACATCACCGCGCCTGAAAAACGCGCCCAGAACTTCGGCCTGATCTCGGCCGGCTTCGGTATGGGATTTGTCCTGGGGCCCCTCGTTGCGGCCTTCTTGGGGGATATCGATCCGCGCGCGCCTTTTGTCGCCGCCGCCTGTCTTGCCGCAGCCAACTTCGCCTTCGGCTACTTCATCCTGCCCGAAAGCCTTCCCCGCAACCGCCGCCGCCCGTTTCAATGGCGCCGTGCCAACCCGGCGGGCGGCTTGATGCAGATCAGCGCCCTGCCCGGCGTGCGGCTTTTGCTGGTCGTGATGCTGGCCTACCAGATCGCCAACTTCGTCTACCCGGCCATCTGGGCCTACTACGGCCAGGCGGCTTTCGGCTGGACCAGCCGCATGGTGGGCCTGTCACTTACTGTCTACGGCGTCGCCATCGCCGTCGTGCAGGCCGGTCTCATCCGCCTGATCCTGCCCCGGTTGGGCCTTCGGCGTACGGTCTATTGGGGCCTGGTTCTGAACTCGGTCTGTCTCATCTGTTATGGATTGGCGTCGGACGCCTGGATGATCTGGGTGCTGATCCCGATCTCGGCCATGGGCGCGGTTGTGGCGCCCGCGATGCAAGGCGTGATGAGCCAGGCCGCTGGTGCCGATCAACAAGGTGAGCTGCAAGGCGTTCTGGCCTCGATCTCATCCCTGTCGATGATCCTGAGCCCGCTGATTATGACGCAGGCGTTCTTCTGGTTCACCCGTGAGGGCGCTACGCTATGGCTGCCCGGCGCGCCGTTTCTGCTGGCCGCCGTGCTCATGGGCGCGGCTTTCGCCATCTTCGCCACCCTCCACGGGCGCTCTGGGGGCACGATGCAAGAGGCCAGTGCACCCCAAAATGGCGACGCCTAGCCTGCCTCTGCCAAGATCCGGGCGAATAGCGCGGGGTCCACATTGCCGCCCGACAATGTCGCGATCACCGGGCCGACAGGGCCTTCGGCATCCAACGCGTCGCCATGGAACAATGCCGCCGCCAAGGCGACCGCGCCGCCGGGTTCCACCACCAGCTTCAATCGGCTCGCCGCGACCCGCATCGCGGCTTTGACCTGCGCGTCGCTGACAGCAATGCCCGCACCGCAAAGGCGCTGCATCACAGGATAGGTCAATTGCCCCGGCGCGGGCGTCAGCACGGCATCGCATAGCCCCACCTCCGGGCCGCTGTTGGACAGGATCTTGCCTGCCTTCAACGAACGGGCCGTGTCGTCGAACCCCTCCGGCTCTACCGGGCGCACCTTCAAACCCGGCGCTTTCGCCGCCAAGGCCGTGGCAATGCCCGATGTCAAACCGCCGCCGCCGCAGCAGGTGAGAACCGTTCCTTCCTTGATCCCCGCGTCTCCGGCTTGCGCGGCAATCTCCAATCCACAGGTCCCCTGGCCCGCCATCACGTTTTCGTCGTCGTAGGGCTTCACCAACGTCAGCCCGCGTGCATCGGCAAGCCGCGTTCCGATCGCGACCCGATCCTCGCCACCCGCCCGATCATATAGCACCACTTCCGCGCCCATCGCACGGGTGTTCTCGATCTTCAGCGCAGGCGCGTCGGCAGGCATCAGGATTACCGCCGAGACACCCAGTATCTGCGCCGCACGCGCCACCCCCTGCGCATGGTTGCCCGAGGAATAGGCGATCACACCGCGCTTGCGTTGGTCATCGGTTAACGCCGTTAACGCCGACCACCCGCCCCGAAACTTGAACGATCCCGTGTGCTGCAACACCTCGGCCTTGAGGAACACAGGCCGCCCCGCGATCTCGTCAATGAAGGGCGAGGACAACAGCGGCGTGCGCCGCACCACGCCCAGGGCCCTTGCGGCCGAAGCCTCGATGTCATCGATCGTGATCATGCACAGCGCTCCAGGACATCGTCAATGACGGCCCGTGCGCCAGGTTCATCAAGGAAGGGCACATGGCCCCGGTCGCCCAATTCCACGAAGGCCATGTCAGGACGGCGCCGCCGCATCTCGGCGGCGGTCTCAGCCGACAGGATGTTGGATTGCGCCCCCCGGATCAGCCCCAGGGGCGCGCCGTCCAGCGCATCAAACAAGGGCCACAGATCGGGCGCCTCATACTCTGGCGCAAAGGCGGGCGCCACGGCATCGCGCAACTTGGGGTCATAGCGCAGATGCAAGCGCCCCCCCTCTTCTCGCCAGACCCTGCGGGCGAAATCAGCCCAAGTGGCCGTCGGCACATTTCGGAAAACGCCTTCATAAAACACCGGCAATGCCGCTGCCGCTTCCACCAACGAGCTATAGGCTGGCGCGCGCCCGATATAGTCCATGATCGCCGAAAGCCCCTCTGGCATGACCTCCGGTCCGATGTCGTTGAAAATCACCCCCGAAAGCCGGTGCCGCGCCATCACCGCCAGCATCAGCGCCACCAAACCGCCCCGCGACGTGCCCAGAACGCAAACCTTGTCCAACCCCAGATGGTCCAGCAACGCCACCACATCCTGCGCCTCCTGCATCGGCGTGTAGGTGGCGAAATTCGCGTGGTCCGAGGCTCCACGCCCCCGAAAATCCATCCGAATGACCCGCGCACGGTCACGGTAATGGGCCAGAACCGGCTCGAAATCATCCATGTTCCGCGTCAATCCCGGCAGGCACAACAACGCCACACCCTGCCCTTGATCGTCGTAGGCCAACCGGATCCCGTCTGCGGCCGTCACGTAGTCCATCACACGCCCGCCAACTCTGGCACGCCGGTCAAATCCCGTGCCTCTCGTCGCGGCTTCCCGCTCAACCGGTCCATCGGCTCCCCGCCCCGGTTCACCCACAACGTGTCAAACCCGTAGGCCGTCGCGAAAGAGGCGTCCCAACCGTTGGCCGAGACGAACAACACGTCACCCGGCGCGCAGCCAAACCGCTGCCCCACCATGTCATAGACCCGCACGTCAGGCTTGAAGACCCCCACATCCTCGACGCTCAAAACCGCATCCAGAACATCGCCGATCCCCGCGCTGTCCACGGCACCGCTCAACATCTCCGGCGAGCCATTGGACAAGATCCCCGTCTGCATCCCCGCGCCCTTCAAGGCCGCCAGCATGTCCGGCACTTCAGGATAAGCAGACAAATTCCAGTAAAGCCCCAATAACGCTTCACGCAGCTCTTCATCCTGCAAGCCTGCACGCTCCAGCGCCCAGTCCAGCCCATCCCCCGTCACTTTCCAGAAATCACAATGATCCCGCGCCACCGCCCGCAGCCACGAATACTGCAACTGCTTGAGCCGCCAATCATTGGCCACCTGTATCCAAACCTCCGCGAAGGCCTGTCGCCCTGGCTGTCCCGCCAACTCCCGCGCCGCCGCCGCGACATCGAACAACGTGCCATAAGCATCGAAAATGCATGTGGTGATCCTGGTCATGAAAAGCTCCTCTTCCCATGAAACCTGCCACGCCCCCAAGGCCTCCGCAACGGCCTTCATCTTGCCCGAAAAACTCCGGGGTATGCGCATCCCAAAGGATGCGCATAAGGGGCAGCGCCCCTTCCTTCTTGATAAAAGGAATGCGCCCTTGGGCGCTCTATTTGCTTGGAATCACAGGTTTTCGGGTTGCGCCATGCTCAACACATGGAAGCCGCCATCGACCATCACGATCTCACCTGTCGTGCACGCGCCGTAGTCCGAGGCCAGGTAGACCGCCGTGCCGCCGACCGCCTCCAGCGTCGCATTCGCGCGCATCGGCGCGTTCATCTCTGTCGTCTTGAACGTCTTGCGCGCGCCCCCGATGGCGGCCCCCGCCAAGG
Source organism: Gymnodinialimonas phycosphaerae (assembly GCF_019195455.1). NCBI lineage: Bacteria > Pseudomonadati > Pseudomonadota > Alphaproteobacteria > Rhodobacterales > Paracoccaceae > Gymnodinialimonas > Gymnodinialimonas phycosphaerae. The sequence continues at coordinate 342,559 of NZ_JAIMBW010000001.1, read as the reverse complement.
TCTTCATCGGCCCCGGTGAAATCGCGTTTACCCTGATCCCTTGCGGCCCCAAATCGTTCGCCAGATAGCGGACCGAGGATTCCAACGCTGCTTTCGCGACGCCCATCACGTTATAGAACGGCGTCACCCGGTTTGACCCTTGATAGGTCAGCGTCAGCAAGGTGCCCCCGTTCGGCATCAGCTCGGACGCCCGTTTGGCCACGTCGATGAAAGAATAACAGCTGATCGTCAGCGAGTTCTTGAAGTTCGCCCGAGAGGTATTGATGAAGCGCCCCGTCAGTTCGTTCTTGTCGGAATAGGCGATGGCGTGAACCACGAAATCAAGGCTTCCCCATTCGTCCTTCAGCGTCGAAAAGCATGTGTCCATGGACTCGTCGTTGTTGACGTCCACATCCACCATCACCGTGCTCCCCAGCGATGCCGCCAGCGGCTGCAACCGCTTGCCGAATGCCTCACCCTGATACGAGAACGCCAGTTCCGCCCCCTCCGCGTGCAGCGCCTTGGCGATGCCCCACGCGATCGAGCGCTCATTGGCGACGCCCATGATCAGGCCCCGCTTTCCCGCCATCAATTCAGCCATTTCGGAGTCTCACTTCTCAAATCGGCTGAGCAGCATGGAGCCGTTCGTGCCGCCAAAACCAAAGGAATTCGTCATCACGGTATCGAGGCCCGCGTCCGCCTTGAATGCGGTCGCGATCTCTGCCGGGTCCAGCGCCGGATCAAGGGTTTCCACGTTGATCGACGGGGTAATGAAATCGCCGTCCAGCATCAGAAGGCAGAACGTCGCCTCCAATGCGCCTGCACCGCCTTGGGCATGTCCGGTCATTGATTTTGTTGAAGAAATCGGCGGTGTGCTGCCTTGACCGAAGACCCGGCGCACGGCCTCGACCTCACCCACATCGCCGACGGGCGTCGAGGTGCCGTGGGCATTGATGTAGCCGACCTTGCGGCCCTCGGGCAGCGTTTGCATTGCCAGGCGCATCGCCCGCTCGCCACCCTCACCGCTTGGCGCGACCATGTCGTGTCCGTCGGACGTGGCCGCAAATCCGGTCACTTCCGCGTAGATCTTCGCGCCGCGCGCCACCGCGCGCTCCATCTCTTCCAGCACAAGGATGGCCCCGCCGCCGCCGATCACGAACCCGTCGCGATCCGCGTCGAACGCGCGCGACGCACGCTGCGGCGTGTCATTGTACTTGGACGACATCGCGCCCATCGCGTCGAACAGGCAGCTTAGCGTCCAGTCCAATTCCTCGGCCCCGCCCGCGAACATGACGTCCTGCTTGCCCATCATGATCTGCTCGGCGGCCGATCCAATGCAGTGCAGCGACGTCGAACAGGCGCTGGTGATCGAATAGTTGATGCCCTTGATCTTGTAGGCCGTGGAAAGGTTCGCACTGATCGTGGAGGACATGCACTTGGGCACCGCGAAGGGCCCGATCCGCTTGGGAGAGCCTTTTTCCAGAACCGTCTGATGGGCCGCGAACATGGCCGATGTCGATGGCCCGCCCGATCCCGCGATCAGGCCCGTGCGCTCGTTCACCACGTCACCTTCCTCCAGCCCCGCGTCGGCAATCGCCTGGCCCATGGCGATATGGGCATAGGCCGCCCCAGGCCCCATGAACCGCAAGGCGCGCTTGTCCACATGCTCGGCCACGTCGATCTTCAGCGTACCCGCCACCTGGCTGCGGAAGCCATGCTCGGCCATCACCGGCGACGCCTCGATCCCCGAGCGACCTGCCTTCAGGCTTTCCGTCACTTCGGCGGCGTTGTTTCCAATGGGGGATACGATGCCCAATCCCGTCACGACGACTCGTCTCATGTGCAAATCTCCGGTCCGACCCGACGCATGGCGCGCTCCTGTTACTGACGTATCGGGGGTATCTAGGCGGTCGCCGCCGCCTCGTGCAACCCGTTAGCGTGCGAACTTCACGTTGCTGTCGCGCCCAAGACCCCGTCGCAGGCACCAGAAAATCACGGCAAGGCTGATCACCAGCCAAAGGGCGCCCCACATCATCGTGGTGCCCCCGATTTCCTCGGCCAGCATGCGCGCGTCCGAGTTCAGCGAGGCGCGGCGCAACGTGTCGTCGAAGATGTCGTAAGGGACGTAGATCAGAGAGCTCAGGCCAATGACCCGCAGGATCAAATCGCAGATCGGCGCGGAAAGGAACCGCGACGCCGCCAGAAGTGCCGCGCCCGTCGCGCCGCAGATCAGCGCCGCCGGGATGTCGCGGACATAAAGCACCAGCACCACCAGCATCAGCACGCCCAAGCCCATCAAGACCGCCCGGTCAGCCCACCCCCTGAGTGCCGTGAACAGCAGCCCCGCCCCAATCGCCAGCGACCCGAGGTATCCGGCCGTGAGAATGACAAACCGAGATCCGCCCCGCGTCCACGCCTCTCCGCCTTGTTGGAAATTGACGGAAATCGACTCGATGGCGCCCCCTGTCAGGACCGCGGCAAGGCCGTGGGACAGCTCGTGAAAGAACACGACCAACAGTTTGAGGGGCAGGACGACAGGCGTCGACCACAGGGCGAAGACCACGACGGTTAACGCGATTAACTGCCAATGGCCGCGCAGGAAGGCCATCAGCTCTCGCTCAACGCGACCTTCATGTCCTTGACCATGTAGATGACTTCGCCATCGGCCTCGACCCGGCCATCGGCGACACCCATGGTCAGGCGGCGCGTCTGGATCGCCTTGGTGAAGTCCACATAATACGTCAGCATCTTGCGGTCGGGGCGGACCATGCCGGTGAGCTTCACCTCGCCCACGCCCAACGCATAGCCGCGCCCTTGCCAGCCGCGCCAGCCAAGGTTGAAGCCCGTCAGCTGCCACAACCCGTCAAGGCCCAGACAGCCGGGCATGATCGGGTTGCCGGGGAAGTGACACTCGAAAAACCAAGCGTCCGGCTTGATGTCGAATTCGGCCACAACATGGCCCTTGCCATGTTCGCCACCATCGCCCGAGATGTCGGTAATCCGGTCCATCATAAGCATTGGCGGCTCGGGCAGTTGCGCGTTGCCCTCGCCAAACAGCTCGCCGCGCGCACAGCGCAGCAGGTCTTCACGGTCGAAACTTGTTGGATACTCGGACATGTCAGCCCCCTGCTCGTCTTGTCTGGTGCCGCGCACGGCTTGCATCCCGTCTATCATCCGCGCCTTTTCCGGCGCAAGGGCACGGGCATCCGCGCCTTTTCCGGCGCAAGGGCACCGCCTTATGCATCAAAGTGCACGAAGCTCGCCGCAAAGTGCGCGAAGCACGCCGCGACACACTTCGACATTTGCAAAGCGCTCGCAAAAAGCCATATATAAGACGCAGACCTAATAGAAAGCCCCGGGACCCATGACCCCCGAAGCCCTCGAACGCTCGCAATCTTGGCTTGGAAAAGCAGAACTGCGCCCCACCCGCCAACGCCTTGCGCTGGCGTCGTTACTTGTGGGCGATGGTCAGAACCGCCACGTCACGGCGGAAGGTCTGCACGAGGCCGTGCTGGGAACCGGTGACAAGGTATCCCTGGCGACGGTCTACAACACCCTGCGCGCGTTTTGCGACGCGGGGCTGATGCAGGAAGTCACGGTTGATGGCAACCGCAGCTATTTCGATACCCGTGTCGACGACCATCCGCATTTCTACCTTGAAGGCTGTGGCACGTTGACCGATGCGCCGTCAGCCGAATTGCAGATCAAATCCCTGCCCGACGTCCCCGAAGGCTATGAGGTCGCAAAGGTCGACGTCGTTATCCGCTTGCGCAAAACGTCCTGACACCCCCGATGGCCAACGCGGGGGAAAAGCAGGTGGCCGACGGGACGCAAAAGGACTACGTGGCGGCGCCGCACCCCGACAACGACAAGCGCGTGAAAGCGCTGCACAACAGCCGTATCCTTGATACCGAACGCGAGGCCGATTTCGACGAGATCGTCGAGTTGATCGCCAAGATCTGCGATGTCCCCTTCGCCGTGGTCAATTTCATCGACACCAACAGGCAATGGTTCAAGGCGGAAGTGGGCCTTGGCACGCGCGAACTGCCGCTGGACGAATCGATCTGCGCCCATGCGATCTTGCTCGATGACTACATGGAAATTCCCGACACCCTTGAAGATCCGCGCATGGCCACGAACCCGCTGTGCCTGGGCGCGCCGAACCTGCGCTTTTATGCGGGCGCCTTGTTGAAAACCGCCGATGGCCTGCCCCTGGGCACGCTGTGTGTGCTCGATAGCCACCCGCGTGTGCTGGATGAACTTCAACGCGAAAGCTTGAAGGTGATGGCGCGGCAGGTCATGCGTCAGCTGGACCTGCGGCAATCCCTGCGTCAGGCCGAGGTCTTGCGGCAGGAAGTCGACCACCGCGTCAAGAACTCTCTGCAATCGGTGGCTTCGCTGGCCCGGATCCACGCCCGCCGGTTGGAGGATGAGCAGGCGCGCGACGCCATGACGCTGATGGTTCAGCGCGTCGAGGTGATCGCAGATCTGCACCGCGCGCTCTACGAGATCAGCGCGGAAGAGCGGATCACGCTGTCAGACTACCTGACATCGGTCGCGGATCTGTTGCGCCGCAGCTTGCCTCCGTCCCTGACGCTGACGGTCGCTGCCGATTGCGGCGATGCGACCGTCTCGTCGAAAGAGGCAGGGTCTGTGGGGCTGATCGTGGCGGAACTCGCGGCGAACGCCGTGAAACATGGCTTTCCAGACGGCACGCCGGGTCAGCTGACCTTGTCGATCGACCGCGCCCAGAATGGCGCGCTGTCCGTCGCGCTGCGCGACAACGGGGCGGGCTCCGCCGCGGTGTCAGAGGTACAGGGCAGCGGGTTGGGCAACACCATCATCGCGATGCTGGCCCAACAATTGGACGGTGAGATTTCGACACAGGTCGACACGTCGGGATATCACGCCACGTTGCGGTTCCACGCCAGCGACTGAAACCGGAATTGCGCTGGCCATTTGGGGGAAAACCCCCTAAGCGCCCCACAAACCCTACATAACAACCCGATCCCATACCCGTATAAAGGCCATTCCAATGGACCTCCGTAATATCGCGATCATCGCGCACGTTGACCACGGCAAGACCACCCTCGTGGACGAGCTTCTCAAGCAATCCGGTGCCTTCCGCGAAAACCAGGCCGTGGCCGAACGCGCCATGGACAGCAACGATCTGGAGCGCGAGCGCGGCATCACGATCTTCGCCAAGCCGACCTCGCTGGAGTGGAAAGGCACGCGGATCAACATCGTCGACACCCCCGGCCACGCCGATTTCGGCGGCGAGGTCGAGCGCATCCTGTCCATGGTCGATGGCGTTGTCCTGCTGGTCGATGCCGCAGAGGGCCCGATGCCCCAGACGAAATTCGTCCTGTCCAAGGCGTTGGCCCTTGGCCTGCGCCCCATCGTGGTGCTCAACAAGGTCGACAAGCCCGACGCTGAACCCGACCGCGCGCTGGACGAAGTCTTCGACCTCTTCTCCAGCCTCGACGCCAACGAAGACCAACTGGATTTCCCCCATATGTACGCCTCGGGCCGCAATGGATGGGCGGATCATGAGCTGGACGGGCCGCGCAAACATCTGGACGCGCTGTTCAATCTGATCGTGCGGCATGTGCCCACGCCCAAGCAGATCCACCACCAGGACGACGATTTCCGCATGCTCGCCACGACCCTTGGTGCCGACGCCTTCGTCGGTCGCCTTTTGACAGGCCGGGTCGAGTCCGGCCGCCTGAAGGTGGGCCAGACGGTGCAGACGCTGTCGCGTCTTGGCGAGAAGATCGAACAGTTCCGCGTCACCCGCATCCAGGCCTTCCGGGGTCTGGCACAGCAGGACATCGACGAAGCGCTGGCAGGCGACATCGTGTCCCTCGCGGGGATGACGAAATCCACCGTGGCCGACACCATCTGTGCGCTGGCCGTGGATGAGCCGCTTCACGCGCAACCCATTGATCCGCCTACCATTACTGTCACCTTCGGCATCAACGACTCACCCTTGGCAGGTCGTGACGGCAAGAAGGTGCAATCGCGCGTGATCCGTGAGCGCCTGATGAAAGAGGCGGAATCAAACGTCGCCATCAAGATCAGCGACACGCCCGGCGGTGAGGCCTTCGAGGTTGCCGGTCGCGGCGAACTCCAGATGGGCGTCCTGATCGAGAACATGCGCCGCGAGGGATTTGAACTCAGCATCTCCCGCCCGCAGGTTCTCTTCCGCGACATCGATGATGTGCGCCACGAGCCGGTGGAAGAAGTCACGATCGATGTGGATGATGAATATACCGGCGCCGTGATCGAGAAGATCACCGGACCGCGTAAAGGCGACCTGGCCGAGATGAAGCCGGCAGGCGCGGGCAAGACCCGCATCATTGCCCATGTCCCGTCGCGCGGCCTGATCGGCTACCACGGCGAATTCCTCACCGATACACGCGGCACCGGCGTGCTGAACCGCGTGTTCCACGAATGGGCGCCGTTCAAGGGCCCGATGGAAGGGCGTCGCCAAGGGGTTCTGATCTCGATGGAAAACGGCACCTCGGTGGCGTTTGCCCTGTGGAACCTGGAGGATCGCGGCAAGATGTTCATCGGCGCGCAGGCGCCTGTCTATACCGGCATGATTATCGGTGAGCATAGCCGCGACAACGATCTGGAAGTGAACCCCTTGAAGGGCAAGAAGCTGACCAACGTGCGCGCATCGGGCACCGACGAAGCGGTCAAACTGACCACCCCCGTCACCATGTCGCTGGAGCAAGCCATCGCCTATATCGATGATGACGAGTTGGTCGAAGTGACCCCCAACGCCATCCGCCTGCGCAAACGCCACCTCGACCCGCATGAGCGCAAGCGCGCCTCGCGCGCGGGCTGAGCCACGCCATGGAACCGGGCGTGACAAGACATGTCACGCCCGATCAATCTGCCGGTAACGATAGAGAAACCTTAGGGTATTTCGAAGGTTCAACACCCGGCGCGAATTACCCGAATTTCCGTTGTCTTGGCCCTCAGGGGCGAAACAGTCAGGCTTCTTTGACGGGCTAGACTTCCGTTCGGCCCTTACACAGGGTTTGGCGATGTCGAAGACGTACCCGGGACGCGCTGGTTTTGGCCTGGCGCTGGTGATCGTGGTCTCTGCGCCGGGAAATGCGGATCCTGTGGCCTGCCCAGATGCGCGTTTCCAAACACTTGGCGCGGATGACGTCGCCGATCAGATCTGCGAAATCGCCACACGTACGGCCGCGCAATTGGCGACCTGCAATCTCGACGTCAAAGGCCCCGTGCTTTTCGAATTGGTGGACATGCTTCCTGATGAATGCCTCGGTATCTTTCATTGCGGAGATCAGCGCATCGAGATCGAGCACCCCGATGCCTACGCGACCCGCTTGGCGCACGGACGCTCCGGTGCTTTCTCGCCGGTATCGCCCGAGGCGTTTTTCGAAAGCGTCATCCGACACGAGTTGGCCCATGTCGCGCTGCAATCACTGCCCTGCCCGTTCGACAATTGCATCGTACGTCAGGAATACATCGCCTATACCATGCAGGGCCGGTTCATACCGGCGGCCGATATCGCGGCGTTTGAAGCTGTCGATCCCGTCGATGGGCCGGTCTCCCGCGATACCCTCAACCCCATCATCCTGATGATGGCACCTGATCTGTTCGCGCGTCGCGCATGGCAACATCTGACAGAACGCGATGATCCCTGCGCCTTCATCGGACAGATCGCAAGCGCGCAGGTGCTACTGGATTACGAACGCCCCTAAGTGCCGTTGGGAGGGAGCAGAGCGCTTCAGAAGGCGTCATGCCGCCCTGACGAAAGCAAGCATTCGCTGCCGACGGTCCTGATCACGCTCGGCAACCAGATCCGCAAATTCGCTGAACAAGCTGCTGTCCGCCGCGCGGTCCCGCACACCTTTGCTTCCCTCGAATGCGTCGCCTTTCATATCTGCAATGGCTTCGATCACCGCATCCGTGCCGCCTTTGGCCAGGGTATCGGCCAAAGTGCCGCCAATGCCCGCCAAGTCACCCGCCACGGCAAGGTATTCAGCGGCGTCATCGCCCATCGCGTCCAGCAGACCCGCAACCATATCGGCGTTCGTGTCGGCGTCGGCTGCCATTTCCTTCAGCCGCTCTTTCAGGTCATCGGCCAGAAGGATCTTCACTTCACCGGTCTCCGACGAAACGGTCAGCGTGTAGGATTTGGTTTGGTTCACAAAAAGGGTCATAAGAAATATCCAAATTAGAAATGAAAGGGTCGTGTGAATGGCCGATAACTAGCCCCACAAACCCCTAGCGTGCAGTCAGGAAAACGCGCCGTTTTCGGGGAAGCCTGGTGCGGAATTCCCCCGCTCTGCGCGCCCGACCAAACGCAAAAAGCCCCCGCCGGTGGAACCGACGGGGGGCTTCTGAGAAAAGTAAATAGCGTTAAGGGGTCAGAGCCCCGTTGCGGGTCCGCCAAACAGGTGATCCATCGCCAGCGACGGCTGATCACAGCCCGCCTCGCCCACGATCTTGGCGGGCACGCCTGCCACGGTCTTCATCGGCGGTACGGGATGCAGAACAACCGACCCCGCGGCAATGCGCGAACAATGGCCAACCTCGATGTTGCCCAAGACCTTCGCCCCTGCCCCGATCAACACGCCATCTCCGATCTTGGGATGGCGGTCTTCCTCTTCCTTGCCGGTGCCGCCCAAAGTGACGGAATGCAGCATGGAAACATTGTCGCCCACGACGGCTGTCTCTCCGATCACGATGGAATGGGCGTGATCGATCATGATGCCCTGGCCCACGCGAGCCGCGGGGTGGATATCGACGCCAAAGACTTCGGACACACGCATCTGGATGAAATAGGCCAGGTCCTTGCGCCCCTCGCGCCACAGGTAGTGGCCGACGCGGTAAGCCGTAATCGCCTGGAAACCCTTGAAAAACATCAAGGGTTGCAAGAACCGGTGGCAGGCGGGATCGCGATCGAAGACCGCCACGATATCCGCGCGCGCCTGCGCCCCAAGCCGCAGATCCAAGGCGAATGCCTCATCCGCAATCTCGCGCAGAAGCTGCTCGGACATCTCGGAGGATGCCAGTTTTTGCGCGACGCGGTAAGCCAGCGCATTTTCAAGGGAGGGGTGGTGAAGGACGCAGGCGTGAACCAGCCCCCCGAGCAATGGCTCGGAATCGACGGCCGCCTGCGCCTCTTCCGTGATCCGGCGCCAGACCGGATCGACTTCGCTGACATGTTTTTGGGTGCGCGCCATGGGCCGCCTCCTTTGCGATGCTGTTCTCCTCAGAATAGGTGAGAGCACCGCAAAGGTCCATGCAACGAAATGTGTAGACTGTCAGCTCAACTTACACAGGATCCGGCAACGCCAGCGTCGCGTAATGGGCGACAAGGCGGATCGAGCCGCCCGCGAAGTTTCCGCCCTGGGCCGTGATTTCCAGTGCGCTAGGTGCCCAATAGACCTGCGGCGCGGCCGGCCCGCTGACCCAGGAATTCAACGCCACCCCAAGGCCTGCGCCATAGCGCTGCAAATCACCGGTCACACCGATGTCCCACGTCGTGGCCGCGCCAGTGATGGCCGAGGTTACGCGCCCGGTGATCCCGTAAGCAATTGCACGCGCAGGGAAAAGCACCGGCGTGGTTACGCTTGTGCCGGCGGTCAGGGGCACATCGAACTCGGCCGACGTCAGCGCGACCGAGGCGCCGCCCGGCGTCAACGTCTGCGCCCCGATCCGCCATGCTGCCCCGTCGAAAATCGCCAGCGATCCGGCGTCCAGAACCACTGCACGCCAGCCGCGTTGCGCGGGCACGAAAACCCAGCCCCCGCCCGACGCGATGGCGACCGAGCCCTCCTGCCCTGCCCAGGCATTCACCGCACCCGAGGGCACCCCGTAGGCGAAGCCGTCCAAGGCGGCTGGCGGCGTGGTTTGCGTCACCGATTGCAGGCGCAATTGCGCCAACCCGTCCAGGCGCACCAGCGCCTCGTTCACGGTGACATGCTTTTGTGCTTGTGCGGGCGCCAGCAGCGGCAGGGCCAGTTCGGGTGTGTCAGTCATTGATCTGAATCCTTGCAATGGGCCCCGCCCCGAACCGTTCGGAGACTTGAGCAACCTCGATGGAGTAGTCTGGAAGCGTGCCATCGCTGGCGCGCATCGCGTCGGTGTAGGTGAAAGTCGGCGCGCTCAGCACCTCTTCCCGGCGGATCGTCGTGGCGTCCGTGACGCGTAGAATGTACTGCTCGGACGCCTCGCCCAGCGGCACGTCGGTGCCGTCCCACGTATCCGCGTCGATCCGCGAGCGGCGGATCCAGCTGACGTCACGGCCCGCGCCGTTGCGGGGCGCGCGCAAGTGCACCGGGCTGTAGGGCCTCAGGCCAATACCATGAAACGCCACAACCTTTTCCGTGTAGCTGGCATCATCGACAGACCGGCGGGCGGGACCCACGCGCCAATAGCGCTCCAACCCGCGGGCAGAGCTGGCCAGTTCCACCTGCCCGACAGCCCCATTCAGAAGCACGAACACGCTCCCCACGGGCCAGACATCCGGCATAACCGCGTCCGTGCCCTGCTGGCCCCGCAACCTCAGGCCGATCTCCCAGGTGTCCGGGCCGACCAGAGTGGCTTGCGCGAACTGCATCACCTCCCAGACGTCATCCTCGCCCGATCCGATGGCAGCCACATTTGCCCCCGCTAGAACCGAGGCGACCTCTGCCGAGGACAAGCTCCCCGTTTCCAAGCGGATCTGCACCGCACCTGAGCGGTCCCACACGCCCGGCGCCTGCGCGAACATCGGCTGCAAAAGCGTGCCCACGATCGCCGGTTGCTTCACCAATTTGTTGAGCGTGAAACCATTTGCCGATGGCGCCGAATAGACGGCGGCGGAACCCGGCCAAGGATCTGCGGCAACGGCCAGATGCGGCGCGTGTTCGACCTCATCTCCGGTCAAAAGTGGTAGGTCGAGGAAGATCGGCGTCACCGGCAAGGGCGGCACGAAAGCCTCGAAACTCGCCACCTCTTCCACCTCGTCCGACGGGATCGCGGCCGAAGGTTCGACCCGCACCGCCTCCATCTGCCGAAAGCCCCGATCTTCTACACGATCCACCCGCCAGGTGTGGCCGTCTTCCGTGGCGATCAAGGCGCCCGCACCTACTACGCGCTCGGACGGCGGCAGCGCAAAGCGCAGTGTGTCTTGCGCTACACGGCCCTCCGCCAGCCAACGCTCTGCCATGCCCTGCCCTTCGGCGGTCGTCAACGCCAGCGGCAGGTCAACGTCGTTGACCTGATCTGCCCCATCGCCGGGGAAAATCGCCTCGGCCACCTTGTCGTCATAGGCGCCCTCTGCCTCGGTATAGCCGATGCGCAGGCGACCGACCGTCTCGGCCTCTGGCGCGCGGACATGGGTGAAGCCGCCCTCTCCATCGTCGTCACGCGCCGTCAACGGTGCGGAAATCACGTGTTGAGGGTGTTCGGGCACGGGCAGGAAGACAATCTTGCCGTCACGCTCAACGGCGTGGAAACCATAGGCCAGCATCAGCGGTTGCAACCGTGCCCGTGCGCTTTGCGTCTGGGCCGAGACATGACCCCGAACCAACCCGTAAAGCCCCGAGACGTCGTAGTTCGTCACGCCCGCCTCTTCGCAGATTTCCGCAACCACAAGGTCCAACGGCTGCGCATCCAATCGGCCCGTCAACCAATGCCCCCGTGCCCAGTTCACGCCATCGCTCCAGCGCTCCCGGTCATTGGGGAACGTCGGCCAAACCCGCGCATCCCACGCCCAGGCATGGGCGCGGCCCATGTCCAGCATCGGCCCATCATATTGATCGGATTGTGGGTTTCGTCCCTCCTCCGCCCAGTAATCCATGATGGCGCGCAGGTATTGTGCCTGGATCAGATCATCGCGGCGCCCGTTTGAGTACTTGGGGATGCCGCTCTCGGATGATTTGGGATCAAGGAAACGGTTGGGCTGGTTGGTGCCCTTGTCGATCGCCGCGCAGCCGAACTCGGTGAACCAGATCGGTTTGGACCGTGGCACCCAATCGGTGTAGCCGTTCTCGACCGACACATTGACTTCCGAGACCTGAATGATCGCCCCATCGGGCGAACCGCTGGTCGGCCCGTTCAGGGCCAGCATCAATCGCCAATGGATCGAGTCCGGCCAAACCGAGCCGACACCGACCATGTCTTCCGGCACGACCGTGGCGGTGTGCTCTACCCAACCATCCGCCACCGTCTGTCCAGCCGCCGTAATCAGCAGATGTGCACCACCCGGATTGCCGTTTGCGCGGTTGAACGCCAGGTAAACGTTGGTCTGATGAGGTTGCCCATCGTCAGGTTCCGCCAATAGACGCATCCGGATCGTGACGCGCACCTCCTGCCCCGGCACGATCGGGCGGTAGCCCCGCTCGGACGCCGTCAGGTACGAGCCCGAAACCTGCAGCACATCGCCCTCGGTCGGCAGAGTCTGCACGGTGGCCGAGCCATAATAAGTAATCGGATCCATCCCCGCGAGGACCGAGATCTTGTGGTTGAACAGCCGTACCCAATACCCAGAGGCCCACCCTTTGGCTTCGAAAGCGGGCTCTCCCAGGATCGGCAAGTCGCGTATACGAACTCCGTCGATGCGGTTGGAATGGGGCTGATCCCACCAATTGCGCAGATCCTTGAAGCGGAAGATCCACGGCTCATCCATGCCGTCGGTGATCGACTCACGCCGCTGCGCCGCTTCGGCCTCGGGGCCTGTGTAGTACCAGTCATACCCCTCGCCGCCTTCGACGGCGGACTTCAGATAATCAAGTGCGTGGATCGGCCCTTTCTCGTAATCCAGATGTTCCGTCCCATCGCGCCAATCGCTTATCGGCATGTAGTTGTCGATGGCGATCATATCGATGTTGTCGTCCCCCCAAAGCGCATCAAGGTGGAAGAAGACATCGCCCGAGCCATCTTGCGGGTGATAGCCAAAATACTCCGACCAATCAGCGGCATAAGTGATCTTGGCGTCGGGCAGCAACGCGCGCACTTCGGCGGCCAGTGCGATATAGGCCTCCACCGCCGGGAAGCCTTGATCGTCGCGCATCTGCGTCAGTCCGCGCATTTCGGAACCGATGCAGAACGCCTCCACTCCGCCCGCCTGTGCGCACAAGGCGGCGCAGTGCAAAATGAAGCGGCTGTAGCTCCATTCCTGGGGGCCACTGTATTGGACGCCCGCAAGACCGGTGCTGAAATCAGACGCGGTGGCGGTCCCAAAGAAGGCTTCCACCGCAAGGCGGTTGGCCGCCGTCCCGTCCGGCGATCCCACCTGTCCCGGCGCCAGCTCGCCGGTGATCCGCCCACGCCACGGCAAAGCGACCTGTTCCGCTCCGCCGTAGGGGTCCGGAAGGCCGTTGCCTTCCAACATCTCCATCAACAGAAACGGATAAAAAGTGACCTCTTGGCCGCCCGCGTGAATCGCCTCGATCGCCTCCAGCACCGAGCCATCCGCAGGCGTCCCGCCATAGACCGGGCGTCCGTCGACCTGCGCGATCTCTTCGGCCATCTGGCGGTTGATCCCGCCCGCACGCCACGCCATCTCCAAGCCGTCATAATCCCTCTGCTCGACTTTCGGACGCACAATGCACTGGCCGGCCCGCAGGTCATCGCCGAACCAGGAGTAGATTAACGAGACTGACTCGAGATTGGGCAGCGTGTCCCGCAAATGCCCAAGGGATTGAGCAAAATCGGTGACGCCCCCCTCCGCGCTCACGTTGCTGGAAGAGCCCGAAGCCAACCCCACGCGGCGGCTGACCGGCGTCGTGGCCAGTGCATATTCGCCCGTGCCCGGCATCAAGGCGACAGCCCGAACAGATTCCGCCGCGCTCGGGACATGGGGGACCTCGGGCTGCGCAGGGCGCACTACCTCAAAGGCAAACTGCGGCACGCGATTGCCGTATGGCGACAGATCGAGATCCTCGAAGACGATATAGGCGGTGCCCCGATAGGCAGGCACGGCGCCATCGCCTTCCACGGCCTCAAGCAGGGGGTCGGGCATCTGGTTTTTCGTGCCCTTGTAAAGCCGCCACGTCATCGCTTCACGGTCGATCTCGACCCCGTCCGCCCAGATCCGGCCCACGCGTGAAATCTCGCCCTCGCACAGGGCGACGGCAAGGCTGACGCTATAGGAATAGGTCGTGGTTTGCGGCTGCGGCGGCGCGCCCTTACCGCTGCCGCTTGTGTTGGCGCGCTCCTGGAACTGCGTCGCCCAGATGACGTGGCCACCCAAACGCATACGCCCATAAAGCTGCGCAATCGGCGCACCTTCGCCCGCGCCGGTGATCCGAAGACGATCCGTCTGGCCCACCTCGATCGGGTCCGAGCCGGTGCCCATGAGGCGCTGGTCGATGACCCGCCCGATGGTCGCACCCACCGCGCGACCCAGGACAGCGCCGGTCATGCCCAGAATCGGAGCCTGGATCAGGCCGCCCACTGCGGCGCCGGCTGCTGAAAGGAGAAGGGTTGCCATATCAGTTTTTCCTTTCGGGGAAGGTGAAACGCGCCACAACGCGCCTCGCCCAAGGGGGCGTCAAAGCGCCTTCGGTGACGCCGCGCCCGGAATAAGCATGCAAGAACCGTGGGTTATCGCCCGCCTGCGTTTGGAGGCCGACGTGTTTGGCCACGGCGCCCGCACGCATCCGGAAGATCAGGATGTCGCCCTCGGCGGCGTCGCCAAGGGCCCTTTCAACCATGTGAGCGCGGGCAGCCTGTAACAGCCGCTCCTCACCCGAGATCTCGGACCAATCGTTGGTGTAGGCTGGCACAGGTGCTGGCAACGTGCCGTGAAATTCTCGCCACAGCCCCAACAATAGGCCAAGGCAGTCACATCCCGCGCCCTTGCAAGACGCCTGGTGCACATAGGGCGTACCCAGCCATTCCCGCGCAGCAGTCACCACCGCGTTCATCGGCGTGTCCCACCATTGCGAGACGACAGCCGTGTCGGATGAGCCACCTGCCAATCCTCGTTGGGGATGTCCGGGAAGCCCTGGAAGTTAACGAGATTAACGAATTTCAGACGGCAGGTTTCCATCCACTTGTCACATCCGGCAGTCAAGCGGACCGCATCGCCCGGCGCAATATCATCGCGCAGGCTGTCCCATAACTCCACCATGCGCAGATTGTCCGCGATCCGATCCAGTTTGACTGCCCCGGACAACCCCGCCGCAGTCCCCGTGAGAACCTGCATACGGCCGCGCTCGAACCAGCGCGGCTCAAACCCGGTAAGGCCGTCAAATGTGAACCTGCGCCCGTCTGTCGTTGTCACGTCGGCCTCGGCCACATAGCCCGTCGTCGCCAAATCGAAGCCGCATTCCGCGTCACCCAGCACCGCCTGACAGGTCCTTTGATAAACGCGTCCGGTGGGCACGTTCATCCGTTCCGCCAAACCGCGCAATTCAGCCGAGAACGCACCATTCGCACGCGTGATCTCGCCCAAGCTGCCGCGAAACTGCAGCACCCGGTTATCGGGATTCGCCCATTGGACCAGCCACGCCTCGACCTCCGCCCCGTCAAAGCGGCCCGCGAAGATGTCCGCCTCGGTGATCGACAGATCCGACAGCGCGCCCACGGCCTCGGTATTGTCGACCGACAGGCCGGTCGTCTGGCTCAAGGCGGCCGCGCTCAATCCCGTGCCCGCGCGAAACGTAGTGCCGTCAAAGACCAGGTCACAATCGTGATCTGTGAAGCCGAACTGCGCGGCATCCATACGCGTCACCCGCCAACAGCGAGAGACCCCCGTCGCCCCGGTTTTCAGATGCAGATCAAGGTCTTGAACGCTCATATCCGGATCTCCACGATGGGAACATTGGGCACTTCACCGGCCTGAAACGAGGCGACAGACGTCTGGATGATGTCGGTGTCAAAGCGCACCGGGACGTCGAATTCATAACCCGCCGTGACCTCCACATCCTTCGGTGGGGCATCTACGAAGGTGATCTCGCCAGTCGTGTAGTTGATGTCGAAATGCACGCCCGCGACCTGCTCATCGACGGAGACGCCCGCCAGAACCGTCGACATCACAGGCTTGGTTAACGGTCGCGCGTACGAGTTGATGCCGGATTGGTAGGTCTTGGTCAGTTGAAACGTCTGCGTCACGCCGTCCCCCGTCCCGATCCGCTGATCGCGGAAGGACGGCTCGGACGAGGGCGCGCAGGATTTGTAGTCGGACCAATCCTTCCAGCGAAAACCGAAAAGCTGTCCTCGACGGGCCTCGAAAAAGTCGATCAAGAGCGCGATGTCATCGAGTGATCGCATTGAAACGCCCGCATCATACCGCCTGCGCGAATGCGCCCAGGGCGTGTTGCGCTCTTCGAAACCGTTGGTCAGCGCCACGACTTCCGTGCGCCGCTCGGGTCCACCGACCGACCCGAAGCTGAGGTTTGCGGGGAAGCGAACTTCATGAAATCCCATGGTTTTTCCCCTTTACCGATTACGTTGGCCACGCGCCAAGGCACGTTGCATCTGCGCGGCTACCTGGCTGGAGGACCGCTGGAACCCGGCCACATCGGGCGAGGTGATGTTCATCGTGACGTGCACCGAGCCGCCGCCGCCCGCAGCCGCAACGCCAAGTTTTCCGTCCGCGCCACGGCGCAGCGGCATGATTGCTTCCGGCCCCGCCTCGCCCATCAGGCCCGTTCCCCCGCGCATCGGGAAGGTCGTGGGGCTGCTGACCACGCCACCGCGTGCAAAGGGCATCACCCGACCCTGGCTGATCGCGCCGCCTTTCTCGAACGGTAAGATGCCGCTCAAAAGGCCATTCATGCCGTTGCTGATCGCGGTTCCGAAGGCGTTTTGCACCGGCCGCATCGCCGTGTTGTAGGCCGCGTCGATCATCGACGAGGCCACGTTTTGAAGGGCGTCGGACAAGCGCATGCCGTCGAAAACAACGCCATCGAACGCACGGCGCAATCCGCCGCCGATCGCTCGGCTCATCGAGTTTACTTCGCGCCCCGTGTAAAGCATCGTGCCTTGCATCTCGCGCAGCTCGCCCTGGAACGCCGCTGCCATGGAGGTCGCGCCCGCAAGGCTCGTCTCCAGCTCCGCAATCTCGGCATCAAAGCGGCTGAGAGTGTCATCCATCTCTGTCATGTCCGTCCTCGTCTCTCTTGTCTGGGAACCGCGCCAAAAGCGCGTCAAATGCGTCACGACGCAAAGGCGCGGCCCCGTTCTCGGGGCCGAGCAGGATCAGGAATTCCGTTGGGGTCATCGCCCAGAACGCTGCAGGCGTCAGGCCAAGCCCTTGAAAAGCAACGCGCATCAGCGCAGGCCAATCAAAGCCAGAAGGTCCGTCATTCATGTCGGCACGGGCCG
Organism: Gymnodinialimonas phycosphaerae; assembly: GCF_019195455.1. Taxonomy (NCBI): domain Bacteria; kingdom Pseudomonadati; phylum Pseudomonadota; class Alphaproteobacteria; order Rhodobacterales; family Paracoccaceae; genus Gymnodinialimonas; species Gymnodinialimonas phycosphaerae. The sequence continues at coordinate 325,273 of NZ_JAIMBW010000001.1, read as the reverse complement.
GAACGCTAGGATCAGAAGCCGCGCGGCCACCCGCGCGGCCTCCAGGATGCCACCGTCGATCTCGGCCTCCATCAGGTCCTCCATCTGGCCCCGCCATCCGCCACCCCGCAGCCCAGCACAGACCAGCCCCAACACGTCGGCGGACTTCAGACCGTCCCCCTCGAACCGGGCCACCATCTGCGTGAGGGACCCCGCGCCAAGCCATTCTTCCAGCTCCGCCAACGCACCCAGCGTCAGCTTTGCCATGTGCCGCTCTCCGTTCAGGGTCAGCGCCACTTCGCCGGTCCAAGGGTTCGCCATGATCAGATCGCCGTGAAGGTCAGTGCGCCTGCGGACGCCATGGAAATCTCGTAGGTCGCCTCACCATCATGTGTGCCCGCATATTCGATGGAGCTGATCTGGAAAGCGCCTTCCACGATGCCGAAGTCGGGGATTACAACCTGGAAGTCAGGCATGCCGCCTTCGAAGAAGATGTCGCGCGCCCGCTCGTCGGTGGAGGCATCGCGGAAGATGCCTGACCCGCTGATCGAGGCCGATTTCACGCCCGCGCCGCGCAGCAGTTCGCGCCAGCCGCCGGTGCTCTCCAGGCTCGTGACGTCAACGCTTTCGCTGTTGAAAGAAAGGCGCGAAGCACGCAGGCCTGCCATCGTCTCGAACACGCCGTTGCCGTCCATGTCGACCTTCACGAGAAGGTCCTTGCCATTCTGTGCTGTCATGGGGATTCTCCATTATTGTCAGTGCTTTGTGAAGCGAAGCTCATGCATCACTTGAATCAATGTAGGCGCGAAACCAGATCTCGATTTCGCGGCCATTCCCCACCCGCCGTGCGCGGGCGCGAAGGAAGTTCAGGCCGGTCAAGGTCCCTCGGGACAGGGTCAGATCAGCGTCGCTCAGCGCGTCCGAGATCGCAGCAGCGATCGTTTTGGCCGTATGAAACCCCGCCCCGTCCGAGATGACGATGACCGGGAAGTCATGGACCGCGCCGTCGCCCACCACGTCCGAGGCATCGCGGACCCGCTCCGGCCCAAGGCTCACGTAGATCGTCGGCACCGGACCCGGCGGCAGCGCGTCGTAGATCGCGCCTCCGGTTAACGTGTCGACGGCGGCATCCGATGTCAGTTTGGCATAGACCGCCTCTTGCAAGGCGGCAGTCGCGGCGTAGCTCATGCGCCCACCTCCTCTTTTGCGAAACACACCAGATAGCGGCCTGCTGCATCCGTTTCGGTCACCGCCTCGATGCGGTAGATCCGGTCGCCATCGCGAAACCGCATCGCCGCCGTGGGCCGCGAGGGCGCCCCTTGCGGTACAGCTCGAACTGTAATCTTCAGCTTCAGCTCAGAGGCCTCGACCTCGCGCCCTGCGCCTCGGGGCAAGACCTCGGCCCAGATGATGCCAAGCGCCTGCCAAACCTCGGAAAACCCACCCGCGCTGTCGCTTGCGCGATTGGGCGCCTCCAGCACGAGTTTTCGGTTGAAATGCGGGATGCTCATGCCGTGCCTCCCCGCAGGCGGATTTGCCGATAGGGCTCGATCAACGCCGTCACCTGAGGGGGCATATGCCGCGATCCGCTGTCGACCTGGCCGTAATACTCAGCCGCCAAGACCAGCAGCGCGCGCTGCAAATCCGCCGGAACATTGGACCAATCCGGCCCGTATCCCGCCGTCACGGTGACCTCGACGGTGCCGCCTTTGGCAGGCATCGGAAACGATCCCGCGACCATTTCGATGCAGGGACGATGGGCGTCCGGCAGCAGCGTGTAGCGCGCCTCATCAACGACGCTCTCGTCGCCGTTGCGCGCGATCAACTTGATGCAGTCGATCTGGGTGACGGGGGCAATCGGCAAGGCGTAGCTGGCCGACACCGGCGAGGAGACCATCGTCAGTGCGAACTGACGTTGCATCAGGACCTTGCCGATACGTGCCTCGATCGCGGCCATGGCGGACCGCAGGCAGCTTTCCAACTGCGCATCCTGGCTGCCGTCATCGGCAAACCCGGAGGACAGGCGCAGGTGATCCGACAGCGCACTCACCGGAAGGGATGCACTGGGAACGGAGGTCAATTCGACCATCATCATGTTGAAATCTCCGGGAAATTACGAATAGGAGTAGAGGGCTGGGGCGTGCCGCCGACCTCCGCGCTGCTCATGCGGAGAGACGCGCAGCTGGACCCGCAAAGGTCCGCACGCACGCCCCACCCGCCCCAGCACCCCGAGGGCGCCAGGGCAGGATCGATGATCTGAGATCAGCTGGTGCCGAACTTCATCAGCTTGATCGCTGCGAAGTCCGTCACGTCACCGCCCACGCGCTTGGTGGCATAGAACAAGACATGGGGCTTGGCCGAGAAGGGATCGCGCAACACGCGCAGATCCGGACGCTCGGCGATGGTGTAGCCGGCGCCAAAGTCACCGAAGGCAATTGCCATCGCGTCAACAGCGATGTCGGGCATGTCCTCGGCGATCAGGACCGGGTAGCCCATAAGGCGCGCGGGCTCACCGGCGGCAAGACCGTCGGACCACAGGAAGCGGCCATCGGCGTCCTTCATCTTGCGAACGGCCCCAGCCGTCTTGGAATTCATGATGAAGTTGGCGTTGGCCCGGTAGCGGGCGCCCAGGGCGTAGACCAGATCGACAATGGCGTCGGCGGGGTTGGTGCCGTCGAAATCGCCTGCGGTTCCCGTGGCGACATAGCCAAGGTTGCCCCAGGTCCAGCTGCCGTTATCAGCCGTCGGGTGGGTCAGGACACCCTTGGGTTTGCCCACGCCGTCACCCGAGATGAATGAGGATGCTTCGGCACGGGCGAACTTGTCCGCGATGCGACCGGCCAGCCAGCCCTCGATGTCGAAGGCCGCATCGTCCAGCAGACGCTGGGATGCCTTGGGCAACGCGGACAGCTCATGCAGCGGGATCGAGATACGCTCGATGCTCGGCGTATCCGTTTCAGCCGTGTTGGAGACTTCGTCAGCCCAACCGGCACCCGTGTCGGTGCTGTCGATCAGCACGTCGAACGAGGACGCCTCGACGTTGACCACATTGGCCACGGACCGCAGCGAAGAGGACGACCGCAGAACCGATTGGATCATCTCGGCAGTCTGCGGATCGACCAGGTAGCCACCCTCGGCATTGACGGCGGTGTTCATCGCCTTGCCTTCCAGCTCCAGGCCCCGCAGCGCGTCATCGTCGCCGCAACGAAGATAGGATTTCAGCGCCAGCTTGTGCGGCGCGGTGGTGTCGATGTCCGCGGACAAGGCGGGGCGTGCGAAGTGGTTTGTCTTGGTGTTCAGCATAGCGATACGCTCTTCCTGCTTTTGAAATTTTGCATTCATGTCGTCTTGGAATTGGTTGAATTCATTCAAGAATCCGCCGATCGCGGTCTTGACTTCAGCCATAGGAGCGCTGGCCGCGCCCCGTTCGTGGGTCTCGGTCATGAGAATTCCCTTGTGGTTGAGTTTGACCCCCGGCATGGGGGCCCGAGATCAGCGGGCCTTGCGGGCCGCCAGGGTTTGGCGGGCGTTCTCGAACACCTGCGCCAGGTCTTGAAGCGTGTCGGATTTACCCTCGCGGCCATCCAAACGCGCCTCTGGAAGCATCGGGAAAGTGACAAGCGACACCTCCCAAAGCTCCACTTCCGAAAGGCACCGAAGGCCCCTCTCGTTCTTGTGGGACTTCACCGTGCGATACCCGATGGATAGCCCGTCAATCGCACCCGCGCGGGTTAGCGCAGCCGCCTCACGGGCGCGCGCCACGGTCTCCAGCAGCCGCCCCTTCACGTAGAGTCCGCGCTCGTCTTCGCGGATCTCGTCCCAGATACCGATGGGTTCGTTCGGGTCATGCTGCCACAGCATCTTGACCTTGCGACCGTCCCCTAACGACTTTGCATAGGCGCCCTTTTCCACGACGTCGCCGCCCTGGTCCTTTGCGCCGAACAGCGAGGCGTAGCCCTCGATGACGAATTCATCGTCAAGGGTCAGATCCCTGTCGAACTTCTGGAATTTCACTTCCAGTCCACTTGCCGAGAATGCATTCATATCAATCTCCTAAACGCCGACGTTCAAGTTAAGTAGCTGGCTGATCCCCTGCGCAAGGATCACCGAGACCACGCCGAAAACGGCGAGCCATAGGCGCTTTTCCAGCCGTTGAAGCGCCACCTCGATTCCTTCGAGGCGAAACGCCAAGGCGGCCCATCTCTCTTGCTGCACCCGCTCATTCGCTTCGATCTGCGCGTTGGCAGCGTCAAATGGCGCGTACAGATAGCGAGAGCCGCCTGCAGGGCGTGTCACGCTCATTCCTCCGGCTGCTCCGACAGGCCCAACATCCGACGCTTTTCGGCGTCTGTCAGGAATGCGGCCTCGCTGACGCGGCGCCACTGCGCCTCGCGCTCGGCGGACAAGGCGGGTACACCGTCGAGGTCAGGCGTGACCTCCACCACATCGCCCGTCAGCCCAGAAAGCCAATAGGACATCGATGCCCAAACCTTCTGCGCCAGCGGCAGGACCGTCAGGCGATAGAACGCTCGATTGGCCTCGGCGTAGTTGGCGTAGGTCGCGTCGCCGGGGATTCCCAGCAGCATCGGCGGCACGCCGAAGGCCAGTGCGATGTCGCGCGCGGCGGCGTCCTTGGTCTTCTGGAATTCCATGTCAGAGGGGCTGAACCCCATTGGCTTCCAGTCCAGTCCGCCCTCCAGCAGCATCGGACGCCCGGCATTGCGCGCGCCCTGGTGGTGGCTTTCCAACTCCATCTGGAGGCGGTCGAACTGGTCCTGGCTCATCGTGCCAGACCCCTCCAGGCCGTTGTAAACAATGGCACCCGAGGGACGCGCAGCGTTGTCCAACAGCGCCTTGGACCATCGCGCCGCCGAGTTGTGCACATCAATCGCCGTCGCCGCCGCCTGGATCGGCGCCAATCCGTGGTGGTCGTCCTGGGGGTGGAAATTGCGAATGTGGCAGATCAACTCCGCCGGATACCGATGCGACCGCGCCCCGACCGTGTAGTCATAGGCCTTGGGCCAGCCATCGGCACCGGGGATCAGGCTCATTCGGTCGGATCGCAGCACGTGAAGCTCTGCCGGATAGCCCTCTTCCGGCATCAACGCTTCCACATAGGCATTGCCCGACAGCATCAGCTGCGCGAAGGCGGCCTCCAGCAGATCGGCCCGGGTCTGACCCGCGTTCGGGCGCCCCAACAGCGCTAGGACGGGATGTGCCTCATAACGGCGCTCTGCGTCACGGCAGATCACCGGCAAAGCCGCTGCGGCTTCGGCAATCACCTTGACCGCACGGAAGCCCACCGGGTTTCCCAGAAAGCCGTTCTTGGTCAGTGACCCCACGTCCCGGGGGCTCCACACCACGCGGCCGGACGATCCCCAGACCGCCAGCTTTGCACTCGCAGAGGCCTTCGCCTCTGGTGCCGCGGGTGTAGATTTCTTTAGGAAATCCAATACCATATGAGCCTCTCCTCAAGTCATACAAAAAGAACGGGCAGGCCTGCGCCTCCCGGTCTCAAATCGCCGATGGCGACCTGTCTAGGTTGTTGTCAAAGGTTGCGAATACCGGGGTTCAGCCGGTTCTTGGCGGGCACCAACATGCCCTCTGTCAGCGCCCAGACCAGCGCATCCACTCGGTCAGGAGAGCCTTGGCCCTCGTATCCCGTCAACGCCATCTTGCACATCTCATCTTCCAGTTCAGCGTGGGTGCCCACATGGGCCACCTTCCCCTGCTCGTACAACGCCGCCACAGGCTCTGCCCGTGCCACCTTGCCGGTGGAGGCATGGACCGTCCGCAGGTTGATCGTGGGGTCGACCGTGCGGATCGTATCCGCCACCATGACGCCGCCCT